>JBLINP010000091.1:0-14227 GCA_047639415.1 Planctomycetota bacterium | reverse complement strand
CTCGCCGTTCGGTCGAGCTTACGCCCCACGTAGCGAACCCATGTTTCTGAGGAGCCGGATGCGTGAATTGCGCACGTCCGGATCTGTGGGAGGCCTGGGCTGGAAACGGCCCAGGTCCACCCGACCCTCCTTTTTCGAGAGTTCATCAATTAGCAACGCGCTAAGACGTCGAGAACTTCCAAGTCTCGCTGTTCGCCTTCGTTACTCAAAATTTCAAGGTTGAGTTCCTGACAACGCATCGCAACCTTCAAGGCAAAGCTCTTATCAGAAGACTTCAGTTCGTCGCGATTCTCCCAGTGGTACAACGCAGTGCGGAGTCCCCATAGCATGCCTTCGCCGTCATTGCCTACGTGCGGACAGGCTTTGCGCATCGCTTTGCGAGCCTTGAGTTTGTCGCCGCGATTTCGCTCGGTAGTTGCGATCCAATCCCAACCTTCGACGATGACTTCATCCGGTGTCACCTTGGACATATGCGCGTAAAGCGGTTTCAGCTTGAATGTCGACGGCTCTCCACTGGAAGGTGTTTCCTTGGCTTTGCGATTCCCCGATGACTGGGCTTCAAGCTTGGGTCTGAGTTTGGAAATGTCCGCGCCTGTTCCGTTCGAAACGCAAACCGACCGCGAGGGCAGTTCCGTTTTGAAAAGGCACCGTCGCTTCCAAATACCCTTTTAGAGGTCAGTTTCGAGAGTTATGAGACTAGGCAGGTTGAACTTCCCGAGTTTGCTGACCTCTCAATGGAGTTGGAGCTTGAGCGAGTCAATCGCGGTTCGGTGGCCATTCTCGGGGAAGTGCGCGGTCCATTAGGCGAACGCATAGCGAATGCGAAAGTGTCGGATGGACATCACCAAACGGCCTCTGATGAACTTGGACAGTTTCAGTTGGATTGCGGCGATGAAATCCCCGCTCGGCTCATGGTTTTGAAGGCGGGCCATCAGCTTGGGGAATCTTCGTTAAGCGAAGCAGGAGTGAATGGTTCGTGGCCGGAGTTCAATCTGATTACCGTCGGATCAACACCTCTCGAAATACGCGGTCGGTTGATCAATCGCAAAGGGCACGGACTGCAGGGCGTTCGCATATGGGTTTCGAATCCCACTTTGTTTTTGGGACCAAGTCGCTCTGAAAGCAAGCAGGCCGAACGCGCGAACGATATGACTTACATCGGCGTCGTGCCGCTCGGGCAGCGGAAGTTTCCGATCCTGGTAAAAGGCGCTCTAGGCGATCAGATGCGCGGCGAAGTGTTGTCCAAGTCATTGCGTAGTTCCGCGAGGCGTGTGCTCTTAAAAATAGCGATGAGCGCCAGCTTTGGATTCTCCAGTTGGAGCGAGTTTCAAGGGCAACGCCAGTTTGATCGGCGCCGCATTCTCGGGGTGGATGAAGGCTTCAAATGAACGGGATCCTAATTCGGAAGTTATCCATGAAGTTGCGGCGGAGCAAGCTTCGAGTATGAGGCCCTCTCCCCAGTAGCGAGGGATTAACGTGTCGTTTCATACCCATGAATTGTGACTTTTCTGTTCCCGTTAGGCGGCGCTAATCGAGGCTCATTTTCAGTGAGGTTTCATTTCGTGATACCCAGCGGTCATTTTGGGAGCCGGTGTTTGATCGGCGCTAAAGCTGGCGTAGGGCGGCGTAATGGATGGCCAATTGCCAGAAATTGAAATCGTCATTAAGAGATGTCAAATGAGGGTCAAGCTTATTCGGCGTGGACTCGATGCAGGAGGAACAATCTTCCTATTTGAACCGCCCAGCTATGAATAAGCCTGCCACTCCCAATCTTCGCGAAGTGCTCGATTGCTCCTCCGCGCTCGAACTCACGATGGACGATATTGCGACCAACATCCCTGCAACTTCATGGATGCATTGCCTCCTCGAAAGGGATGGGGAAGGGCAGCAAACTACGGACAGGACAACTGATGCGAAAGACGGAGCTTATCCCCGTTTGTTCATCGACTTCGAATCTCTTCAAGAACACGCGACTGCTTCCACGCAGGTGGGTTCGGATCATTCTTTCGAGTGTCGAACCGAGACTTGGTTGAGCAGCTTGATGCGATTGTGGCAAACGGACGCACCAGGCTTCACTCTTGATGCCGGCGGCGGCATCGCACTTGATCTCGACCGCAGTAATATCAGCGCTCTCATCATGGCCTTCGCCGTGGAGTGGTTCGTCTCGCCATCGAACCTTTGCATTGTCATGCGGCAAGGGCGCGTTTATTACCACACGAATGAAGCGGGGATGAAGCAGGCCTTCGTCTTCACATCGCGCGGTTCCGCTTACGACAACCTCGCTCGCATGCGCGAGTCGATTCCCAGCTTGGTCGTTGCGCCGGTCGATCCGTCGCTGGCACTGGAAGGTACACTCGGCGCAGGCGTCGATCGTTTGATCGTCGATCCCGGCTTACCGGACGAACGGTGTTTCAACACCGCGGATCTGAAAACGATTCGCGAGCTTAGACTCGGCCAGCATCACGAGGATCAAGTTGTCGCGACAGCGGAAAGCTTCAAATCAAGTGAGGTTGATGAACGCGATGATGAGCGCTTGCTCGAGATCGCTACTGAGACTACTGCAACTACCGCGACAACGCCTGACAATGAATCCGCAAGCGACATCAGTGAATTGATTGATGGTGGCGAAAGCGCAGAACACGAACTGGTTTTTGATGGATTGGAAGCGGAACTCGATCCCTCGATGAATGATTTCTTGGGAGCACTCGTGCCGACAGAGGCTGAGATTGAAGCTTCCGAAGCGCCTTCCGCGAGGACGAAGGAGCCTGAAGCGACTTCCTTCCATGCGCGTTACTCGCAGGACGAAGCACACGAGAAACTGCTTCAAATTAAGACGCTTGCCGATTCAGAACCGGAGAACACCTGGCGAGCGACTGAGCTCTATGCCACCGAATTGGACTTTTGGGTGCCTTTCATCGAATCTGCGCCCACGCAAAAGGATTGGCCACACGTTGTAAACGTCGCAGATGGCGCAGGCCAAAACACGGCTCGTACGAGTATTTACACGAGTGAGGCGGAGGCGAGTCAATCGCTCGCGCGCGGCAACGAAACTTGCGAACTGATCCCCTTTGTTGGCGTCGAGGCATTCCGGTGGATTTGGTCTTCGCCGCAAAATGCCGTCGAAATTTTGATCGACCCGCATGCAGGCGACGGAGGCGTGAAGCTTCACCGCAACTCAATTCCGAGCATGTTGTTCCCGACGATACTGGGAATCAAAGATCTCAGCCAAGTTCGCGAAGTCGAAACAGAACACCTCGGTGCGATCCAGGGAGTGCACGGTCTTAAGGCGGAGGTGATTCGCGCTATGGCTTTGAACTGGAGCCAATTGCTCGGCCCGCCGATGACGGCTTCTCAAACACAAGTCAATTACGACGGAGGTTCTTACCTTCCCGTCTTTACCGACGATGCAAAGTATCAAGCCTATGTTCGCGCGTCGGGTGCCAAGCTTCAACGACCGATCCAACCACAGTCTGAGCCGCCGTTCATGAATTGGCTTCGCCTCGCAGGTCGTTGCGACGGAGTCGTTTTGAACCCGACCGCCGATGGTGCAAACGACGGAAAGACATTGACGCTCAATGCTTCTGAGTTGTTTCACCTCCATCTGTGGGCGCAAAATATGTCGCAACCCGATGGTGCCCAAGTGGTTCTCGGTTTGGCCAATCTTCAGAAGGGTGACTACGCTGCGGATCAATCAATTTGCGGTCAAATTGCGGCAGATTGGCCTTTGTACATTGGTGCTGTTTCACCTGCGGGTGCGGCGGCCGGCTTGGTCAAAGTGCCGGGTACCGACGACCTGGCATTGTTTTCGGGCGAGCGCGAATTGATGGAGTTCAAGCGGACATTTCGTACCGAAGACGCGTCGATTGACGAGATTCAGGCGCACCACATGCTTCCGCGTTGGCGTTCGAGTTTCTTCAACTTGGCGAATCAACAATACTCGGGTGTCTGCATTAATCCCGGTTCGGGTGCGACTCCCAAAGGCGTTCGCTTGGACGGAAAAGGGTTGGACGGCGCGATCGGAAGATTGGATCAGCGCTTGCGTCCGAACTTGCCTAGCTTCCGGCCTGCTTCCGAGTAGCTCAGGACTTTGTGTCTCCGTAGAGCGCGCTCTATTCGGGGATTTCCACGAACTCTCCGCCCGAAAGGCGAGCGAGAGCTTCGAGCGATCCATCTCCATTGGATCCGATCTGGACGCAGTGAAACACGACCTGCAAGTCGACGTTGACTCGTTCCAGAAGTGGTGCGATCCAGCTTGGTCCCGTGTCGGTGCTACCGTCGCAAAGCACAATGATCGTGTCGGCTTCGATTCGCCCGAGATCAGCATCCCCGTTGCGGTCGAGTTTGAGCGCGGCTTCGACTGCTGCTCGCAAATTGGTTCCGCCATCGGGAAGTCGGCCGAGCAACGACTTGCGCGCTAGCTCCAAACGATCAGGAGTTGCGCCAATGAGATGTGGTGAGGAAGTGATCGGCTCGCTGTTGAACAAGACTATGTTGAATAGCGTGTCCTGGCCGGAAGCTTGTAGGTATTTCAGCAATTGATCGATGGCCTGCTCATAACGCGTGGCATCCGAATTTGCCCAACGCGTCAGCATGCTGCCCGAGTGATCGATGATGAAGGTCACGCGATTGGATACGGGCTGGAGTCCAAAGAATCCGGCAGAACTTCTGAGGTTCTTGGGGTCGACTTTTGGAGGCGAAATCGTCTCTCCTATATCGTTCTTGACCGCCTTCCACCAAGTCATCCAATTGCGCGGATTGGTTCCTATGCTGAGGCCGGAGAATTTGCGCAGCGCACGACTAATTTCCCATGCGGTACGGCGCGCGCTAGCCACGTTGCTCTGTTCGCGCTGATTCCACGTGAACAAGGCTTCGACGAGCATGGGGATCGTTCGTTTCGCGCGCAGATCGAGAGACAGTTGGATGCCGCGCGAGGCCACTCGCCAGTCTTCGTCCAACAAGAGGTCTTTGATATACGCGATCAGTTGGTGCGAGGCGTCTTGAGCTAGAGGGCTCTGCTGCAAGCGCAGTCGCAGCAAGTTGTAGGGATGAGGCGTTCCGATAATGCGCGGCGCATTGAGTTGCTCAACCAGAAACGCATCGATGCGCGGATCCGTTCGATACGGGAGCGCGCTCTGAACTTCATTGCGAAGCGAATCATCGGAGCTACTTGCGATGCGGAGTAGGATCGATTCGATGAGCGAGCTGTGCTGTGGAAGTACCTTGAACAAAGCGAACCAGCGGCGGCTCGCATCGTTCAAACTAGGCTCCGCAAGTACTCCGCGGGTCAACCAATCGGTTATAGCTTGTCCATAACCGTCCGATTCGAGTGAAGTGAGCGAATTGAGCCCGAGCTTGCGAATGACGTAAGTTGGCTCGCCGCCCATAAACGAGGACTTGTTGGGCAACTTGATCAGTCGATAACTGGCGAAGTCGAGCATCGTGCTCGCGACTTGAATCATTTCCGAGGGAGCCTCGTGCAGCGAACGTTCGAGCTGCGTGATGTGTTGCTTGACCCATCGCAGACGATCATCGGAGATAGACATCTTCGAGTTGAACGAACTTAGCCAGTTGTCAAGGTCTTCGATCGATTCATGAATGACCTCCTCCGGGGATAGCCCGAACTCACTGTCTTGAATTGCGTAGCTAGGGGTACCCGAGCAAATGAGCCAGCCAATAGAGGCCAGTACGATGCGGGTAATCGAGGGAGCGAAACGAAGCTTCATGCGCACAGCACGATCTAGTCGGGACTGCCGATAGAGTTACCGGAGAAAGCCGAGCTGTGAGTGGTGATGCTCACTCGTCGCTCGTCGATTCGTCGCTGGTGTAGCCGATCGCGCTTAGGCGGCGGCGCAAAGCAGCCGTGCGTTCCGCTGCTCGACTTCCGGTCCGATTTCCGCGTTGAACTGGATACTTTTCAACCCATTGATCAAACGCGCGGCGCAAGCGAGCTACGTCGGCTGGATGCGATTCAGCCAGATTCGTTCGTTCGTGCGGATCCTCACTCAATCGGTACAGGCGATGAGGCTCGCCCAGCGACTCAGACTTTCGTTGAGGCACGATCAGCTTGAGACTACTGGCGACCTCCCGGATGGTGGCGCCTTGAACGCCGAGCGAATAAACAAAGGTTCGTGGCGCTACGCGTGAATTTGATAGCTGCGGGACCAAGCTTTGGCCGTGCAAATCTGGAAGGATCGGAAGGTCCGCAAGTTGAAGCAGAGTCGGAAGTAAATCGATATTCTCGACGGGCGTGCTCACGCGCGCGCCCTTCGGGATGCCGCTGCCCCAGATCATCATGGGCGTCGCCAAGACTTCCTGATACTGAATCGCGCCGTGCTTTTGATAGAAAATTTCGCGCGGCAAACGCTCCCAATAATCTTCCGTTTCGATGGCTCGATCACGAATCCAATCGGGAGGTTCGTGTTCCCATAAACCTTCGCCATGGTCGGAAACGAGCGCGATGATCGCGTGATCTAGAAGCCCACGTTCTCGCAACTCGTCCATGAAGGTTTCCAATTGGCTGTCGACCAACCGAATCTCGTGTTCATAGCGACCGCGCGCACGGTTGATCCAATCGCGATCGCTTCGCCACAAGGGATCATCGTCTGGCGCAAGTTCGGCAAACGGTTTGAGGTTTTCAATCAGCCAGCCCTCTGGCTGAATTGGAATCGCGCCAGTCACGCTAAGTTCCGCGTCGGCCGCTTCCCAGCGCCGATAGGGATCGTGCGTTTCAAATGCATGCAAGTACATGAACACGGGAGCGGTTTGCTTGGCTCCATCGGCATTCACCAGTTGTTGGTCGAGCGCTGCCAGAATGCTCGCACCGAGTTCGGTCAAACTGCGATCGGAGTCAGACGCTTCTGGCATCGCGTCAAAGGTGTCGAATCCGGCTAGCAATCCCGTATCTTTTTGCAGCAGTAGATTGGCCGAGGCGCCGACGGTGATGTAGCCCGCTTTTCGAAAAGCCTGCGTGATCGTGCGTTGTCCAGGTGCGACTTGTTCGGAGAGGTCGGTGAGGTAGCGACCGGTGAACATCGAAACCATCGACGGCACCGTCCACGAAAACTGCGCCGTGACGTCTTCGAACAGCGCTCCCTCGTCGGCCATGCGGTCGAGAAAGGGGGTGGTGGGCCGCGAGTATCCGTAGCAGGACATGCGGTCGGCGCGCAGGGTGTCGACCACCACGAGGACGACGTTTGGGCGCTTTTCCGTCGAGCAACCCGTCAGAAGCAGTCCCGCGGCGAGAGCAAAATAGTTCGATCGCCAGGCATTCATCTGCCGTTCCTTACCACGCTGCTGGACCATCTGATGCCATAGTAGCGCCCCCTGCGCTCTTCACACGCTCCTCGATTAGAATTGCCGATTCGATTCTTCCCTTTCTTGAAGGCCACTCGGCCGGGACACTGTCCCTAACATCTCACGCTTCCTCCCGTTGGCCGTCCTAGCTTGGCCTTCTGTTCACGCCCAGCAATCCCAACGTTTTCAGTGTCGGCTTCTCACTCATCCCTCGACGATCAATCCCCCGCGCCCGTGCTTTACGGACCTTGGGCCAATTCGTCGGACCAGCCGATCGATTCGTTGGATCACGGCACGCTCTGTTTCCTCTTTGAGGACCAGCGCCAGCAACTTTTTCGCTTCCTCTATCGGCTGACGAACAATGCCTCCGACGCGGACGATTTGTTGCAGGAAACCTTTCTCATGGTCTGGCGGAAGCGCGATCAATTCGCGGGCAGAGGATCAGCCGCCGGCTATTTGCGAACGATTGCTTTTCGCGTGTTTTTGAACGCCAGGCAGAGGAGCGAGCGCCGCGCGGGCTTGCTCGCCATTTCTGATCGCGAACCCGGCGTTCAGCCGGCCGCTGATGCAGAGTTAGAACAAAAAGAGATCATCGAATTTCTTTTTGAACGTGCGAATGACGCTATCGCCAACCTGTCAGAAGAAATGCGCGAAGCCTTTCTTCTATTCCGCTTCGAGCAACTCACATGTGTTGAGATCGCCGAAGCCATAGAGATTCCGGTAAAGACGGTCGAAAGCCGTGTACGCCGAGCTACCTTGATTTTGGCGGAGAAACTCAAGGCCTATAAAGATCACCTGCCGGCACCGCACTAGACCGCTCCATCAACGATAACGCTATGGCAAATCAAAACTCACTAGAACGAATCAGGGCTTGGGCCGAAGGGGCTCTAGATCAGGATGCGCGTGTACAGTTCGAGCGTGAGCTTGCAGCAGACAAAGAGCTGCGCCAATTGGCCGAGGCCTACCGCACCGTGTACCAAATGAGTGCGGGCGATGAAGCGCACTTGCCGCAAAGCTCACTCCTTTTCAAAGATGTAGAGCGCGAGCTTGAGACTACCGTTCAACGTCAAACGAATGGCAAGCTTTCAATTCCGCGAGCTGTAGCCATTGCCGCCAGTTTGCTAGCGCTTGCAAGCGTCGCTTGGTTTGGATTCACGCGACCGAACAACGAAACGCCTCAACTCTTTGTCGCTGGAGCGCCTTTGGCTCTAAAAACCATCCCGCTCAAGCGTCCGCTGTCGTTCTCAACCGACTTGGAGATGCCTGCGACATTGGCGAGCTATCATCCGGTTTCAGAGGAACGCATCGAATGGATCGAAGAGAGCGAAGAGGCGACTCGACTTGCTTCAGCAACGGGGCGGCCGCTCTTGGTCTTCGGACGTTACTCGAAGTGCGGTGTCGCCGACGAAGCCGAGAGAGCGATGGGAGCGGATCAGGATTTGCGCGACCTGGCGGAACAGTGCGTTCCGATGGTCCTGGATTTAGATGAACTGGAAGAGGACGAGCGTGAGGGTTTGCTTGCAGAGGGGTATCCCGGCATTCAAGTGCGCAGCGCGAAAGGCGATCAATCGGTTTGCGTTTCAGGTGCAGAGAAAGCGGGCAGTAAGGGGAACTGCGATCTCAAGCAGCGCATTCGCGACGGTATCGGCGAGTGCGGCATGTCCGGAGAAGTTCTGGAGTGGCAGCTTTCTCGTGATCTTGCTGAACTCTACGAAAAAGCACGAACTGCGGAAGCCGATGGGCAATTGGCGGAAGCGCACCGGTACTACGAGGGCCTGATTGCTGGTGGGGGTGGCGGACTTTTGGCGGAAGCTGGAGAGCGCGGCCTGATTCGCATCGCGCTGGCAGCAAGAGATTGTTTGCTCGACGCGCGCGCGCTGTGTGAAGGTGATTCGTCCGGAGCTGGTCGATTACTAGCGGAAGCAGTTACTAAATTCGAAGGCACGCCGCATGTCGGAGAGCTTGCGCTCGTGCTGACTGCGATTCGTCGAACGGGAACATTTCCTGCGCTCACTTGGGCTACGAATTAGTCGATCGCCAAATTCTTGAGCTGGGTCTGCCTCGTTTGAGGCGAGCGAGATGCACAGGTCTGTTTTCAAGACTGTATTCGCGATTCACAATTCGATCGTAAGTTCGCCAAATAGGGCTAACGGTCGAGAGTTGGGATGCAATCTGAAGATTACTACAAGCTCTAGGGCCCAATAAGCTGACCTCTGGTGACTTCGAGGTCTTTCTGGTCTAGAACTTGGTGTGGTTCGTCGACAAAGTATGAGACGAATCGAGAATACTCATGATTAATCAAAACAACACCGAGGGCCGCGAGGTTGAGTTCAAACTTTCCGTCCGCGGTGAGGATGACTTTAGCCGTTTGATTTCAATGCTCGGGTCTGAGTCCGATACGGACTCCTTCTCGCTGCAAGAAAATCACTTTTTCGATACCGAACATCGAACGTTGCGCGCGTACGGATTGTCGCTGCGTTTGCGATTTGAAGAGAATCGTCGCTTGTTGACGGTCAAAGGTCCGGTTGAGCGCTCGTTTGACGGATTGATCGAACGCGCCGAGGAAGAGATCGAGATCGATCCCGTTACTGCCGAACGAATTTTGGCAGGCGTGGAGTCACCCTTCGGCGTGATTTTGGATGGCGTTAGCGATGCAAGCATTCCCATCGTAGAAACTGCGCGTACCGCCCTGGTCGGTCAAACGCTCGAGTGCGTAGGCAGCTTTCGCAACATCCGCCGTTATTTCGGTCCGGTTGATGTGAACGGTGTCGACCTGACCTTCGAAATGGATCGCACCGAGTTCCCCGGTGGTCGAATTGACCACGAGGTTGAGATCGAAGTGGAATCCGAGCAGGAAGAGCAGTGCCGAGAGTCTTTACGGCAATTGTTCCAGAGAGCCGATATCCCCTGGCAAAAAGCTCAAAACAAGGCGCAACGCTTCTTTGAGGCTTTGGCACTTCAAACGCCCGACGAGTATTGATCCCGTCAATCGTGGCGGCAACGGTTTCAAGTCGTAGCCATCACAGCTAAACTCGACGGTCATGAAGTTCAACAGCCGCCATTTATTGAACGGGACGCTCACAATCGCCTTGCTTTGCTTCGCAAGCAGGGCGGATGCTCAATCGCAATCGGGTGTTAGTGGGGCCAAGCCATTGATCCCTCCGCCGATCGTTACAACCAAGTCGCCAATTAAGATGGTGACGCCTGGTTTGCCTCTGAGTCCGTCGCCGGTGCTGCGCACGAACCTGAACACGACGATTGAGAACCCGCTCACGTTCACCAAAGTTCCCGGCGGTATCGTCTTCGGTTTGCTGGCTCGCTTTGCGAACGATGAACTCGAGCAACGGTGGTCGGACGCGAGCTTTCAGCGCGGTGCTTCAGGTTGGACGCTTCAATCGAAAGATGGCTCTGTGCTTCGACTGCCCGAAGATGAATCCTCGTTCATCGCAGGTGCATTGGCTTTTGCACGCAATCAAGCAGCGGGTGATTGGCTCGTGGACATCGGCGCAGAGGGTGCGGTTAGTCTCGCGACCTCGATTCAAAACACACAAGCCGGAATCGTCGCCGTTCGCGCCGATCTCGTGCCACAGTTCTTCATGCCGATCTTCGCAGGTGGCAAGAGCCTGATCGTAGATCGAGATGTACGTCTGAGTATTCGAACGGACCAACTGCGCTTCGATGCGGATCTGGAGTTGCGACTTTATCGACCCGGTCGCAATCCAGGCGGTGAGGAATTGGCCGACCGCGTCGGAATGATTCCGTTGCTGCGCACAGGAGCGGGAACGAATAAGCGTCCGGTTTTGAGTTCTCCCGAGGGAGCGAGTATGAAGAGCATCGCTAGTCATCTTGATCGATTGTCCGCGCTGGCGGGTTGGATCGGTTTTTTCCGCTGGGCGAACGCAGCCAAGGTCACTGGACTTGATGCGCTCGAACAAGAGCTGCGACTTTCGTCGGTTAGCGTTCAAACGCCGTTGACCATTGCGCGCGAGGATCGAGTGGCATGGGTTACGGGCTCCACCGCGCTTCCGCCCTCGGAAGTGCCAGCTTGGATGCGCGAGCATCGCGAGCGCGTGCTCGCTGGATCCAAGCAGTAGATTCCTCGACTCCCAGCGATTCCGGTCCTCTAGCCCCAGCACCTAGCGTGCTCGGCGCTGGGGAGATCGCAAACACCAAGGTACACTCGCTCGTATGTTTTTAACGTGAGCGCTCGGCGCGCTCGCTCCAAGACCATGAGAAAGCCCTCCATTCGTGAAACGAGCGATTAGTCAATTCTTCCTGCCATGGGCGTCGCCCGTCGCTTTTCTGCTGCTTGGTTTTGCGTCGCCTCAAACCGAACCGGTTCGGATTGAGCTCTCGAACGTTCAAGAGATCGAAGGTTCGGCGAGGGATGGCCAAGCTCCACGCGCTCCGGCTCTGCTACACAAGGACTCAACCACTTGGTTGTTTTATCGAACTTCAAGCGGAGAGCGGAAAGTCACCTGGACGCCCGGTTCGTCGATCGATCCTTCGGTGAGCACTTCGGTAAAGGGACTGCCCTCGGGCAAGTTGTGGCTCGACGGAATCCCGGACGAACTCGATCTCGCACAACTGCCCGATCCCTCTGTTCGCGTTTCAAACTCGCGTTGGCGCAATGGGCGCTTGTTGGATAACGGCAAGCAAATCGGCTGGTGTCCGGAATTCATACACGGCATGGCTGGTTGGAGAGCCATGGTGTTCGATCGACACGACGCTGGCGATTACGACGTAGTTCTTAAGGCAGGCGGCGAGTTTGAGAAACGATTAGCAGGTTCCAATCTCTTCGAGGCCAACGCGACAATCGCCGTTGATCTAGAAGGCACGGTGTATGCCGCTTGGGATGAAGGTGCAGCGGAGTTCGGACGAGGTGGTGGCCTCCACTCACAACGTCAGATTCGATTCGGAGTCGTCAAAGTCGACGGTTTCCATGCACTGCCACTTCCGGAGGGGATGCTAAACGGCGCATTGGGGGCCGGATCGCAGGGTTATTCGATGGCCGAGCTTCCGCGCTTGGTTGTCGATGAAGCGGGCGTGTTGTGGTTTTTCTTTCGCGCGATGGCGCGTTGGAACCGACTTGAAAATAAAGGCGCACGTGGCAAAGCGAACACGGGCGCGAACCGTCGCGTGGTTTGGGAGTGGCGAGTGGCGGCGCGCTCGAGTGCTACCAGTGGATGGAGTCGAGTGGTTACCTTGCCTCAGAGTGATGGTCCTGGAGTCGATGGCTTGGCCGCTGTCGCGCTGCCGGGCAAAGGGCTTGCGGTCGTTTACGAATCAGATGCGCGCACGGATAAATTTCCGCGCGCGGGAGCCTGGGAGGTTGCGTTGTCCGGGGCGTCACGATTGGTTGCTCTTGAAGTAGCCATTGAAGGCGGCCAGCCAAGTTGGGAAGAGACTTCTGCGCGCGCGCTGGGACGAATCGATCCAGTATCATCGGCAGCTTCAATCGATCCTGATCCGACCTTGCTCACCGAAGGCATGACGCGCATGTGGGGCGACTTGCACCGGCATAGTGATTTGTCGCGCTGCAAAATGGACGAAGACGGCAATCAGTTGGCGCAGTATCGATATGGGGTCGACATCGCTCAGCTCGACTTCCTGGCACTGACGGAACACTACCAACACCTGACTCCGGGCCAATGGGCTTACTCGATGGAGATGGCGGAGCGTTTCAATGCTGATGGCGAATTCACAACTCTATTCGGATTCGAACAGGCCCAAACCGATGGGCATCGCAATCTATTTTGCAGCGATCCAGCGGAAGCTCAAGATGCTCCATTTCGAAAATGGACCCCGAATAAACGCTTCGTTCCATATCCGGCTGGAAAGTGGA
The DNA here is from genome assembly GCA_047639415.1 of Planctomycetota bacterium. Classification (GTDB taxonomy): domain Bacteria; phylum Planctomycetota; class UBA1135; order UBA1135; genus OFTM34. The sequence goes on along the minus strand of JBLINP010000091.1, from coordinate 1,089 downwards.
TCGCGATTCCCCACCAGCTGGCAGATCCGAAAGTTGTGTTGGAGTGGCCGCGACAGCGTTCGGCAGTTGAAAGCGTCGTCGAGATCTATCAGAGCCGACGCGGATCCTATTTTAGTAAGACCGATGACCTGCGAGCCTTTCACGCCGTGCCCACGCATCCGCACGCTGTCGATTATTTAAATGCTGGTCGACACTTCGGAGTTGTTGCCGCTAGCGATCACGTCACAACCAACGGCGCGTTCACCGCTGTTTACGTAGACGAACCAACGCGCGATGGTTTGTTTGCCGCGTTGCGAGCGCGTCGTTGTTACGCGGCTACCGCGAAGATGGCACTCGACGTGCGTTTGGGTTCACTCATGATGGGCCAGATCGGTGATGTCGAAAAGGATGCGGCATTGCAGGTGCGTGTCGCTGCTGGTGAACCGATCGCGCGCGTTGAAGTTCTCCGGAATGGTCAACTCGCACACGGGTGGTGGGGCAGCGAGAACGAAGGCTGGCTGACGGTTAGGCTTGGTGGCACCACGCGTGATCCGCGGCTCAACCTGCGACTTGAGAATGCGAATTGGATTGACTCCGTTGTTCCATTCAGAGACACGGCGCCGGATTCGATTACGAAAGTTGAGACTGGGATTCGTTTCGATGGTGAGCTGGGCCACTACGGTGAATGTGGATTCATGTCGCGTATTAAGCTGGGCCAGAATCCTGTTCTGTTTCTAGAACGAGAGAAATTGACGGAGTCTGTAAGCCTCGCCGACTTGGGAAACGTTCGCCTCGGCCAGCCGCAAGCGATTCGCATCGGATCGGTGCGGGCGGAAGTTCGACTCGATCAGGCACCCTTGAACCAGGATCGAATCGATGAGGCTTGGCGACCAGGCGATTGGAAGGCAGGCGACTGGTTGCAAGTTCGCGTTGTACGAATGGACGGCGAAATGGCATGGTCTTCGCCGATTTGGATCGAAAATCTAAAGTGAAGACGCGCGGCTTTCAGATCCTAGGTGCGCTCCTCTTGGGAGCCAGCCTGGTCGTAAATTTGGGCAGCGTGCAATCCGTGCTCGCAACCCGCTTGCCCGCCGATCAACTTTCGGGAGC
>JBLINP010000090.1:0-14282 GCA_047639415.1 Planctomycetota bacterium | reverse complement strand
GCACGACTCGCCCACTGCTCTCACCCTCGGCGTCAGCAGAAACAAACCAGGCGCGGATGGCGCCGGTGGAGAGCACGTACAAACCGAACACGTTCCCCACGCTAATCGCGTGCGCCGACGAGCCACCCTCGGGAGCGATCAAACACTCGATGGCAAAACCTTCGGAGAATTCGAAGGAGGGATCTTTCTGGATGTCGAACTCCACGCGTGCGTTAATTCCCGCCGGAAACTCAACGGCCGCGCCGAGATAGCCCTTGGCAAGATTGGTTCCCGTGCTGAGCCCGCTGATTCCGAATGCACCTTGCATCGCGGATTCCTCAAAGTGCCAGGTTCCAACAACTCCCAATCCGCGTGGCGTCACAACGCTATTCGTACGATCGATACGCACCACGGCGGGCGCGCGTTCTGATTTCGCCTTGTTGACCGCCGAACGCAAAGCGCCGCGCACCGTTTCGATGGCCGCTCCACTGCCCGGATCAAAAGCCGCAAAGCCACCGATTCCGAAACCCATTACGACTCCCATGAGAACCATCACGAGCAACAGCTCGAGCAAAGTCATGCCTTTCACCGCGAAGCGATTGGCAGTTTCTCGGTTGGGAGTGCGTGACGCGTTCATCGATTGAAGTTGGCGATGTCGTCTTCCGTCGCGAACAAGCCGTCGGGACCGGCGGAGATCAATTGGAAGCGACGATGCTCGAAGAAGAGCTTGGTCTTGGAGTTGCGCAGTGCGCGAACCTTGCCGTCGACGCGCTCGCCCGTCAGCGCGTCGAAAGTCTGATAAAGATCTTCGCGCTCGTAGTCGGTGTGATGGAAGTAGGCAATCGGATTGCCCCAAGGGTCGACCATCTCGAACAAATCGCTGGTGGGTAAATCGCTGAGCGCTTTGGCGCTGCGATCGCCGTCCAAGTTATCCAAATCGTCCGGCGACAAGCCGCAGCCGTCAAAGCCATCCGACCACAGCGCCAAGACCAAACGCTCGATGCCCAAGTTGATCGCGTTGGGCGCTGCACCCATATTTTGATCGAAGTGACTAGCGGGATAGTCGCCCTCTTCCACTTCATACTCAGCTGCGGCGACCGCTATCTGTTCCAGTTGCGCGCGGGCGATTTTAGATTCGACCAACTCCTGCGCGCCGCCGATTTGTGAGACGAAGATTCCCACGAGCACCGTGAGGATCAACAACACGGCGATCATTTCGATCAGAGTGAAACCAGCGCGTTTTGAGACGAGCGACGCGGCCGGCCTGAATGCTCGTTTCATTGCAGCGCCTCCCGATAAACCACGACGACATCATCGACGATCAGGTCCGCCAGGCGGCCAGTATCGCCTTCGACGAACACGCCCACGCGCAGGGGTTGACCACTGCGGCCGATCTGGGGGAAGTCCGCGCTCGCTACGATCGAAACATCATCCATAAAGACGTCCATCGTCGGAGCTTCGGAGGTACCGGTGCGTTCAATCCGCACGCGAACCCAACGCCCGGTTGGAAAGGGAATCGCGTCTGTCTTTTGAATTTCGGGCTCTTCGCTCGCTGAACGAACGATGCGAACTTCCGCAGCACCATCCCAGTGGCGAGCAATTGAAACTTCGCTCTCGCGTCGCCAATCGCGTCCGCGACGCCTTTCGCGCGCCACGAACAATCCCGCGCGAACGGGACTGTTATCCGCAACCCAAAGACTCGCTTCGATCGAGACGAAACTATTGGCCGGATACTCACGGTAAAGTTCGGATGTACCTGCAGCCCGGAAACTGCCGCTCAATCGAACCGACTCTTGATCGAGTTGAACTAACGGCCCGGCGCCCTCTTTGATTTGCCAACCGTTGCGAATCACCGTGCGCGCAAAGCCATCGCTCCACGCGACTTTCTCGAGATGATCCGTCAATCGATCGATTTGGCTCTGCGCCCAAACGCGATAGACATCAGTTTCCGGCAGGTCGCGACGCGAATCGATCAGTTGAGCTAGAAGAATGAGTGCTTCACTCGCATCACCAGTTTGATAAGTGCACCAAGCGATTCCACCCAGGGCGATCGGATCTTTGGGCTTGCGCAGCAGCACCTTCTCGAAGGCGGCGCTGGCTTTGAAAAAGGCACCCGTGCCCATCTCGACCAATCCCGATAGACGGTGCGACTCGACGCGTTCGGCATCGCGACTGAGTGCGCGATCGAGATAACGACTGGCTGCCTCGAACTCACCTTGCATGTAGAGCAGCTCGCCGATCGCGACCAATGCATCGTCGAAATCCAAGTCCTGTTCGAGCGCCGCCTCGAAATATAGCTGCGCTTCTTCGAGCTCATCCAATCCGACCAGTAGGCGACCGCGTTGGTACAAACTCCAAGCGTCGGTCGGATCCGAGTCGAGCGCCAGGTCGATGGCACGCATCGCATCGTCCCCGAGACCGGCCAACTCCGAGACTGTGGAAAGCGCTCGCCAGGCCGTGCAGGCGCGCAACGGATCCGCTGCGGCCGCCGATTCCAATCGAGCGCGAGCGGTGGCGAGATCGCCGTGCTCCAAACTCCATAGCCCGAGGGACATGAGCAATTCGAAACCGACGCCAACTGCATCGCCACTCTCTGTTTCGCCTTCAGCCAAGTCCCAAACGGGTTGCAGCAATGCTTGCAGCGCCGACTCCGGGTTCACCGTAGAAGCTGACGCAGAGATGGAGTCCACCGCCGCAGGCTTCAAGAGTGCGCAGTTGATGATGGCCGCCAACGTGCTTTGACGAAGGGGGTCGAGCCTTCTCGCGATAACGAGTTCGCCCATTGCCGACTCGACGTCACCCATGCGCAGCAATGCGCTCGCCAAATCCGTTCGCATCTCGACACGAGTCGACCAAGTCCCCGCATCCGAAGGAGCATTTTGATTGGCGATCTGAAGCGCTTCCAATGCCCGTGCGTGCTGACCTTTGCGCGCGAGCAACTTGCCCAGCGCCCATTGCGCTCCCCACGAGTTGCGATCGACACGAATAGCTTGATTCAATCGCTCTTCAGCCGCGTCGAACAGCAAACAGCGCGTTTCGAGTTCGGCCAAGGCGACAAAGACTTCGGAACGATGCGCAAAGGTGTCGAGCATCTCGCGATAGGCGATGAAGGCCGATTCAAAATCGAATTCGGCCTCAAAGCACCGCGCCAGACCAAGCCTTGCGGCCGGGTCGTCGGGATCGATCGCCGCAAGTTCGTTGAGCAAACCGCGAGCGATATCGAGCGCACGCGGCGCTTCATGGCGAGCCTCAAGGCAGCTCTTGGCGAACGACAAAACCCGTCCGGCCATCGCCTGTGTCACGCGGATTTCGCGCGCTTCCAATTCGAGTTGGTTGCCGCGACTGTCCGCCAAGGCCATGTCGGTGACACGCTCGCGGTCGTAAGCAATCGGGTCCAGACCCGGAAAGGCCTCGCGCCCGGTCTTCGGTTCGATCTGCAAAAAGAGCACGGGCTCGTTCGGTCGCTGTCCCACCGAGAATCCGAAGCGGTCTTCGTTCACGATCGATCCGTAAATCACGATGGCATCGCCGAGTTCAATCCAATCGTAAACGCGTCGGTATCCAGCTTTGCGCGCTGCACGTTGCGCCGGTGTTTCGATTTCCTCTTCCTCTTCGAAGCCCCTTCGCTTCCCGAGCTCGCGCAACGCCGACTTCACACCTTCACGCCGATCACGCGTACTCACTCCGGGAATCGCTCCCGCCTCATTGAACTCACTCAGGCTGGAAGGAGTGGTTTCGACGGCTAGCGAGCTCAGGATCTGCTGCTCTCGGCGCAGATGCGTTCCGAAAAAAGCAGGCGCAGGTCCGGGAACCGGCGGAGGAAAGATTGAAGCCAGAGGAGCGCGTTCCGGGTTGCTCCACTCCAGCAATGGCAGCGCTTGCGTATCCGACGGTTTGACGAACAGGTTACGTCCGCTCGAACCTTTGCTCGTACTGGCCGAACTGGCCCGCGCACGCGACAGTTCGGGCGCAGGTCGTGCGACGAACTCGAGCGCTTCGGCTTGCTTGCGACCACGAATGGCCGCGGGATTGGTTTCGAGCCGAGCGAACATCAATCCGACAATCAGCACCACCGCGATGAGGAGTGCAGGCTCTTTCTCAATGTGCAACTTCAAGACTGTGAATCCTCAGTTAGTTCCGCTGAAGCATGCAAACGCACCAAATTGATTGAGAGTGCAAGATTTGATTCATCCAAGCGATTGCGCGCCGGAAGCAATTCGACCGAGTGAATTGAAAGTGGCCGCGAGCCTGTACCGGTTCGATTTTCGAGTGGACGTTGCGTCGCGCGCAAGAAAGCTGTGAGACTGGCACCTGTGCCTGCCAGTTCAAACTCGACGCGTGTGCGTTCGACCGCGTTCGTGCCCTTGCGTGAATTCAATGACGGGTCGAGTCGAATACGCACGTCATCGATGCGATCCACGCCTGCGTCAATCGCCCATTGAACGGAGCGAGCGATCGAATCAAGCGCTTCGAGGTAACGCTCGATTTCGTCATCACCTGCTGGCGAAAGATCAGGCAGCCCCAAGTCCGAGTCGAGGTAAAGATTCGCGCGACCCGCTTTCGAGAGCAGATCCTCGCGCACCTTCGCCACAGTGCGATGGTATTGGTTGACGGGCCGCCCGCCCGCTTCGGTCACTCTGAAGTCGGACCGTGCCGCATAGCTCACGATTTCGCCCAACTCGCTGAACGCCTCGACCATGTTCTCGTTCTCGCGACGCGCCAAGTCGCGACTGGTCGTATCGTAACGCGCTTCGGATAGTTGCCGCTCCAAGCGCGACTTCGAGCGGCGAGCGCTACTCAGTTCATCACCGAACATCGACTGAATCACGAAGAGTCCGATCACAAACAACAACGCGCCACCAACAACTCCGCAGATGAAGCGCTTGTTCTCTTGCCAAATATCATTCAGATCCAAAACTCAACCCTCCGGTGTCGGAATGACTTCCGCGGCTTCGATAAATTGGCACAAGTCGATCGTGAACCGATCACCTGCAGGCGAAAGGCTGGGCAAAACGCGCAGACCAGGCAGCGCGTCTCTTAACTCAGCGAGAAAGCTTTCAAACAGAGCAGAGGGCGCCATGGTTCCCTCGCGTACGCGCCCTTCAATATGCAAAACGGGTCGATCGTCACCGCGTTCGATGCCGAGTGCTTTGTCTGAAGCGAATCGACTGGACAACTCCACCAACCAAAAGTCGGGCGGGAGCTTGTTCTCCAAGACCTCGATCGCACGCACCATTTGCTCGCCCGAGCCGGCCGTCAGCCACAGCTCGGAAACCAAGGTTCGCAACTCTTCGTTTTCGGCGATCAAATCGCGCGCATCTTGATCCGCGCGTCGCGCGCGGTTGTAGCGCGCCTGTAATTGACTGACTTCGGCTTCAGTGTTTTCGAGTGCCGACCTTTCCTGCGCCGCGCGCACGCCGAGATAGGCCATGCACAGCACCGAGGCAGCAATCACGAGCACCGTCTTCTGCCAGAAGGTGCGGCTCTTCTGAATGCGCGCTGGCAAAATCTCGATGCCGTAGGCTTCCGCGTGAGTCGCACTGGCAGCCAAGCCAAGTGCGATCACCGACTCCATTTGGAACTCGTCAAGCAAGTCCAACGCTTCCCCACTTAGCGCGCTGGTGTCCACCACTCGAAAGGGGTCAAAGGTCTCAACCGGCACCTTCATCGCTTGGCTGAGGTATCGATCGAGTCCCTCGAGCGCGGCACCGCCGCCGCACAACATCACGCGGTCGACCGAGAGCCCCGACAGCTTGATTTGCGTCTTGCAGAACAAGACCGCGGACTGAAGCAAGCTCACCAATTGTCCGCCTGCGCTTTGCAGAGCTTGCGCAGCCTTTTCGCGCGTGCCCCCCGCTCGCAAGGCCTCTTCGGTCAAGCTGCCGATTTCGAGTTTGATTTTTTCGGCGCGATCCAAGGACACGTCGAACCTGTCCACGAGCGCGTCGTCGAACAAACGCGAACCGCCCGAGAGATTGCGCGCGAACAGCAGGTCGGTTCCGCGCACGATCACGACGTCGATATTTTCGTGGCCGATGTTCGCCACGAGCACGGTGTCGTCCAAGACGACTCCGTAGTGCAGCCAGGCGTTATAAAGCGCCACCGCGTTGGGCGTAAAGTGCGCGAGCTTGCCGCCCACCGCGCTCAATCCCTCATCCTGCTGAGCGAGCATGCTCTCGCGCGCCATCGCGAGCAAAACCACGTCTTCGCCTTCGATTTCGGGCAGTTCAGGAAGCACATTGAAGTCCGAAGCCATCTCCGCACTCGCCTGTCCTCCGATCTCTTCGACTTCAAACCGCATCAATTTGCGCAGCTGCCAATCCGGTAGTCGCGGAACCTGGGTGTAGCGCATGTTCACTTCGCGCCCACTCAATCCCACGCAGGCCGGTCCGACTCTAAAGTTGGGGCGAGCGCCCCGCCAAGCTTCCTCAATCGAATTGCCCTGACTGCTCTCGGCCCAAAAGTTCGTCACGACAAAGGTGTTGCCCTTGGACTTGCCGCGCAAAAACACAGTGCTGCGCGTGCCGATGTCGACGCCGCATACTTCCTTAGCCATCAGAGCCCTGCTTTCGTGTTCGAGGAGGCTTGCACCGCCTGCTTGACGTGTTCCGCGAGCCGTTCCGCTCCGGCGCTCTCGAGCGCTTCGACCACGCCTTTCATTTGTTGTTGGCCCACGCGTTGTTCTTGTTCGCGGAAGGTCGCCAACTCGGCTTCGATTTCGCTAGCGAGTCGTTCCGCCGCTTCTGCAACTTCACTGCCGGTGTAGCTGTTTTGAATCTCGTTCACCCGACGAACGTTCTCGCGGTAAATGTCGGGCAACTTAAAAAATTGAGCACGCTCAAAATCCGCGCGCACGGCTTCGACGAGGTCGAGTCCAGCACCCAAGTGCTTGCCGCGTGCTGCATTCGCCTCGGAAACGAGTTCCGCGTCAAAGGGAACTGTTGCGAGCAAGGTTCCCCAAGTCGCCAGGCAAAGACCCGGCTGACCCGCGCGATCGGCCCGCCTGGCTTCGGCCGCCAAGTCCGCTGCGCGGTTGCGTTCAGCTTGGAAATTGAGCTGTAATTCGATCGGTCCGCGAAGCGCAAGCGCTTGTACCAATAGCCCACCTTTCACTCGCTTGGAGGCCAGTTCAACCGGACTCGAAAAACCAAATCGCGACAAGAGACTGCCCTCGCCAGCGATGAAGCCCGTCACGCCCGAAGCTTTGAATTCGCCGCTACGAGTCTGGATTCGACCAGAATTGGCCTGACCGGCGGTTCCCGATTCTGCGTGCATGGTCGCCATACCGCGGCCAACCAGCGTGTCGCTGATCACAAACGATAAATTCAAATTCGCGCCGCCCGACGCCGGACTCAACTTCAACCCCGTCTGCGTGGACGCGACTTCAATGCTCGTTCGACCACTTGGCGATTTGAATTGAAGCGAGGAAACCAGGACGTCATCGATGCAAATCAAACTGGCCGAACTCGCGTCCGCGTCATGAGGAAAAAGTTCGAACTCTTCGAAGCGCGTGACTGCTCCAGCTCCATCCGTCGAAACCGTCATCGCGACATCATCGATAGAAACCATGTGCTCGCCGTCCTCACTTGGCGCCACGGTTGTAATCAAAACCAAGCGCGCGCGATCGAATCCGGGCAAGACCTGCTCGCTTAGCTTGAATTCCACGAAGCCATCGCTTGCCATCACCTTCGAAGCAAGCAGTTCGAGAGTTTGTTCGTCGTTTGAGGATCTGCCCAATTCGAGGCTGAGGTTACAGGCGGCGCTCCCGCGCAATCGCATGGACCCTACCGCGTTGATGACGCGTCCGACGCGAACCGAACACCAAGGTGAGGCAATGCGAACGCGTTCGTCCTCCGCCAAGTGCGCGCCCAGTCCAAGTTCGCCGCGATTGCGATGCGTCGCTGATATTTCGAAGGGTGAGTTTTCTGCTTCGACCCAACTGCGGAGCGTCGTTTCCTTTTCAAAGGATCCATCGCTCAATAAGTCTCCAGCAACCGGCTGAACCGCGGCTCGCGCCTTCACTTTCACCTCTTCGCCGCCGCCCCACTCTTGATAGGCGTAATAGCCGCCAGCGCTGACGGCCAAGAGCAGCGCCACCAGTAAGATCGGTGACAGGCCGCCGCTTTTTTGAACCTGTGAGCGATCGATGTGCGATATGCTGATCGATTCCTCTGCGGGTGCTTCGAGATCCACCTCGCCCAGGAATTCGTGATCGACCAACTCGAATTCAATTTTGCCGAGCGCGATCCGATCGCCGTGGGCCAGAAGGTGGCTCGTCACCGAAACGCCGTCCACTTTCGTTCCGTTGCGACTCTCGAGATCGGTCACGCGGACGCCGCCTGCTTCGAGCTCGAAACGGGCGTGTTTTCCCGAAAGCCCCGGCGCGGTCAGACTCAACGCGCATTCGGCCGCTCGACCGACGACCACGGCCTCGCCAGCGATCGGAATAGTCTCGTCGCGACGCTCGCCGCTTTTAATACAGAGCCAGAATCTAGTTGCCATCAATGGGGTGTATCGGGGGTGCACGGACCCTCTCGGATGTGGCGTAGAGCGCCATCCGGGGGCCGGCAGACAGAGGAGCGGGAGGTGAGTTGCTAAGGTACCTAGTCTCCCCGAAGGTTCCCGCTACAAATGGGGCTTCACGGTGGATTGAGCGCCTCTAATCCACCCTTTAACGCTCCAATCACCAAAGTCGCTCTCGGAGGGACACGTAGCGGCCCTTTCCGATCACCACGTGGTCTAGGAGCGGGATCCCCACCAATCGGCCCGCCCGCCGCAATCGCCTGGTGACCTCCAAATCCTCCGGGCTCGGTTCCGGATCTCCCGAGGGGTGGTTGTGCACGGCGATGATGGCGGCGGCCGCCTCCCGAATGGCCGCCTTGAAAACCTCGCGCGGGTGAACCAGCGAAGTCGTGAGTGTCCCCTCGCTCACCGGCTCGATCCGTCGCAAGCGGTGCTTGCCGTCGAGTAACAACACCAAGAAGCGTTCTCGTTCGAGACCCGCGAGTTTCGGCTCCATTACGCGGAAAACCTCCGCCGCCGAACTGCAGGGACCGGTGGGTTCGCGCCCGCTCGCGAGCGCCCGTCTTCCGAGCTCAAAGGCAGCCGCGACGCGAATTGAATCTCGAACGGTTAGCCCGAATCGCTTCAGTAGTTCCGCCGGAGTTGCGCGCGCCAATTGGTCGAGCGTGACTTCACTCAACAGGGCGGCGGCGCGAATCGCTCCGTCCTCCGGATTACGACCGAGTTGATGCCCGAGCAACTCGGCAGGTTCAATCTCGTGAACTAAAAGCCCTAGCGCGCGGACGCGTTCCTCAGTTTTGGAGGAACAACGTGTTCCAATTCGGCGAATTGTTGCGTTACTGCAAACTTCTACCGAAACCTCTCCACATGGATTCGGTTGATCACCTTTGTCGCAACGCTCGATTGCAACTTCGATCAAATCCCCGTCATTACGGTCAAAGTGCTTCTTCATATAAGAAGGACTGCGCTCCCGCTTAGAGGTTTCGGTTCACTCCCAGTTTTCGGACTAGAACCAATCGTCCCGTTATAAGGAACAAGTCGTGATTCTTCATAAATTCACGGGGATTGGCTCGCCTAGCTTTACATGCTGAGTAAGTGAGAGAGATGATGAACGCCCACAAAGGAGACAGCCTTGTTTGAGTTCCTGAGTCAACTAGGGTTGCTGCTTATCATCATGTGGGGATTCGTCACTGTCTTATTCCTCCTGAGTTACAGATACGGTGGCTTGGCCGAAGCCACTCGTGTGGATGACCGGTCTTCCGGATAGACACATAACGTGATCTGTAAATGAGGTGGCTTTTCATTCGCCAACCTCTTCAAACAACCGCGCTCCTGACGCGGTTGTTTGCTAGTTGGCAAAAACTAGCAAACAGTCGAGTTTGCGCGCGAAGCAAAGCAAGGTTGGTTAGCGCGGCAAGGTTCCGACGAAGTCATCGAAGGCGACGCTCAGCGAAACCAACGTTGCTCTTTCGAAGGAGACGGATGGGTCGATTTTTTCGTCACATCCATTGGCCATCGCGAGCACCGCGTTCATGCCATAGGTTTGCATAAGTGCTTCGAGAAATAGGAAAGCCTGTGCGTAGGCTCGCCGCACTTCGGCCGGATCGTCCCAGTGGATCAGTGAGCCGGTAAGTTCGGACAGGGTGAAGAGTTTGTGACCCTCAAGCGCCGCTAGCGCGGCAGCGCGCAGTGGAGCTCGATCCCCTTCTATCCACTGGCAGATGCCTTCATTCAGCCAACCGGGCACATGCGCTCCGCCCATTTCACGCATCCAAACGTGGGCCAACTCGTGTCGCAAGACGCGCGTCCAACTCGTCCGTTCGCGTTTCAGATCGGCCAGTGGCAAGCGAATCGTCCCATCGTAAGCGCCGCCTGCCCACTCGCCCAAACCGGTTGCGCGCGCGAAGTCCGACCGCGAAGTTAGGACCACGCGAATGCGAACGCGCCCCGCTGCGATTGGATCGACTCCGAAGGTCGACGTGTATTCGATGTAGGCCGTTTCGAGAACGTCCAATACATCTTGCGCGCCGTAGAGCAAATCGCTGCGCTCACTATCGAACACGAGTTCAAAGTGATCGTTCTCGTATTGCCAAAGTTTGTCGTCGGCTTTGTCCGTTGCTCGCCAACCGGCCAACAACTTCGCGAAATCGTCGCGATCCGGTTGGGCTTCGACGGCACGCGCAAGCAACTCAATCGCTCGCAAGCGTTCGCCTTCCTGATAAACGTCGAGAGACAAGCGCATGAGAGCTTCGCCCACGTTGAAGAGATAGGCCGAGACGTCGGGACGCTCTTCCAAGCACTTTTCGAAGAGCTCGATCGCTTCCGAATAAGAGCCAGCTTCGAGCAACGCGATGCCGTTCTCGTTCCAGGCGGATAGACGCTCGTTCAATTCGCGTTCATCCGCTCCTGTATCCACTTCGATCGCCGTTCGAGCTGAGCTTGTCGTCCGCTCTTCAGTCTCATTGTCTACGTGGTTGGCCAACGGCTCGATCAAAGGCGCGCGTTTGGTTTTCTCCGCTGGCACATCGCGGACGCTCTGCCAGTAGCCGTAACCACCGACCGCCAGAATCGCAATTAAGCAAAGTGCGAAGAACGGTTTCATTGCGGCGCTTCACCCTCAACACCGACGCCGCGTTCCTTCATCTGCTGTGGAAAGCGCGCGTAGGAATGCGGGTAGTTGCTCATCGCTTCGATCTTCTGAATACCGCTCAAGAAGTGGTCGTGAGCCTCTTCGAGAACGGCTGTCGTGCGCTTGTCACAAAAGTAGGTGCGGCAACCGAGTGGCCGTGCTTCCCGTGCAGTGCAGAGACCTTTGACATGGTAAGGGCAGCGCCCTTCCCCTTCAGGACTCGGAGCAACGGGGCTTTCGGCGGCCGCAAAATCCGCTTCGAGCCCGGTGGCATACAACTCGTGCCCGGCCTTTTCAAACTGGCAGCACCGACCGCGCATAATGCAGACCGGATCGGCCTTTTCGACGAACTGGTCGACTTCCGCATAGAGCGCGCGCAACGCGACGAAAGCCCGATCTCGCGACTCTTGATCGACTTCCGGTTCGATTCCCGGGCACATGGCATGAGCGCGCGCGAAGCCGCTTGTATCGGAGAGCACGCTCTTCCAATGCGGGAATTGACGGCAATGCTCGGGCCGAGCCTCGTAAATCGAACAGTGATTGTCGCCTTCGAGCAGGCTACAGCGCGAAGCGTCGCCATCGCGCAATGCCAAACGCATCTCGCCCGTCTCCGGATCGCTCACCCGCCGCAGATGACTGTCGGCAAAGCTCGACACATCCATGTTCCGTGCGGCCGCCATCGGCGCCACTTCGTTCGCCTCGACGAACGCGTAGCCGCCGGTAACCTTGCAACACTGCCCACTCCGCTTGCACTTGAAGCGAAAGGGCACGACGCCGGACAATCCCAATTCTTCGTTCACGCGATCAACTTAGCGGGCTCGTCGCCGCTCTAGTTTTTAATCGAGATGTAAAGCGAACCGACCCGAACGATGGTCTCGTTCTTTTTGAGCGTGATTCGATCGAGCTTAGTTCCCATCGGAACACTTGCGCGACTGAGCTTCGCTCCGCCCGTTTTCTCGCTGCCTTTGCGGAGCCGAACACTGCCACCATCTTGCGTGAGCATGAAGCTCTCGGTCTTTCCATCGGAGGTCGGCTTCGACACCAAGCAATGCGTCGCATGCTTCGAACATTTGGGGGACGAACTGTTGCTGACGTCTTCCACAACGGCGAAGTGAATCTCCTCACGCCCCTGAACGCTGACCGTGCTCGCGTTTGAATCCAAACCAAAGCCAAAGATCACGCTCGGAACCTTGGACGTAACCGATGCTGGTCGAACTTCGATAAAGGCTGCAGGTTTGAAAGTAGCCAGTACCTGTGCAGCCGTAGGCTCGACGCGGTTCGAACTTACGACGGCACCTACAATCGCGAGGCCGACAATTAGCTGTGGAAGTGTAATGTTCATGATCTTGATGTTCTGTACTGATTGAATACCGCACGGTCTAGCCCGAATTGTTCATGAACACGCGGACCAAAACTCAAACGGTCCCTCCGAGATGATGACAAATGCGCTCGGGGGTTCGACCTTTCCCTTCAAACACCGTACTCGACCAGGATCGAAAAAGCCCCGTTTCAACTGGTTATAGTCGAAACGGGGCTATTTTATCGTCGGAGTGCCGGGGGAAATAAGAGCTCCCGAGGAAGCGCTCCAAAACAACTCCGCTCCCTCTGTTCCGACTCAGTTCTTTTCGTCAAGAACCATCGCCCAGGACCCGAGAGTCAGCACAAGATCATCTACCTGACTGAAGACTGTTACTCCTTTACCCCCGGCTACAGCCGTGGCGTCATGAACCATTCTCTTCTTGGAATTAGCCTCCCCCACTTCTCTCACCCAAATGCCCGAGCCGTCCGCGCTTAGTTCATACCTCTTGCGTCTCCAAAAATTACTCGCACGCCTCTTTGAGTCAAGTTTATACGCGCGGCATTTCGCCAAACCGCCAGGGCAATCGCTGCAAGCAACGTCACCAGCCACGCAAACGACATCAAATTCAAAGTCAGAGTGAGCAATCAATTCAATGACCGGCTCATCAATGTCCGAGAAGCCGATCGCATTCGAACCATCCGAGTTGTACGAGAAGGAGATATTGAATCCCCCGCCCCCGCCCCCGGTAACGGAAGCCGGACGCACCTCGATGTTCTGGTTTATGGAAAAAACACCAGTAAACCCGGAAGTAGACTCACAACCGGTCATGCATAGGAGCAAAACCAGCCAACCAAGAAGGCCAAACAATTTGTTATTCATAATCGATTCTCTCCTGCGTTTCGTTCAGTCTTACAATCGTTTACTCGTCGAGCATTCGGCTCGGACGAACGCCAAGGTCGTCATCATTCGACCATGGCACGCGTGCATGTCGATAGCTTGCGCGCAGCATTGAAGCATCGTTTTTGAAGCCCCCGCCGCGCTGCGTCTTGATTCGCCTATGTTCAAAGATGGCTTCCCCTTCGAGCAACATCAACCCTGTACCGGCACGGAAATCTACACTGCTGTAGCTACCGTAATACCAATCTGCGCACCACTCCCAGACATTGCCAGCCAAGTGATAGAACCCAAATGTGTTGGGTTCGAAAGTGTCGACGGGAGCGTGCATCTCTACCCCACCACTCCAGTCTGAACCGGGGAAAAAGACGCAGCGCCTCTTGACGAGTTCGGCGGGCAGGACAATGGGTTCGCCTTGCCCGCGCGTCGCATGCTCCATTTGTGCCTGGGTCGGCAAACAGAGCCCCAATCTTTCCAGCACCTCAACGCAAGCAATCCACGTTACTTGTTCGACTGGATGTATTTGGGAAACTCGTAGACCCTCGGATATGAATTGGCTTGCGGCGTGCCGGCTAGGGTTATTGCCAGCAGCGCGAGTCCACTGAGCCTGCGTCATTTCATATTTTGAAAGGAAGTAGGGAGCCAAGGTCAATTGACGCACGGGGTACTCCTGGTCGATCCCGGTGGCAGCAAAATTAAGCCTGCTTGGGTCTTCACTTTGGCACCCAATCGTCGCTTCTCCTCCAGGCACCAAAATCAGCACGATCCCCGTTTCCGCGCTCACCGCCATTTTGCCCCAGTCGTCGTAACGCGGCCGCTCACCTGAAACGGTGACCAAAAATTCCCATAGTCCCGACTGCATGCCCGGCCCTAGCGGCAGAAGCCCGGTCTGCTTCTTCAACTTCAATCCCGAGTAGATCGGATTGCTCTCGATGTCCTCTATGGCTCCGGCCCACG
>JBLINP010000089.1:0-14375 GCA_047639415.1 Planctomycetota bacterium | reverse complement strand
GTCTGGCTTGCGCGATCCTTTTCGTTTGGAGCGTGGCAGCAACGCCCTCGCACGCTTCGTTTCAAACCGAGGTCGAGTTCAACGCGCGAGCGGCCGAGCATTTGGTCAACCGCGCTGGGTTCGGCGCGGCGAACGACGAAATCGAGGCCATGGTCAGCGCCGGTTTACAGGCGACGGTTGATGATTTGATCGGACGAGCACTCGTCGAGGAGCTGCCATTCTTCGTCGAACGCCTTTCGCCTCGTGACGGAATTATGAAAGCGGACGGCATGTCGGACGAGATGTCCGCGATGGAAGATATGGAGATGGGGAACGCCAGGCAGCAGGCGAAATTAGAGAAGGAGATGCGTATTCGAGAAACGGATCAGCGCGACCGTTTCCTGGCTTGGTGGGTGACGAATATGCGTGCCGGAGTCGACCCGCTCGGCGAACGGATGACGCTCTTTTGGCACGGTTGGTTCACGAGTTCGTACCGCGACGTGAAGAGTTCTTTCGAGATGATCGAGCAGAACCAGCTCTTCCGCAAATTCGGGATCGGAAACTTCGGAGAGTTATTGTCGAGCATGACGCGCAACGCCGCCATGCTCGAATACCTCGACAACGATTCGAATAAACGCAAACAGCCCAACGAGAATTTCGCGCGTGAGTTGATGGAACTATTCACCTTGGGTGAGGGGCAGTACACCGAAGAGGATGTGAAGAACGCCGCTCGTGCGTTTACGGGTTGGTCGGATCGGAATGGCATTTTTCGTTTTCGAAGAGGCCAGCATGACTTTGGCGAAAAGACACTGTTGGGGACGACCGGGGATTTAGACGGTGATGACGTCGTCGAGATTCTTCTGCAACAGGAAGCCTGTGCGCGATTTTTGGCGCGTGGCTTGTTGTTGTACTTTGAAGGTGTCGAACCGAGCTCACACCGATTGGAGAAGTACGCCGTCGCTTTGAGGAAGCACGAGTACAACGTGGCCGAAATGTTGCGAGAGCTGTTTCAAGACCCTGCCTTTTATCGCGATGAAGTCGTTGGAAGTCGGATTGCGGGGCCAATCGATTTCTTGGTCGGCTGCGCGCGTAGATTGAATCTGGATCCTCCAGGAGAAGCGCTTCAAATGGGCGCTGCTGCGCTTGGGCAGCAATTATTCGAGCCGCCCAATGTTCGAGGTTGGGAGGGAGGCGAGGCCTGGATTACGACGGGAACGGTGATGATGCGCAGCAATTTGATCGGGAGTTATCTGGGGCTGCTCGATATGCGCGAGGAGCTATCGGATAGCGCGCGGCCGATGCGTGCGTTGCGCAGAACGCGATGGGATCCAGTACTCAACTTCACGGCGCGGCTCGCGCGGGAATCGATCGAACGCGATTCGGAGATCGTGGATTACATGCTCGATAGCTTGTTGGCGGTGAGTCCGGCTGAGGATTCGCGCTGGACGGCTCTCAAGTTTATGGAGACCGCTCGGGAAGCAGGCGACTTGAACGCTGGCGAACGAGAGCACGCGCTTCGGCGGCTCGCTCATCTGATTCTCTCGCTTCCCGAAGCCAACCTGAACTGAGCAACGACTATGACTTTCTATTCGAATCGACGTGAGTTCTTGGGCCAAACCATCAGTTTGGCGGGTTTGTCGGTGATCGCGCAGATTCCTCTGAGCGCCATGCGCAATCGCGGTTCGGGAGCCGACGCGGTTAAACCCGACACGCTGATACTTCTTCAGTTGTCCGGTGGAAATGATGGTCTGTCCTCCGTGATTCCCTACGCCGACGATGCCTACGCGAGTGCGCGCAAAGCGACGCGTTTCACGAAAGATGAAGTCCTGAGTATCAACGACTACGTTGGATTGCATCCGGAACTGCAGTTCATGAGCGATGAGTACAGCGAGGGGCGCTTATCGATTGTCCAAGGCGTTGGTTATCCGAATCCCAATCGATCGCACTTCAAGTCGATGGACATTTGGCACTCCGCTTCCGAGGACGGCCGAGCAGTGAAGAGCGGATGGATTGGACGTGTGTCGGAAGCGTTGATGAAAGCAAAGGTCAACTCGGAACGCGTCGTGCATGTCGGGGGTAGCTTGCCCTTCTCGCTGCATTCAAATGCGAGTCCTGCGGTGAGTTTCATCGAACCCGAAAGCTACCGCTGGCTCGGCAATGAGGCTGAGATGACCGATTTGGCGGAAGAATTTGGTAAGCAAGCCAAGGGTGGTGCCCTGGATCACTTACGTGGAGTCATGCGCGATGCGTCTGCTTCATCGCGTCGCATTCGCGATGCCGCGGCCGGATACGAGACGACGGTCGAATATCCCAATGGTCGACTTGCAAGTTCATTGCGGACGGCCGCCGCGCTGGTCAAAAGCGATTTGGGTTGCCGCGTTATCTCGCTGGAACAAGGCGGCTACGACACACATCAAAACCAACGCGGCACGCACAGTCGCCAGATGTCGGACTTAGATCGCGGGCTCAAAGCCTTCCGCGAAGACTTGGGCGAGTCGGATGCACGTGGACGAACAGTGATCGCGATATTTTCGGAGTTCGGTCGCCGCGTTGTAGAAAACGCATCGGGCGGAACCGACCACGGAACAGCGGGACCTATGTTCGTAATGGGCGACGGCGCCTCCGGCGGCTTACACGGAAAACATCCATCGCTGGTGGAGCGCGATGGAGACGACCTAATTTTCACCACGGATTTCAGGTCGGTGTACGCGACGTTGATCGAGAAACTCTTCAGCCTCGACTCGATTCCTGTTTTAGGCGCGAGCTATGAACAGCTCAACCTTTTGGGCTAGGCTTCAATCCGATTATTGGGGGCCGCTAGTTCGTCGAGAGCATCGTATGCAGTCGCACGATCGCTGCTCGATCGGGTTCGAGTTCGAGCTTTGGATAGGCTTCACCAAACTGAGCCCAACGATATTCGGCCCAGCGTTCGTCGAGGCGCGGCTCGTTGCGCTCGGGAGCGACGCGGAAGCCGAAGTTCCACTCGATGATTTCTTCGTCACCGAGGAGGGATCGAACGGGCATTTTTAGATCTACGAGCTCGGCGGGCAGGCTCAAACCGAGTTCCTCGCTGACCGAACGACGGATGGCCGTTTCCATTTGATCGCCGAGCCCGATGGGACTGTGCAACGGTCCCCAGCAACTTTCGATGCCTTGACTCGCCCTCACGAGCAAGTAATTGGGACTCTGCTCACGAATGTCGTAGACGAAAACTTTAACTCGGTGAATGTACTCGATCATGTCGGCGACCTTGTTTGGATCGGGTAGTTCATAGCGGGAGTTCGCACCGAAAAGAACGCATTGATCCGACTGTTCTTATCGTACCTTGGCGCGATGAACTTTGAATTTGTTAAGAGTTCTCGATGTTGAAGGGCCAATTGGAGCGATTGGAGCGCCTGATCAACTGGGAACAGCGCTCCCGTGGCGCGACGGCGACAGGAACGCAGGCGAGTGGCATGCGCGTGACTGTCGAGCCCGCTTCTGACCTTTTGGCTCGTCTTGGGCATCCCGAAAACAAGTTTCGAGTGGTGCATGTGGCGGGGACCAAGGGCAAGGGCTCGGTCGCTTCGTTAGTAGCCGGCGGGTTAGAAGCGGCGGGGATCCGAACCGGTGTCTTCGCTTCGCCACACGTCGAACGGGTCAACGAGCGCATTCGAATCGGCGGAGCGCAAATCGACGACGACGAGTTGGCTCTGGTTTTGAAGCTCGCGCTGGATGCTCAAGTGGCGGCCACTCGCGAGGAGACCGCCGCGATCACAGCCAGTTGGTTCGATATTCTGACCGCGGCCGGAATGCTCGCATTCGGGCGCCAAAACGTGATTTGGGCGGTTGTTGAGTGCGGACTCGGCGGTCGACTGGATTCAACCAACGCGCTCTCCGGCGAAGTTTGTGTCGTTACGAATATCGATCTTGAACATACCGATGTGTTGGGAACGACGCGGGCAGAAATTGCTGCGGAGAAGGTTGGGATCGTTGATCGTGGAGCAACTTTGGTGACACGAGTGGAGCGGGGCAGTGAAGCGGGGGCCGTGATTGAAGCTCGCGCTCGCGAGTTGGGCGTGACCGTGCTGCGTCCAGATGTCGAATCGGAAACGATTGAGGATGAAAACCTCGCTCTTGCTGAGGAAGTGTTGGGCGAGTTGAAGCGGCGTGGCGTTTGTGATTCGAAAGGCGAACCGCTTTCGACAAAAATCTCACAAGAGGTTCAATTGTCCGCTCTACTGCCCGGTCGTTTAGAGGTTCGCGAATTTAAGGGCGTGCGAGTTCTGCTGGACGGTGCGCACGTTCCATCGAGCTTGGAGCGCGTTCTCTGCGACTTTGAGCGCATGGGATTACTTTCCGGGGGACCAGTTGTGGCCGTTTTGGGTGTTGGACAGGACAAACAGCTCGATGGCTTGCTAAAGGTGCTTCACAAGACCGTCGATAGGCTCGTCTGTACATCCGTGGGTTCAGGCCCCGTTCGTTCTCCAGGGCAAATCTTGGAGGCCGCGACGGAGCTTTTTCCTTCAGCTGAAAAGGCTGACGGGCCCCGGGTGGCACTTAACCGCGCAATCGACTTGGCGACTCCCACCGGTGTCGTGCTCGTCACAGGTTCACTACACCTGATCGGCGCTCTGCGACCCTTCCTCAGCCCAACCAACAGATGTTGACGATCGTATCCGACCTGTTTCTAACCGATTCATTCCTGATCAAGGGACAAGTCGAAAACAAGTACACCCGGCTGAGTCAACTCTTGGATGAGTACCGCAAGTACCATCTAAAGATTCGCAATGCGACGTTGATCGACCTCGGCACGCAGGACCGGATTCAAACGCCGCTGCTGCACATCAACGTGGACGAGATCATTCTCGCGCACGAGTTCCTCGACAACGCTGGCGATCCTTTCGCCGCGAACCTGGTCGACGACGAACGCGAACAGCATCGCGTCCGAGTTTTCTACACGGGTAACTTGAACGTTGAGATCAGCGGCAACGTGCGGCCCAACAGCTACGAGGTCAGTGATCGCGCAACGCGTCGCTTCTTCGTGATGGACAAGCCCGAAGTCCGCGGCCTGAAGTTCAAAGGCGATGTGGATCTCAAGCTGCTCAAAGACATGCCCTACGCGATTCTGAACAAGAGCCGCGTGTCTTACATCTACGACTTCAATTAGCGGAGATCGGAGCGCGCTGCCAAGGTTTGCAGGCGCTCGAGCCAGGGCTCTTCGGAAAGCGGCAAGACGACGTGACCTGCTTTGGAGAGGATCGTGATTTCGGCGTCTGGAAGCAGCGCGGCCATTTCTTCGGCTGCGCGTACTGAGTTAAGTACGCGGTCGTGCGTGGACGCGAACAGATGCACAGGTTGCGTGACTCGCGACAATTCAGAGCGCATTTCCAAACTTCCGATCAACTTCATTCGGCGCAAATAGCCGCCCGACAAGTCGAGTAGTGGCGCGGTTCGAAACTCGGCGATCGCTTGGGGGTCGCGGCGCGGAGCGAGGAGCACTAGCGGCGCAAAAAGGTAGCGGCAGAGCTTGTAGACCGAAGGCGGGACGACGCGCAGGATCGAGCGTGAGATGGCGAGGCGTAGGGTTCGCCGGTAGAACGCGAAACTATTGACGATGGCGAGGGCTGCAACGCGCTCGGGAGAGTCGATTGCGGTGCGGAAGGCGACGGCTCCTCCGAAAGATTCGGCCAAGATGATCGCGCGTTCAATTCCGAGGCGATCCATTTCGTTAACAACGCTCTTGGCCAGATCTTTGTACTGATCGCCCTGTGCCGGCGGGGCGCCGTGCGTGCGATAACACATGCAAACAACCCGAAAGTGAGCCCGCAATCGTGCAGCGGTTCCAAGTAGCAGCTCGCCGCTACCGTCCAAGCCGGGAATGAAAACGACCGGCAGTCCACTCCCAGCATCACTTCGAACTTCGGCGAGATGAGTAGCTTCGCTAGTCATTGTTCGGCAGTTGGTTTTGATGTTCGATGAATTGTGCGAGTTCCTTGGCGACAATCCGATTGCTCTCGAAGGAGAGGTGATAACCGGAGAACATTTGGTGCTGCATTTTCTGAGCGGCGAGTTCTTGGAATCGTTCGAGCAACGGAATGCTGAGATCCAAAACGGGAATGCCACGGGCCTCTAAGTCGGCGATCAGGTTCTTCCAGTAGCGATCTTCGCCGTTCGCAATCGACTCGAGATCTTCGCGAGCAGGGAAGATCAAGACGGGCGCTATACTGGCTCCGTCGTTCATCGCCATTTGATGAAACTGCTCTAAAATAACGACACTGACGCGATAGGGCTCCTTTTCGGGAGCAAGCCAAAGCGTGTGCGGTTGGCGAGCTTTATAAGCAAACCACCCCACGGCGAGGCGCATCAATGAGGAGGCGCGGCCGGTCGGCACGATCGGACCGCGCCAATATTCGTGCTCTGCCACCACGTCGAGCACGCTTTCGTCTCGAACCGCGCGGAGCTGCTCAGCTTCGGTTTCAAAGGGCTGCGGAATCAAAACCAGTTCGTCGCCGTTCAACTGAAAACGCGGTTTGGTTCGCGTCAATGAGCTCGTCAGAGACCACATTGGGCGATAGCAATTGACGTTGCGACCGATGTTTTCGAGTAGCAACCCGATGACGACCACGTCTGCACCAAGTTCACGGCCAACTTCTTGATAGCGCAGAAAGGCCTGGCCAGTTCCATACCCGCCGACGCCGAAGTTGATCACTTCCGAAGTCGGGATGACCTTTTCGTAAATGTGCTCCCAAGTCTGATGGTCAGAAACCTCTTCGCACCAAATGAAGGAGTCGCCGAAGGCAAGGATGCGTTTGACGGCAGCTGGGGGCTGCGCTGGATACTCGCGACGGCCACGCGCAGCGAGTGAATTGGTGTGTGCTGAACCGTCGCTTTTAGATTTGTTGGGCCGATAAGTCCAACCCAAGTGTTGGTCAAAGCCACCGATTGAGTCGCGGTTTGATTCGGCCGCTTCAACGGTCTTGAGGAACTCGGTCTGGCGCGGAACGTGGGTGATGGCGCCGAAGGGCGGCAACGGAAACCCGTCGACCATGCCGTCTTTGATGACGAAAATTGAGAAGCACAGGTCGACAAGGACGACGACCACGAGGGTGCTGATGAGCGAGGTCAGTGCGCGGCGCTTGAATGGTGAGGTTGGCATCGAAGGAGCAATTCTGCGCGGCAGGATACCGCGCAATGGCGAATCGGTACGGATCAATCCGGAGCGGTTCGCACGGTCGCGCGCGCCGCGGTGCAGTTCTTCAGTTCCCGCGTGAATTCTTCAACGTCGCGCTCGGGCAATTCGAGTTCGAGGCGCACCCCCGCATCGTAAGTGGCGGAGAGTGATTGGATCGATCGCGCGGCGAAGAGAGCGCTGACAGCGCCGGAGCATTCGTACGGATGTTCGATGATCAGACGCTTGGTGATAACCACGGTTCGCACTTTGGCGTTATCGAGAGCTTGGCCCGCCGCTCCGCCGTACGCTCGCATGAGTCCGCCCACGCCAAGTTTCGTTCCGCCAAACCAACGCGCCACGACCACGACGAGTTGAGTTAGATCGTGGCCTTCCAATTGCAAGAGAATCGGGCGCCCGGCGGAACCGCTCGGCTCGCCGTCATCGTTCGATCGAAACTGCTCGCCTTTTGCGCCCAATCGAACGGCCCAACAGTGATGATTGGCGCCTTTGTCGACAGCGCGCAATCGCTCGACAAGTTCCAACGCCGAATCCATCGAACTGCAAGGCGCAACGGACGCCACAAAACGCGAGCCCTTGATGCGCTCTATTTCGTACTGAAACTCCTCCGCGACGGTTTGGAATTCGCTGGTCACCCCTGAATCCTAACGGAAGCGGGCAAATCGCGATCGCTTCGATCGCGCGGAAGGTGATACTGTCGCGCTATGGGTGAAGTTATCGAAGAGCCCGCCGGTCGCTCGGACGGGCATTGGTACCTGGTCACTTGCGCGCTTTTAGGACCGCTCGGCCTAGTGGTCATGGCCATGTTCTTCAAACCGGACGAGCGCGGCTTCGGAACGCACGAACAATTGGGCATGAGCCCCTGTTTCTTGCTCGAAGATTTCGGATTCCCGTGTCCAGGCTGCGGCGTGACGACTTCGGTGACATTGGCGACTCACGGCCAATTGCTCGACTCCTTGCTGACTCAACCGCTCGGTCTCGTACTCGTCGTCAGTACGGCGCTCTTCAGTCTTTGGACTTTGTTCGGCTTGGTGCGCGGTCGCGACACTTATGTCGCCTTCCGGAAACTGCCCCTGCGCGGTTTCGGAGCAGCGGCAGTCGCAGTCACGCTCTTCTCGTGGATTTACAAATGCATCGTTTTGTAAGCCTGAAATTTGTGCGGAACCACTGAGGCCTACCCGGGTTTCTTCTGTCTCACCCCAATGACGAGGAAATCGATATGAAGAATGTTTGTGGAATCATGCTCGCTGCGAGCCTCTTGGCCTTGCCCCTGACCGCTCAGGAATCGAGCCGAGCTGGCGCCGAAGGTAATCGACGAGGCCGGCAGGCTGCCCAGGAACGCCACGAGTCGCGTGGCGCAATCAAGAGCTCTGTTCGAGCGCTTAAATCCGACGTGCGAGATCATCGAGACGCGCGAGTTGAGCGCTTTTTAGAGTGGCAACGCAGCAATCATGAAGGTGTGCGCGGCAAGCGCGAGGGCCGGCGCGGTGATCGCGGAGAAAGCGCGCGCTCGAGCTTCAAATCCGACCGGGGCCGTGGGCTTGGGCGCAAATTAGGAAAAGGCAAAGGCCGGAGTGAGGCGCGTGGCGCAGGTCGCGAAGGTCGCGCAGGCAAATGTGAAGGGCATCCCGGCGGCGAGCGCGGTGGAAGTAGAGCTCAGTCTGGCGAGCGTGGTGGTTTCAGCGAACGAAGTGGCGCTGGCCTTGGTGGACGTTCCGAAGGGCGCCGTCGTGGTCGTCAGGAAAGCCGTCGCTCGTTTCGACGTTAGCCCAACTGGATATAAAAAGCCTAGTGCACGAAAAAGGGACTGAGCGAGTGCTCAGTCCCTTTTTCGTAGATGCCGTTCACTTTGCACCAGGTGCTGGTGCAAGACAGATCCGAATGATTACTCGGCGAGCAGTTCTTCGACGGCCTTCAGCAACGCTTCACCGCGAAGATCCTTGAACCGAATGCGTCCTTCCGCATCGAGCACGTAGAGCGACGGGTAAGCCACAACCTGATAGAGGTCGGCGATTGGTGTGCTTTCCGTTCCTTGATAAGCAGAGGTCCAAGTGACGTTGAACTCTTTCGATTTCTCGCGGAAGGTGTCTTCGCTATCTCCGGTGTTAACTCCCAGGAGTACAAACTTATCTGAATCATGACGCTCGACCAGCGTCTGGAGAGTGGGCATCTCCGAACGGCAAGGGCCTCACCAGAATCCAAAAAAGTCGATTACGGTGACTTTGCCGCGCGTCGCAGAAAGCGTTACAGCTTCTCCATCGATCGTTGTGCCGGTGAAGTCGGGTGCAATTTTACCGACAGCCAGGTACTTAGATGCGAAAAGGGACTTCTCCGCTTCCTCGCGGAATGAAGCGGCGAGGGTCAAGACTTCCGGGTCTTCCGATACGCCGACTTCCCGGCTCAAAAGTTCATCAATGGTTGCGAAGGCCCATGTTGATTCAGCTTCGTCGCGCGAGTTCACGTACTTCGATGCGAGCGTGTACATGGCGAATCCACGCTGATCGGAGTTGGGCTCCTTCGCATTGAATTGCAGCACGCGTTGCTTGAGACCAACGAGTCCAACGGCGCGCTTGAGGGAGTTGTCTTTGAAGAAACGCTCCAGCGTTCGTTCGCGTCGCTCGCCACGGGCGTCCTTGATGAGCGCGTCGTAAAACTTGATTCGATAGCTTTCGCGATCTTTGCGCGAGACGTCGAGTTCCCTGATGTGCTCGAGGCACCACTCGGCGGCAGTAAGTTCGCCATTCGAAAAATGGGCGAGCATCCGTGCTCCGAACTCGCCAACCGGGTGAGATTTTAAAAACGCCCGCTTCTCCTTACGGTCCTCAATCGCCTCGTACTTCGCTTCCCAAACCTTCAGGGCTTCTTCAAATTGGAGAGCGTCGCTGTTGAAATCGACAATGAAGACGGATTCGAGAGTCACCGAGGTTGATTCGGCATGGGGCAAAGTGGGCGTGGCGTTGAAAGTCAACGCCATCGCGACAGTAGAAATGATCAGTGAGTTATTCACGACCCTCCTCCTGGCTAACGGTGAGGCTGCCCTCGCCCTCGAAGGTCATCATCTGCTCGATGCTCATCGTTTCGGGGCCCATCTCAAATGATAGTTCCATAATTTGCGTTTCCTCAATTTCGTAGGTCAATTCAAAGCTTTGCATCGCTCCGGTACCAATACTCCAACTCAATGAAGCTTCTCCAGTGTAATCGGATTCGAAAATCATGGAGTCGATGTCCGGCATGGGCATTCCAGCCGGCGCGTCTTCAGGCGCTTCTTGATTGGCCATGAGTTCTGTTAGGTCGCTGATTGCGACGAATTCGAGAGTGATTGAAATTTGCGCGTGCGGAGCGCCGTCCACATCTTCAATCGCGACAAGCTTGGCTTTCACTGCGCCGTCAAACTCAATCTCATCGATGTCGATCGTGGGCTGACCCGTTTGGCCGTTTTCATCCGTGAATGAAAGTTGCCCTCCTGGATTGAGTGCTCGCCAAACCAAGCGCGGCTCGACTTCCCATTCATCGCCTACGTTGAGATCGCCCGTACCCAAGAATTGGGCCCAGGGCAGTTCGGCATCAAGTCCTTCTAACCACTCGTCATCACCGTCTTGATCTTCGGGGTAACTCGCGACGAACTCACCGTCCTCGACCTCGAAGTGAACCCGTTTTCCGTTTAGTTCGCTTTCCGTTTCGCCGTCGTTGGACTGGCTGCCCATTGGACCGGACATCGACATCGAATGTGACTCTTGGAACTCGACGTACTCTCGTTCAAATACAAGCAGGTCACCCTCTTCGACTTTGAGCGCTTTATCGACAAAGCTGCCCGTGCGGGAAACGCTCTGCTCTTGTTCCATGCCCTCCATCGGGGGCATCTCTTGGCCGTTTTGCGAGGCGGTCATTTCGACAAGCGAAGTCACCTTTTCGTATTGAACGGTGGTGCGTCGCACTTCGCCTTCGGTGTGCTTGGATTCGAGTAGAACAGCGTCTGGCGCGAAAAGCGCTAAGGCGGCTGCCGTGATAAGTAATGACTTCATAGTGCTCGTGGTCAAGTGGACTGCTCGTTGAATCTAATCGACGAGAATTCGCGAGCGCGAAGTGTACTTGTTAACAACGGCTCGACGCTGGGTCGCCTTACCTATTCCAGCGAACGCGCACTACCGGCGCTTCTAACTACTCTCCCGGCGGCGCGACCGGAGTGTCGTCTTCGGGCGGAGGCACAAGTTCGTCTAGAATTTGTAAATAGCTTTCGAAGCGCGTCATCGAAATCTTGTCCTCTTCAACCGCGTCGAACACGGCGCACTCGGGTTCGTGATCGTGTGAACAATCGGGGAAGCGGCAATTCCCTTGGAAGGGTTCGAATTCCTTGAATAGATCGCGAAGTTCGGCTTTGTTGATGCCGTACAAGCGAAACACGCGAATGCCAGGCGTGTCGATGATCGATGCGTTGATGGCATCGACTCGGTGCATTTGCGAGTAGCTCGTGGTGTGCTTACCCGCGTCCCAATACTTACTGATCTTGGCGGTCTTGATGTCGAGGCCAGGTTGAATCGCGTTGATCAGCGTCGACTTGCCGGTTCCCGATGCTCCATAGAGAACCGAAACTTTGTCGCGCAACTGTTCGGCGACCGCGTCGATGCCCTCTTGTTCGGTAGCACTGATCGGGAAGATTTCGATTCCCGCGTTCTTGTACGTCTCGAGGAACTCGTCGACATCGCCGTGCTTGTCGAGGTCGATCTTGTTGAGAATTAGGTGCGCCGGAATTTCGTAATAGGCGCACGCGGCCAAGAGTCGATCTGTCCGGTTGGTGGATAAGCGTGGCTTGGCGGCCGAGCCCATCACCAAGAGTTGATCGACGTTCGAGAACAGAATTTGCGCGCGTGGATCGTGGGACGAAGCGATGCGCGGCAGGTAGTTCGTACGTGGCTTGACGGCTTCGATACCAGGCAGTTCGTCGCCGAGTGACACATCGACCCAATCGCCCACGGCAATGGGACCTTTGACGTCGCCTAGATTCTCGAACAGCTTGCCGCGAGGCGCGCAGATTTTGACTTCGCCATCGAAATCGACATGGCAGACCTTCGCGTCCGTGCGAATAACTCTTCCGACTCGAAACTCGCTCACGATAGGTTGGCTTTGGGGGTTATGAGCATGTCGTTGGGTAAGGGAAGTCAGGTTCAGCGATAATCCACTGAGTTGGTGTGGGGAGCTTGGTTATAACGGGCGCTGTGGAAACGAACGAATCTATTGCTTCGGCCTCGAACTCGGTTTTGAAGGGAGTTCGCGCGGTGCTCGCGGGCAAAGACAGGGATCGAATCGTACTCGAAGGTGACCGGTTGATCGCCGACGCTCTAGGCGCGGGCTGGCAACTTGAAGTGATTCTAGTCGCCGATGATCGCCAAGAGTTGGCGCAAGGCTGGGAAGCGCGAGATCTTCCCGTCCGTCGCGTGCTGCCCGACTTGTTGGCGCGCACGAGCGGACTGAAAACCTCGCCGGGATCGCTGGCTGTTGCGGCGCGGCCGGTTGAGTCGGGTTTGGATTCGCTGAAACTCCCGACGGATGCCCTGATCGTCGTTGCAGCGGGCATTGGTGACCCGGGAAATTTGGGAGCGCTCGCTCGCAGTGCGGAAGCTGCTGGCGTCAGCGCGCTCATCATCATCGAAGGCAGCGCGAGCCCGTGGAACTCGAAAACACTGCGCGGTTCGATGGGCAGTATGTTGCGCCTGCCGGTTGTCGAAGGGCAAAGCGCCGCGCAGGTCGCCGAAGGTTTGAAGGCCCGCGGAATTCGCCAAGTAGCCGCCGGAACGCGCGGTGGCGCTCCCTTCTCAGAATTCAATTGGTCGGGCAGCGTGGCGCTCTGGATGGCTTCCGAAGCCGGCGAAATGCCCGACGTCGCGCGCGACTTCGAATCGGTCAGTATCCCGATGGCGGGCGGAGTCGAATCGCTCAACGTCGCGGTAGCCGGTTCACTCCTGATGTTCGCGGCGGAGCGCTGGCGTGAGTAATTCAGAAAACCGAGATACGGAGTCTGACAGCTCTGCAGACCGAGAAAACCGAGATACGGTGTCTGACACCTCTCCAAACCTCAGCCCTCACTTGGTACCGCACAAAGATTGCCGAAGGCAATATTTCTTTGTGCGGTACCAAGTGAGGGCTGAGGTTTGCAGAGGTGTCAGACACCGTATCTCGGTTGGAGCAGGCGCATAATCATGGACCTATTCGGAGAGTCAGACGAGCACGAGTCCGATCCGATTGAACTCGTTGCGGACGATGCGCCTTTGGCCGAACGCATGCGACCGCGCAACTTCGCGGAGTTTGTCGGTCAGCAGCAGCTCGTCGACGAAGATCGCGTGATTCGTCGCTTACTCAAGGGCGAATTGCGGCAGAGTTTGATTCTGTGGGGGCCGCCAGGCGCCGGCAAAACGACATTGGCTCGTTTGGTCGCGGCGGAGAGCAAGATGCGCTTCGTGCCCTTTTCGGCCGTTGTGTCGGGCATCAAGGAAGTTCGTGCCGTAATGGCCGAATCCGAAAAGCGTCGCAAGCGAACCGGGACTCGCACGCTCTTGTTTGTCGACGAGATCCATCGCTTCAACAAAGCACAACAGGATGCGTTCCTGCCCTATGTCGAGCGCGGCGACATTTTGCTGATTGGCGCGACGACCGAAAATCCATCCTTCGAAATCGTCAGTCCGTTGCTATCGCGTTCGCGGACGTTGGTCCTCGAGCCATTGTCGCCTGAGGACTTGTGCGCGATTCTAAGACGAGCGTTGGAGGACGCAGAACGCGGCCTGAATGGCGCGGTTGAAGTGAGCGACGACTTGCTGATGACGATGGCGCACGCCTGCGATGGCGACGCGCGGCGCGCGCTGACTCTCCTGGAAACGGCTGCCAGTTTTCTACCCGACGGCGGTGCGCTCGATATGGAATTGCTGGCGGAAGCTCTGCAAAAGAAACAACTCGCCTACGACAAGAACGGCGAACAGCACTACGACCTAATCTCCGCGCTTCACAAAAGCATTCGCAACGGCGACGCGAACGCGAGCATCTATTGGATCACGCGCATGCTCGAATCCGGCGAGGATCGCCGCTTCCTGTTGCGCCGCCTAATTCGCATGGCCATAGAAGACATCGGCTTGGCCGATCCCTTCGCGTTGCGAGTCGCGCTCGATGCCGACGAAACCTGGCGTCGCTTAGGCGACCCCGAAGGTGAACTCGCCCTCGTACAAGCAGCGGTCTATCT
>JBLINP010000088.1:0-14397 GCA_047639415.1 Planctomycetota bacterium | reverse complement strand
ACTTTGCAGATACTGGCGTCCTCGACGACCTTACAAGGTCGTCTGCGGGGGCAAGTATCTGCAAAGTGCCAGCAGGAACCAATTCGAGGCGTTTTGCCTCGCGGTTCATGAATAATCCGGGCTAGGGCTTGCGCGTAACGTTGGAGCCGCGGTGCGACCAATGGAAGGTCCACGGGCGCCAAATGCTAACGTCGTCATAGGTGTCGAACGCTTCAGAATAATCAACCTCATCACGTAGCCATTGAATGTCGATCGCGATGCCTTTGATGAAGCCAGCGACCGGACCGCAAATGACGGCCAACGGCATGGTGAAGAGAATGTTGAGCACCCAGTACTCAGGATGCTTGCTTAAATCCTGCTCGTACTTTTGAGCGACGGCTGCGGGCCCATCGACGATTCCCGTAACAGCGCCGGTCAAGGTCCCCGTGATCGTGGCGCAGCTTGAACTTGCGCATACGATCAGAGTTACAGCCAACAGGTGGCGAAATGTACTGAGCTGAATTGGCTTTGATGCGCGCATGGATCCTTCGACTTCCTGGATGAGGAGCAGGCCGTAACTATACGAAAGCGCGTTTGCTAGTGGAACTCAGTGAGGTTGCGGGACGACTTTAGCTTCTGGCACGGGAAGTCCCATCAGTTTGCGGGCGTTGCCATTGAAAATGAGCTCGCGATGCGCTTCCGATATGCCTGAAGCCCCGAGGGCCTCGCGTTGGAGAGTCAAATTCGTGTGTTTCCAGCCCGATTTGGGGTCATCTGAGTTGGAACCGAAGAGGACACGTTCCGGACCAAAAACCGAGATCGTTCGCTGCATGACGTCGACCAAGTTGATCGATTCAGGTTGCGCTTGCATCCATTTGTTGGATGAAGAGCTGTCGACCCAAACGTTGGGGCACTCGGCGCCGACCATCAGCAATTCACGAAAGAAACCTGAACCGAAACGCGGTACGACGAAAGTGAGATTGGGAAAGCGGTCGGCCAGTGCCATCAGGTGCAGTGGGTTGGCAGCATTCGGATCAAACGAGATCGGGATGCCAAAAGCCCGTTCCATTTTACGATGCGGTATGCCGCAGTTCACAACGACGATTCCACTGTGGCTTTCAACGACCTTGAGCGCCGCGTAAATTCGGGAATCAGATGGTAAGTAGCCGTCATGACCGGGGTCGAGAACGAGTCCACGGAATCCAGTTGCAGCTAAGAGATGTTCGGCTCGTTCGGTGGCGTCTGCGGCCACTGGATTGAAGGGCGAAAAGGCCAGCAAGCGACCAGCGGATTTATGCGCGGCTTCTGCGACGACGGCAATTTCGTCCTGATGACTGGCGTAACAAATTGCGTGGCTGATTCCATGCGCGTCCAAGACTTTGAGCCAATCGGAGAGGTGCTCATCTGGCGAAACCGAGGGCAGTTTCCGGCTCTCTGTTAACTGCGAAAAGGCTTCGGATACGGAGAGTTGTTCTGGCGATTGTGAGGCCAGAGCTTCGAAGCTGGCGATGGAGCTATAAGCAATGTGGAAGTCGATCACGGCAGTTTCCTCAATCAGTGCGGTGGGAGCGTTCCACGAATTCTTTTCGGGGAACCAACGTATGGAGATCGACCACAGCACTCGTTTGCCTGAGGGACAAACGCGGAAATTGAATCTTCAGGGGCCCGATGGGCCAGATTCAGATTTCAATCCTCGCGCACGGAACGCCAGGTGCTGCGCAAACGCGCTTTGGCTCCAAACACGTGAAAGGGCAAACCGCGCGTGCCGTAGAGGTCGAGTCCGCCTTTGACCGGGTCGCGCGCCAAAGCCTGCTTTAGAATTCGATCGGCGGCCATGGGGTAAGGAGCGGCGGTTGCTTTGCCCATTCTGAAGCCTTCAGCAGCCAGTAGCTCGAGCAATTGTTCGGGTTTAGCTCCACGCAGCGCGTAGGGCCAGAACTCTAAGAGCAAGGCCAGCTTGGGGCTGCGTGCCAGCGTGGCTTTCGCGCCTTGTAGAGCGAGCCACTCCGATCCTTGCGTGTCAATCTTCATGACTCGAACCGGTGTGTCGACGAAATCATCCACCGCTGCAATTTGAATCTCGACCGTTTCGGCATCCTGCATGTCAGCCGGAAGTTCACCGTCGGTTACGCGGTTGTCTCCACGGTTCTTAGCCGCGAGAGCGATTGAGGCCGTACCTGCCTTGTCACCTGCTGCGTACCGATGCAAAACGCCATGACCCGGACCGACTTTGTTGGCGCGTTCTATGTTGCGTTCGGCGACGTCGGCAATCCCAGGTACGGGTTCGAAGGCGTGCACGTTTGCACCGGCGCGAATCGCTTGAACGGAGAACCAGCCGACATTCGCGCCCAGATCCAAGACGGTGCATTTGGGCCGGATGTGCGAGAGGAAGAGCCCGGTTTCGTGATCTTCCCAAGCTCCCTGCTCAATAGCCGGCCCAATGATCGTGTCCTCGCGGAGAACGTCGAATTCAACGCCCAAACCGGGGGGGCGTACTGTCCGCGTTTCGTAGTTCATGGCAGCAATCTATCAAGCTCTATGGAATTGAGACAGCGCCGCGGCACTTCCGGTCTTCAATTCACTCTTACTTTTGGAAGCTGGCTCCGCCGCCGGTCACGTAGGCAAATTCGGTGGACCAATCCCGCCCGCTGCAGCGAAAGAATCCGCGATTGGCCGTTGTGAATAGGTCGGTCTCAAAGTTTTTGATGCCCAGCACGTAGAAGGGGCCATTGCTTGCGCAACTGTATGAGCCCTGGCTGTAGATGTAATAGCGGTAGTGATAAGTGTCGTCGTCGATCGGATCGGTGGGGGGCTCGGCCAAGTAGCCCTTGTTCGTTAGATCGTTGATGAAATTCCCATCGAAGCTAACGTCCCAGCCGCCGACCGAAGCGTTTTCGTGAAAACCCGGGTACTTACCGGTGTCGGCGTAGTGGGATTCGATCGCGGTGGTAATCGTTCGCAAATCCGCCATGCGACGTGCATCTCGTGCTTTGGCCGCACGTCCCGATAGGCGCGGAACCATCACGCCGGCCAAGATTGCCAAGATGGAGACGACGATCACCAACTCGATGAGGGTAAAGCCTCGAGTGGATCTGATGCGTCGACGCGGGGAACGGGACTCGGTGGAGCGGATAATACTGAGCATGGTTAGAAAGGGTCCACGCGTGCTATCGGACTCGACGAGGATTAGCTGGAGTCGCAAAACGCGCCGAGGGCCAAAAAACCGACGTGCTGGACGCTCAAGGGCATTCCGAATTGGGTCGAATAGCTCGAAAGCCCCGGGGTTTGGCTGCCTGCCAATCGGAGCAACTGAATATCCCCATCCATGATTAGGCGAAAAATCCAATCCAAAGCGAGCGCATGCGTGCTCGCATTGAACGAGTGCTCTGTGGAGTGGTTGGACCTGAGTGAGTCCTCTAGTCCAAGCTACGGCCATGCTTTCGTTTCTGGCGCGAGCCCTGCGGCTTACCTGAAAGCAGCGACGGAAGCGCTAGCTGACGCTGGACATGTCGGGCCGACTCCATCCTTCGTATTGGCTTTAGGTGACGGACTTGCGAAGCAGGATTTCGTCCAGCTGCCGAATTTGAATCGCAGCGATCGTCTGATTGTTCTGACGCGCAAAGCTGAACGATTACTCGGAGCAGAGAAGAGTGATTCGATCTTCACGGCTCGCTTGGTTGATGCCCTGGGACAAGGTCGTCGCGCGAGTGAAGGTGTACGCGGAACTTGGATGCTGAGTGTTGTAAGTAAGTCGACACTGCAGCAACTGCTGACACTTCTCGAGGGTAACGGTCTCCAAGCTAGTCGCGTGATTTTGCGCCACTCCGCAACTTGGAGTCGAGCGCTTGGGATTCTCGAAGGAAAAGTCAGTGAGCATTCGCCACTCGAACCTGCAGATGAATCAGCGACGATTGTCGTTTCAATTAACCCGGGTTTGAACAGCATTGCGTTGATTGCTGGCGGTCGCTTGATCACACGCTATGAACTGAAGGGTGTCTTTTTCGAATCAGCAACACTCGGCAGTAATTTGCTGCAGGACATACGAAGTTGCGAGGCTTTCTGGCGCAACGTGAGTCATGGAAGCTCGATTCAGAATGTGCTTTTGTTCGGAACCGATCCTGAAAATTCAGGCTCTTTACGGCAATCCATTGAGTCGGTACTGGGGAACGTGAGCGTCTCAACCGAAACTGAGTCTCTAGACCATCCAGCAGCGGGTGCCATTAGTGGCTTGCTCGGTTGTTTGCAGGCTGGACGACTTCACGCTGAGTTACCGATTCGAAGTCGACGTTATCGGCGAAAGGCCGGAATGCTTATAAGTGGCGCTTGCGCACTGACTTTGGCCCTGACTGGCTGGGTTGAATTGGCTTCTAATGACACGGCCGTTTCGCATGGGTTGGACAATCAACTTCTCAACAAGCGGGTTGCGAAATTCGAAGCGGAAGCGCGCGAACATTGGGAGGTTAGATCTCGCGCCGAAGAGGCGCTCGCAGAGCTTGAGGCGCTGGCGGAGTTGAACCTAATTGGAACTCCATTCAACGCGTTGACTGCTATCGTGACCAATGCATTTGATGGTCGGGCAACACTGATTTCAGCCGGAATGAATCAGGAGCATGA
Source organism: Planctomycetota bacterium (assembly GCA_047639415.1). Lineage (GTDB taxonomy): Bacteria > Planctomycetota > UBA1135 > UBA1135 > OFTM34. The sequence continues at coordinate 9,804 of JBLINP010000088.1, read as the reverse complement.
TGACGAATTGCAGTTGCGGTTGAGTGGTCGAGTCAGTGCCATCCCTTTTGAAATGGTGGATGCGCTCGAGCTCATTGAACGTGACTTGCAAGTTGGCGGAATGCTCGAGAGTATCGAGATCATTCCTGAGACCGGCGTTACTGAAGTTTCATTGGACCTGTCTGGGCCAAACCAAATCAGTTTCACTTTGCGAGCGAGCCTTTCAGGGAGGAGACCATGAAAGTCGTGCAAAGTGCCCACTTGCGCGGACTCAGCTCTCCTGCGCGATTGATCTCGCTTTGCGCACTTTGCGTGATTGCGTTGGGCGCGATAGTCGTGATCGAGCCGAGCGATTCCGTTGATGTCGATCTTAAAAACCGTCAGTTGCGCGCACGCCTAGGTGAACTAATCTCGAACGTTGACGATCTCAATGCGACAGAAGCCGAAGGCAGCGAGTCACACTCCGTGATGGCCAAAGCGCTGGTCGAGCAGTTTAGATCGACAAAGTACGACAGCATTCAACTCAATGGCATGCTGCGCTGGTTGACGGGCATCAATGAAGTGGCATTGCGTCACCTTCAAGTTTCTGATTCACCAAGCTCAGTTTCGATTACAACGGAGACCCGAATCGGACTGCGCGAGGTCACTCTTCGCGGAACGGGCTCAACAAGTTCCGTCGGCAATGTGCTTAGCGATCTGAATCAGTTGGGTTTTCGACACGCCGTCTTGAGCTTCGACTTCACCGGGCTGGACGAATCGCCGCAAAACGCCCAATTCGCCCTTGTCTTGGGCTTGTTTGAAGCTGTCGAAGTACCGAGTGATTCAACAAAGTTGGAGCGCCACCCATGAATTCCAAGGCAACCAAGTTGGGTGCGCTCGGGTTAGTTGGCGCAGCGGCGTTTGTCTGTACTCCGCAATTGTTTTCGGGCCGTCCGCCTGTTTGGGCTGCGAAACCCGATCCACGAAGAGTAGAACGGCCAGCGGATGACGGAACCTTCGAGCAAGATCGGCGAATGTTTGAGCCCGCGGTGCAAACGGTGGCGGAGACGGATTATCCGGGCACAAATCAGGCGCATCGAAATCCTTCGAATGACGATTTGTCAAACCGATTCGAGACTGCGTTTCTAAAGCTTAGTGAGAGCCTTAGGCCAAACTCCGATTCCATTCACAAAACCGGGCAAGTGAGGGATGAGGATACTCGTTCCGCACCACATTCGTCTGGCTGGATGGCGGCTCCTAGGGGATCGCACCTCGAAGCTTTCGCGCAAACGGCGCGGCTGCATGGGGTTTTGATTCGCGAGAGCGTAGAGCGCGTGGCCAATTTGAGCGGCAGGCTGGTTCAGGCCGGACAGGTTCTTGGTCATGGCATTTCGGTTCACGAAATCGGGGATGCTTTTGTGGTTTTAGCTGAGGGTGAAGAGCGCGTCAAACTCGTCGTGCACCCGGTTGCCACGAGTTGGAATCGGAGGAACCGCGATGAGTAGCCCGCTAAAGGCCCTGCTCGGGGATCGCTTGCTCGAAAAGCAATTGGTGACCGCAAATGAATTGGAAGTGGCTTTGTCTGAGCAACGCCGCGCTCACCGACCGCTCGGTGAAATTTTGATTTCACTTGGCTTCGTTCGTGAAGAAGACATTGTTCAATTGGTTGGTGAGGATCTCGGCATCGAGTTTCTGCGCGCCAATGAGATCGAGCCGGATGCTGCGATTACGAGCAATCTCGATGAAGCCTTTGTGCGCGATGCTCAAGCCTTTCCTTACGAATTGAAGAATGGCGAGCTTCGATTGGTCATGGTCAACCCGTCGGATCCTATTCGAATCAGTCGAGTGCGCGAGCGCTTTCCGTATCCACTCGACATCGCAATCACAACATCGAGCGACTTGAAAGCGCTCATGCACGATCATCTTCAGCGTCAGGCCGACGCCGTGTCAGGCATCTTCGCGGAGATCCTGGAAGCGGCCACTTTGGAGTTGGATTCCATTCCAATCGAAAGGCTAACGCACGCGATTCTTCAAGATGCTGTTCATCGTTGTGCAACGGACATTCACATCGAACCGGAGGAGCACGTGACGAGATTGCGTTACCGGATCGACGGAGTGCTCGAAACCGGAGAGGGCCTGCCGGTTGAATCGACGCCCGCCGTGATCTCGCGAATCAAAGTTCTGGCGGGCCTAGACATTTCCGAACGTCGCCTTCCTCAGGACGGGCATGTTCGTTTGGAATTTGACGATAAGCCGATCGACTTCCGAGTTTCATTGCTCCCATGCAGCTTCGGTGAAAACGTCGTCATCCGAGTACTGGACGCGAATAGCTCGACTTTTCGTTTAGGCGAGTTGGGAGTTTCAAATCAACATCAAAAATTGCTGACCTCGGTGGCTTCACGGTCTCACGGCATCTTCTTGGTCACCGGCCCTACAGGTTCAGGCAAAACAACGACTCTGTACAGTTTGTTGAATCGGATAGACGCGACCAAACGCAAGGTCGCGACGATCGAAGATCCGATTGAGATGCTGCTACCACTTGTTCGGCAAAGTCAAGTTGACCGGTCGATTGGCTACCACTTTCAAAACGGGTTGCGCGCATTGCTGCGGCAGGATCCCGACGTCATCTTGATTGGCGAGATTCGCGACAACGAGACTGCGCAAATGGCTGTACGTGCCGCGATGACGGGACACTTGGTCTTTTCCACACTGCACACCAACTCATGCCTCGGAGCTATTCCAAGGTTGCGTGAACTCGGCATTGATCCGTTCCTTATCGATGACACGTTGATTGGGACCATGGGGCAGCGATTGGTTCGAACCAATTGTGGAGCTTGCTCTGAACCCGTAACCGCGAGTGTCGACGAGATAGCTTGGCTTGGTTGTCAGCTCGAGCATGTGATGCGCGGGGTCGGCTGCCCGCGGTGCTCACAGACCGGATACTCTGGTCGAACCGTACTGGTCGAAATGTTCCTGCCGCACAAGGACGCGAGCGTCGTCTCGGAAGCTTCTCACTTGCAAAGTGATGTCAGTCAGCGTGGAGCCGATGCCGGCTACTACGCTATGGAAGCGGAAGGACGTCGCGCAGTCTTGGCTGGACGCACGACTATGGATGAGTTCTTACGCGTCTACACTTCGGTGCGATTGGATGCACAGGAGCGCGAGTCTTGAAGTTCTTCAATTACCGTGCAATTGCGGACAATGGCGGACTCGTTACTGGTGAGACCGCGGCTCTCTCCGAACTCTATTTAGATGCAGACCTGGAGCAGCGCGGATTGCTATTGACCCGTGCTCGCGAAGTCAAACCGCGCCAACTCAGTGCACGCGCTCGACTTTCACGTTCCGAACTATTGCAACTCACTTCCACACTCGCGACTCTTTATGGAGCCGGTGTGCCCTTGGTAGACGGCTTACGTAGTTTTAAAGAGCGTACGCCCAGTCCGCGATTAACAACCTTGCTCAGCGAGATGCTGATTCAACTGGAGGAAGGAGCCAGTCTTTCAGAAGTGATCGAAGGCAAACCAATGGCCTTTCCCAGCGTTTTCCACGCATCGATTGCGGCGGGCGAAGCTAGTGGCTCATTGGACGAGGTGCTGGCACGGCTCGTGAAGCACATGGAGTGGAGTGAAGCGATGCGGGCGACCACCATGCAAGCGCTGATCTACCCGACAATTTTGTTAGCGGCCGTTGGCGTTCTGATTGGAATTTTGCTGTTTCACGTATTGCCGAGCATCGTCACGATGTTTCCCGGCGGAGCTGCGGATCTTCCGCAAGAAACACAAGCGGTTCTCGCCTTCTCGAGTTTCTTTACGGAACGAGCGGCTCTGCTCCTCGTTCCGATAGCTCTTTGCACCCTCGCACTTTTGCTCGTTCCGCGAGTGAGTTCGCTTCGGTTTGGCGCGCATCGGCTCATGCTTGAATTGCCTTGGTTCGGAACCATGGCTTCAAAAATTGCCATATCGAAATTTGCGGCAACCGCTGCGATTCTCAAGCGATCCGGTTGTGATGTGATCACTCTGATTCGGGTCTCGGCTAAGGCCAGCGGCAATGTCGCAATCGAGAAAGCCTTCGAGCGTTGCGGGGAACGCGTGAAAAGCGGGCAATCATTTAGCAAAGCCATGCAGGCGGAGGCATTGATTGATCCCATGCTGATCGAAGTCACCCATATCGGAGAGTGTAGTGGCGAGCTTGGACCCGCTCTGGCGCGAATGAGCGAACACTACGAGCGCGAAGTTCCGCGAAGCGTTAGGAATACATTGGCAATCTTCGAACCGGCATTGTTGATCAGCGCCGGTGCAGTTGTGGCCTTCGTGCTATTGGCGGCCATGCTGCCCATTTTGGATTTGTACGACAAACTCGGATGAAAACGTGTCATACAACAAGGGTTCAACCACCCCGATCTAGGCAATCTGGATTCAGTCTATTGGAATTGATCGTCGTCGTTTCGATCATGGCGATCCTCGCTGGTTCGGCGATCCCCGTTTCTCGCAAGCTGATCGATCGGGCCGCGCGAAAGGCGACTACGAGTGAGCTTGAAGTTCTCGCGAAGGCAGCGGGTCACCATTTTGAGGACACCGCAAGGCTGCCCACGAACGTTGTAGATTTATTGGCGGACAGCGGTTTGTCTGGATGGACGGGGCCTTATCTGCAAACCACCGGCAAAGACTTGCGCACAGGATTGGACAGCGCTGAGGTCGATGGTTGGTCACACAGGTACGAACTGAATCAGGTTGGGGATTCCGTTCTGCAGTTAACCAGCCCGGGACCCGACGGGGTCGTCGGCGAATTGGAGGACTATTCGATTCGACTGGATATAACCGGACAGCGCAGGCGCCGGACGATCGAGACGCTCGCAATTCTGAATGCTGCGGTTGGGCGCTACAACTCGAACGCGGTCGGATCTGATCCACTACCTTTGCAATTCGACGCCTTGCTTCGGCGTTTGGTAACGAGCGGATTTTTGCCCGAGGTGAAGGGCTTTGAAGTCGATGGCTGGGGGGTGAGATTCGTCGCTGACCCTCCGCATGCGTTGCCCGTGGTTCGCCTGGCTTCCCGCAATATGAAGCGGTGATCCGAATCGACTGAAAGATGGCAAAGCAGTCGGGCATCGGCTTTCGGATTTGCTTAGGCTGAGCGGCATGGAATTTTGGTCGATCGAAGTAGAAAAAGAGTATCTGAAGTTCTCTTCCGCGCATTTTTTGATTTTTCCGGACGGAACTGCAGAGCGACTGCACGGGCACAATTATCGAGTCTTCGTGGACATTGAAGCCGCGCTTGGAAATGCCGGACTCGTGATTGATTTCAGTTTGGTCAAACCCGTGATTCGGGAGATGGTTGACGAACTGGATGAGCATTGGTTAGTTCCCGGTGAACATTCCGAGCTTCGCGCAACAGAGACCGATAGCGGAATTGTTGAGGTTCGGTATCGAGAGCGCTATTACGCCGCACCGGCCGAAGACGTGCTGATTCTCCCGATCAACAACACCAGCGCAGAAAACTTGGCCTCGTACTTGGGACGCGATTTGATAGCGCGCTTAAGCGCCCGGTTCAGTGATCTTGACGTCGCCCGGTTGCGATTCGCCGTTGAGGAGACAGCCGGGCAACGCGGCGTTTACCACTACGTGCGCGATCCAAAATAGTGGCGGGGACCTGATGTCGGATGCTCCCAAGTTCGTCGTAATCGATTGCTACCTCGACGATATCGGGGGAGCTCGAAACGTTGTTCCGCACTTTCCAGGTGCTCGGGTGATTCGCGCTGCGCGAGAAACCATTCCCGACCAGGTGGATGCCGACGGAGTGATTATTACCGGCTCGGCTGCATCCGTTCTCGAATCGCGGCCTTGGATTGACGCTTTGGAGCAGAGCGTCCGCAGAACGGCAGAGCAGGGCACCGCGATACTTGGATTGTGCTTTGGGCATCAGCTTCTCGCCCGCGCATTATTCGGTGAAGGCGCGGTGCGGCGCGCAGTGATTCCGGAGTTCGGCTGGGGGCAATTGGAGTTGCTTGGCGAAGAAGTACTCTTCGATAAGGTGCCCGCGAGGTTCAAGTGCTTCCTGAGCCACAAGGACGAAATCGACCCGAGTTGTTCCGCATTTCAAAAGGGCGTGCGAATTCTTAGTCGCAGCGAGGATTGCCCTGTTGAAGCCTTTGCCGTTCTTGAACGTCAATGTTGGGGCGTCCAGTTCCATTCGGAGATGGATTTGACGGAGAGCCGCAACTTGATTGAATCCCGTTTAGGGGCCGAATCATCCGATGCTGTCAGGCTGCTGCAGGACGCGATTGAGACGACCGAGTTGGCGAAACAGTTGTTTGCTAACTTCTCTTCTCAAGTGGCGAACGGCATGTAACGCGTCGTCCGTTCTTGAGAGTTGCCGCAGAAACGATTCACTCCTCCTCCAGGAAGTAGTTGTACGTCTCGGCTTCTTCGCTGTGCAGGATTTCGTACGCGTGAGCAGGACTACTCGATTCAAAGAGCGCGTCACGCATCTCGGGTTCGCGCCCAACGACGCGGACCAAGGTTGCGAGGACTTGCAAGTGACGATCGCGTTCATCGGGCGGCGTGGCGAGCAAAACCATCATGTGCACTTTGATGTTGTCCGGTGTCGGGATGTCGAGACCCCTTCGACTAATCCCCATCACTCCTACCATCCGCTCTCCCTCCGGCAAAATACCGTGGGGAAGCGAGAAGCCCAATCCTAGGCAAGTCGAAGCTTCGGATTCGCGCTTGAGAACAGACTCCAAGAAAGCGTCGCGGTCGAGATTGTCGAGGTGATGCGTGTGAATTAAGAGATCGACCAATTCTTCGATGGCTTCGGTTTTTGAGGTAGCCGTCAATTCGGTCGTGATGTTTTCCTCGTTTAGAAAGTCAATCAAGCGTGTCCGATCTTTGCCCAATTCTCCGGAGCGTTTCAGCCCGTACCTGGTCATGATCGGGCCCAGCAATTCATTCATCGTAACGACGGTTAGAACGATCGCGACGAAAAGCGAAACAGCTTCTTTGTGGGTCGAAAGCACCGGATCGTCACGAATCAAGAGCACGAGGCCGATAGCCAGACCCGCTTGGGGGAGGAGCGCTAGGCCGAGGTTCTTGCGGAGAGCGTCGGTGGCGCCTGCGAAACTCATGGCCCACTTGACGGCCAAAACTTTTCCGAGCATCCGCAATACAAAGAAAACGACCGCGGCAATTCCCGCAGTGCCGATATGCGCGAAGTCGAGATGCATACCGGCCAGCGTGAAGAAGACCGCCATGATGGCGGGCTCGAAATCGGTAAACACGCGATCTACCAACTTCTCGCGAGCCGGATTAATGTTCGTTTGGACGATGCCGAGGAACAAACACGCCAGAAGCGGAGAGATACCAAAGTAGTCTGCTAGGCCCGCCGTTAGAAGAATTGCAGCGAGAGCGGAAGTGGCCAGTCGATCTGATTTGCTGAATAGACGTGTCACCGCATCGGCGGCGACAGCAGCGACGGTTCCTAGTAGAACGGCTTTTCCAAGTTGCAGAGCCGGTCCGAGTATATCAGCTCCAAGCGATGACGAGTCGTCTTGAGACCAGTTTGAAACCGCGTAGGCTCGCGCGACTTCAAATAGGAGAATGCAGGCCATGTTGTTCAAGGCCACTGCGGCGACCAGTGTCTTAACAAAAACGCCCTTCGACCTGGTTTCGCGAACCAGAGCGACAATTGTCGCGGGTGCCGTCGAGACTGCGATCGTGCCCAACAGCGCTGCCATTGAAGAATCAATCCCCGGCAGTGAGATCAATCCAACGAAGACGAAGACTGGGGTCAGCAGTGATTCGAATAGCACCAAGACGCCCAGCCGCTTGCCCGCATTCTTGAGGCGGCGCAAATTGAGGTGCGCTCCAACCGTGACGGCCATCAAACCCAGAGCAAAGTGGGTCATCGGCTGCAAGCCTTCGATTGATTCCTCGCTGAGCACATTGAGCACGCTGTGCCCGATCAATATGCCAGCCAGAATTTGCCCGGTGATGCTGGGGAGGTGGAGCCGCTTGGCCACTCCGCCTAGGGCAACACCGGCCAGTAGGATCAGGGCTAACGAAAGCAGTGGATCAGCGTCGGATAGTTGCATCATGAAGGGTGCGGGGAGGGTATCAAGCTCAGTAGCTCATCCAGAAACTCCTTTTGGAGCCTTTTCTCATCACCAATATTAGGTTCAACGCTTTGGGCGAGATTCTAACGATTCAGGACCCCTCGATGGCTGTGCAGGCGGTGCCGACTCTGGCATTCTATGCGGTCCGACCGCTCTCGCAAACTCGACGGGAGCACGATAACCGAACTTGTTATGACGCTCACACGATTTCAATCCCAGGCCACCTCCGCGGAAGCCTCCTCATCTGGTCAAATTGCACCGAGCGTTCACGTGGTCACCTTTGGTTGCCAGATGAACAAGTACGACTCGCTTTTAGCCGAAGGTCGCTTTCGCAAGCATGGCTATCGGGTGGCCGAATCGATGGAGAGCGCCGATGTTGTGATGTTCAACACCTGCTCGGTTCGGGATCACGCGGAGGAGCGCGCTTTTTCTTGGGTTGGCGAACTGAAACGAGCGAAGGCGGATAGACCGGAGCTCGTTATCGGCGTCATGGGTTGCATGGCGCAGCGCATGGAGGAGGAGATTTTCGGCCGCGCGAATCACATCGACATCGTCGTCGGAACGCGCAGTTTTGATCGACTTCCTGAAATGGTCGCTGAGGTTCGAGCAAGGCGTGCTGATCCGGATCTCTATCGCCCCAAGGAGATGCGTGTGCTCGATACGGGCACGGAGACCAGAATTGCCGTGGATCGCGAGGGCGAAGAGTACACCGGCGGCTTGCATGGTTGGTTGGCGGTCATGCGTGGCTGTGATCTCAACTGTACCTATTGCATCGTGCCGACGACGCGCGGCCGAGTTCAGAGCAGACCGATCGAGGATTTGGTTCGTGAAGCGCGCTGGATGGTTGAAGGCGGGGCGCGTGCGATCACGCTACTCGGACAGACAGTGAATAGTTACGGGGAAGACCTACCCAAACCTGCGCCTGGAGAAGGGCGGCACACTGGGCGACAGGGACGTCCAAGCTTGGCCGATCTACTCGACGCGCTGGTCGAAATCGAAGGCCTCAAGCGCATTCGAATGGTGACTTCGCATCCGTCCTACGTGACCAAAGCCTTGGCCGAAGCGATGGGGCGCTCGCCCAAGATCGAACGCTTCTTGCCGTTGCCATTGCAGTCGGGTTCGGACTCCGTATTGAAGGCGATGAAGCGCGGTTACAACACTGACTTGTACCGCAAGCGCATCGACATCCTTCGCGATGTCATGCCCGACATTGAATTGGCTTCGGATTGGATCGTCGGCTTTCCCGGCGAAACCGAAGCGGACTTCGTTCAGAGTGAAGAGCGGCTCGCGGAATACAACTTCGCGGTTAATTACATCTTCAAGTATGACCCGAGGCCGGGAACGAAATCAGCTGAAGGCGTGGACGAGATCACGACAGCGCTGAAAAAGGAGCGCAATCAACGATTGCTAGCAGCTTCTGAGCGAGCTGGTCGGATTCGTCATTCGGCCCATATCGGACAGACGCGACAGGTCTTCGTGGAAAGCGTTTCTGAAAAACACGTCGGTGGATTGCGCGGCAAAACGGAACACGGCCTGCCCGTAAGTTTTGCTGGCGAGCCGGGTTTGGTCGGTGAGATCGTTGAGGTCAAGATCGAGGAAGCCAGTGCGTTCGGCTTGGGCGGAATCATGGCCGAGACCTCGTCTGTTTGATCCTTACTTGGAATGATGAGTTAGCTCTAGCCCGGATTATTCATGAACACGCGGACCAAACACCACGAACGACCGGCAGTGCCGGT
>JBLINP010000087.1:0-14562 GCA_047639415.1 Planctomycetota bacterium | reverse complement strand
AAGCGCCCGCGGCACCTATCGCCAAAACCGCGAAGCCCGTCGCGCAAAAGTCTCCGAAGCCAGGACCAACGACGAAGTCCGGAAGATCGCTGACCTCGCACGAGATCTGCGAGAAACTTGCCTCCGACCCCAACGTGCCTCTCACGGGAAGAGGTCCACTCGATGCACTCGATGCGAAAATGAAAGAAGCCTTCGGAACGGAAGGTTTCGTTCGTCCCAAGATTTTGCTTTCGCTTCAATTTGCACAAGAGCTGCTCCAACATGGAGAAGTCGAGCTTTGTATTTCAACACTTCAAACGGCTCTCAAATTGGCGACGGAGGGAGACTTAGCACCCGAGTTGAATAAGGTCGAGAGAGCACTCGGTGTGGCTTACCTAAGAGGTGGAGAAGCTCAGCATTGCCTGATTGATCATCATTCGGACAGTTGCTTATTCCCCATCGACGAAAAGGGGCAATGGCCAGACGCAAGTTACGCGCAGCTGGCCACCGGGCAGTTCGAATCCTATCTGAGCCGAAATCCAAACGACCCGGGTGCACGTTGGCTCAACGGAATTGCGCACATGACCGCGGGCACTTACTCCGAGCTGATCGGAACAGACATTGCGTTGCCCAATTCGGCAATCGAGGCCACGGTACTAAGTCCAGCCTTTAGAGACGTCGCTCCCATGCTGGGCATGGCGGAAACGCGCGACATTGCCGGCGGAGTCATCATCGATGACATCGATGGTGACGGGCTACTCGACATCGTGGTTTCCACCGGTGAGGCCTGCACCCCGCTGTCCTACTTTCACAACGACGGCGAAGCGGGATTCAGCGATTGGTCCGAGCGCTCGAAGCTCGGGGACGAAGTCGGCTGTTTCAACATCTGCCAAGCCGACTTCGACAACGACGGTCTCCTCGACATCCTGGTTGTCCGAGGCGCTTGGCTGAAGAACTGGGGACGTCAGCGCAACAGCCTGCTGCGTCAGAATGAAGACGGGACTTTTAGCGACGTCACGGACCAAGCTGGCCTGGGCAGATTCGCCTATCCGACGCTCGGTGCGTCCTGGTGCGATTTTGATTCGGACGGCGACCTTGACCTTTACGTCCCCAACGAACAATTGGCCGGCAAGGAGTACTCGCCATCAAACTTGTTCCGCAATGAAGGCAACGGAACTTTCTCGGAGATCGCGAAGCAAGCCGGTGTCGTCAACAGTCGCAATGGCAAAGCTGCCTCATGGGGCGACTTCGACAACGACGGCGATCCAGACCTCTTCGTTGCAAACTTAGGTCAGCCCAATCGTCTGTATCGCAATCAAGCTGATGGCAAGTTCACCGATGTCGCCGCCGACCTCGGGGTTCAATCGACCAAACCGGGCGACCGCAGTTTTGCATCTTGGTTCTGGGACGTGAACAACGACGGCGCGCTCGATCTATACGTTGGCGGGTGGGGAGCTTTCGGAGTATCGGAGATTGCCGCCGACTATTACGGCCAACCGCGCAAGGCCGAGCGCATGAAGCTCTTCATGAATGACGGTGACGGAACCTTCACCGACGAAACCGTTGCCTACGGCCTCGACCATGCACGAGTCCCGATGGGTGCCAACTTTGGCGACATCGACAATGACGGGTTCTTGGACTTCTACTTAGGCACGGGCGCGCCGTTGTTTGAGATGCTCGTTCCGAACGTGCTCTACAAGAACATCGAAGGTAAGCGCTTCGCTGACGTGACGACTTCTGCTCGCGTTGGGCACCTTCAAAAGGGTCACGGCATCGCCTTCGGTGACTTGGACGGCGACGGAGATCAGGACATGTTCGCACAGATGGGCGGATGGTTTCCCGCCGATGGCTTTGCGAACGCGCTCTTCGAAAATCCGGGCTCAGACAATGCCTGGGTGACTCTGCGTTTCGTTGGGGTAAAAGCGAACCGCTCCGCGATCGGAACTCGATTTGTACTGACCGTGGCCGGTCCGAATGGCGAGCGCCAACTGCACCGCTATGTATCCAGCGGTGGAAGCTTCGGCGCTTCTAGCCTGCAACAAGAAGTCGGCTTGGGTGATGCGGAGCGAATCGTCAAGCTAGTGATCCACTGGCCCGGTGGACAGCAAGGCCAAGAATTTGCCGATCTCCCGATCCGGCAACGCATCACGATCACGGAGGGAAAGCCGGACTACTCAGCTGAAATCCTCCAAGCCATTCAGTGGCCAAAAGATTGACGTTTTTCGAAGGTCGTGAGAGAGTTTCTTCTCGCTCAGGACGAATGAGACCATAGATCATTAGCAGAAAAAGCCCCCGCTCAGATTCAGATGTGGGGTCTATCAACAACCGGAAGCCTTCGTACTGTGAAGGATCCTGAATCCCTACGAATTAGCATGTTTACCTCGCACGATTCCCCAAACGCAAATCAATCTCGCCTTCGACGCCAGTCCACATGGAATTGGCTCGGACTCTGCCTCGGCGCAGTTCTGTTGAGTTTAATTGCACCTGCTGCTCACGCACTCGACGATCAGGCCGACAGGGACAAAATCCTAGATCGGATTGATCGAACCGAAAACGTTCTCACGATGCTTTCGTCCATGCTTCCCAAGCTGGCGAAAGACATTCAGAACATGAGCCTTCCCGGCATGGCCGGTTCCTCACTCTTTTCGGAATCCGTGACGTTCGACGACTTAGATGCGAGCGGAGAACTCAAACAACTCCAGAGCGTCGAGCACGTCGAAATCGAAAGCAACTCCTGGGCGATCGATCACGAATACAAAACCCGACCGGCTGCGGGCATGAATCTTTGGCGACCGTTTCTCGATACGGTCACGTACTTTGACTTCGCCAGTTTTTACAACATCGATGGTGACTTCACTAACGAAGCCGAAGATGAGTATGAAAGCATCTCGGGTTTTAAAAGCCTCGCGATACTCAAGGACGGAACTCCTACTTACGCCACCGCGAAACTTTTAATCCATTGGGTACGCGTAGAAGTCGAAGGCGAAGAAAAGCCAACTTGGCGCATCAGCGCACTCAAGACCAAAAAGTTTCAAACCATGGATGCGTCCAAACTCCTCTTTAAGGACGTCTTGGACACGGCGATTCCCGATGCGAATTCGCTGAAGAATACGCGCCACTCAATTCACGAGAAGATGGTGCTAACCAACTTCCTCGAAGGCAAAAAGTTCAAGCGGCCTCACAAGTACTTCAACTGGCCGGCCAATGATCGGCACCCTGGCCTGGCTGTCGTTGATTTAAATCAGGATGGTTTTGACGACTTTTATCTGATGGCACGCTGGGGAGTGAACCAGTTCTTTATGAACAAGGGCGACGGAACTTTTGTCGAGGTCGCCAAGCAACTCGGCCTTGATATTCGAGGGCATTGCTCGGCCGCCTTCTTTGCGGACTTCGACAACGACGGCGACCTCGATGCCATGATCGGTCGAACCCTTAGAAACAGCATAATCATGGAAAACATCGACGGGAAATTCGTCGATCAGAGTAAATCAAATGTGGACGCAGAGCTGCCGGGCCTCGTCTCGTCGATCAACGTTGTCGACTATGACAACGACGGATTGCTCGACGTGTATTTCTCAACCTACGCCGCCCAGATGGTGTTCGTTCAGGGCATCAACGACACCCTCGAGTTCCTACCGAAAGAGATCAAAGACGAAACGCTCAAGTACTACAACAACGAGCCTTCACACCGAATCAAAAACCGTCTCGGGCCGCCGAACCTACTTTACAAGAACGTCGGAGAGGGACGCTTCGAACTCGTGAAAGACATCGGGCCGTTGGATGGCTATCGAAATACTTTTCAATCGACCTGGGCTGACTTCGACGAAGACGGCGACGCGGATGTCTATATTGCGAATGACTTTTCGTTGAACCTGATGATCAGGAATGACGGCGACGGAAAGTTCACCGACATCACCACCGAGACGGGAACGGCAGACGTCGGCTTCGGCATGGGCGCAGCATGGGGAGACTACGACAACGACGGTCAACAAGACCTGTACGTCACCAACATGTTTAGCAAAGCAGGTCGACGCATTACGACCAAGGCGGGCAAAATCGGGAAAGAGTTCGAGATGATGGCGCAGGGCAACTCGCTCTTCCGCAATCAAAAGGGTCAATTCGAATTAGTCTCCGGTGACCAAGACACACAGTTGCACGTATCCGCCGCAGGGTGGAGTTGGGGCGGTCAATTCCTCGACGTCGACAACGACAGCAACCTCGACATCTACGCGATGAGCGGCTTCTATACGGCGCCCAAAGAGGTCGCAATCGCAGAAGACACATGAAGCCCGTTCTGGCGTACGGTCGTACGCGATAATGAGAAGCGGGGAATCAATAATGAGGAAGCCGGTGGCGGCGGACGTCGCACAGAAGGAGCTTCCTTTAGCGGCCATGAGCGCAATCACTTGTTCTTGAATGACGGTGTCGGGAACTTCATCGAAGCTTCCGGGATTTCTGGAGCCGATGATCCCTCGGATGCCCGCGTATTTGCAGTGTTAGATTTCGATCGCGATGGCTGGCCGGATTTGGTTTCCACAAACGCGAATGCGCCTCGCACGCGCTTGTTCCGAAATCAGATCGGCGACTTGAAAGCCGGCGAGCAACACAACTTCATCGCCTTGCGCTTCGTCGGCGGCAACAAAACGGCTGCCAAAAGTGAGCAATGGGGACCGCGCGACGGCTACGGAGCCATTGCCGTTATCGATTTGGGCGATAAGCAACTGAAGCGAGAGTTCCGTGGTGGCGAGGGCCTCGCCGCGCAAAACTCGACGACTCAGATCGTCGGAATTGGCAAGCGCGATAGTGCTGCCAAACTCGAGATAAGCTGGCCGTCAGGCATTCAACAAGTTTTGACCGACGTCCCCGCGGGCATGATTGTCACTGTCTACGAGAATGAGGCCGAAGCGTCCGGCGACTCTGCGTTCGAACTGACGCCTTATCGCCCCGCTCCTGCTGAAGTCAGCAGCGGTAGTGCTGTGGCGTCACGCCCAGAATCAAAGCTGCGCCTATCACCCACACTCTTGAAGATGATGGGCGTCGAGAGCAACGGCGAATCCTTGATTGTTTTTTCGACGATGGCCACTTGGTGTGCTTCCTGTCGCAGCAAGCTACCGGCGATGAAAGAGTTGCGCGCAGCTCTCGACTCGAAAGAAGTCGCGATGTATGGAATTCCGGTGGATGTCAATGACACTCCCGAAATGCTCCAGGACTACGTTCAAAAACTGGACCCGGCCTATTCGCTACTCACCGACTTGCCCAACGCGCAACGTAAGCGTGTTTCACAATTCATCATCACCCACCTCGGAATAGACGCACTGCCTGCAACGGTTATCACTACCGGCGATGGTCAAGTCCTCGAGGTCATGAGCGGGACGCCGACGCTTTCCAAGCTGCGCAAGCTCGCGGCCCGATAACACGTACCAATCCAAAGAGCGGGTCGGGCGTATCGAGCTCGACCGCGAGTCGAGGAATTACGCACTCGTCTCCGAATCAGCTAGCGCTAATCCGTAGAGGGTTTCGAAGTGCCACTCAACAGCTCGCTTCGTCGAGCACCAGGAATCTTGTATTCCGAACTCAGAATTCTGAATTTGGGCTAATATCGAAGGCTCATGAAACTCAAATCTCTCAGCGCGCTCACGACGATTGTCATTGCATCCTCGGGCTTGACTCCCACCACCGAGGAGCCCGTAACTTTTTACGAAGACATTCAACCGATCGTCTTCGAGAATTGCACCTCTTGCCACCGCGCCGGAGAAATCGGTCCGTTCCCTTTGACTACCTATGCAGAGGTTTCGAAGAAGGCCAAGACCATCCGGATTGCAACTGAAACTCGATACATGCCGCCCTGGCACGCAGACACCAATTACCGCGAGTTCGTTGGCGTTCGTCGCTTAACCGATAAGCAAATTACGCTTTTCTCCGATTGGATCGACCAAGGCAAACCCGAAGGAAATCCAGACAACGCCGTCCCGACGCCTCAATACCCGCAAGGTTGGCGCCTTGGTGAACCCGACCTGATCGTCACCATGTCGCGGGCCTTTGAGATTCCTGCCGACGGCCCCGACCTCTATCGCAAGTTCGTGCTCCCATTGAACTTCCCCCAAGATCGATGGGTGAAAGCCGTAGAGCTACACTCGACTGCCCCTACCGCGTTACACCACTCGCGGTATGCGCTCGACCCAACTAGACAAGCCGTGCAACTGGACGGTGCTGATGGGCAAATCGGCTTCGAAGGCATGGCCATCAATCAGGACATTCCCTTAGGTGATTACGTGCCCGGGATAACGCCGCACAAACTGCCGGGCGACCTTGCTCGCTTGATTCCCAAGAAAACCGATCTCGTTTTGTCTAGTCACTTTCACCCGACAGGCAAAGTGGAACACGAGCAAACTTCGGTAGGCCTCTATTTCGCGGACAAGCCACCGAGCCGAAACATTCATGTCATCGATCTGCCGCCAAACCTAGGCAGGTTCGCTGGCATCGACATTCCCGCGGGTAAATCTGATTTCAAGGTGGTGGAGAAATTTACGATACCGGTCGATTCTGAGGGTATCAGCGTTCACGGCCACGCTCACTTCCTCGGAAAGACGATGAAGATGACAGCGTTGTTTCCAGACGGAACGGAAGAGGTCGTCCTCAACATTCCCGAATGGGATCTCGACTGGCAGGACACGTACTATTTCAAGGATCAGTTCCTGCTCCCGGCCGGCACGGTGTTGACCTCGACACTGATCTACGACAACTCGGCAAACAACCCTAACAATCCTACTAGCCCCCCCATTCGAGTCAAATTTGGACGAAGCGCGAATGATGAAATGGGAAGTATCGTCTTGCTGGTTGTTCCCACCGAGCCGAGCCAGAAAAACGGAACGACAAAAATAGAGCAAAGGCTCTATGCCCAGGCATTGGCTAAGTTCGCCAAAAACCTGAGTCGCTCTCAGTCGCTGAACGAACTGTCCCAGTTGATGGATCGTTTGGACAAGAACTCGGACGGCGCTTTAAATCAAGGCGAGCTGCCCGCTCGGCTTAGAGATTTTCTTCTGAGTAGCTTCGACAAAGATGCGGATAAGAAGCTCAATTCAGAGGAGTCCAAGGCTTTGTTCGAGCGGCTGGTTGAGCTGAGCAAAGAGGATTCGAAAGCGAACTGATCGCCGAGCTTTTCCAGGAATTCCCCCACATGAAATTCGCAAGCTCCATCGCTCTCTACATACTCCTATTCTCGGCAACGGTTGGTATTGCCTCGTGCAAGACAGTCGACGGTGAGAGCGGCGATTCGACGAAACCTGCCGTTCTCACGCCGATTGGGGACAAGCCCGTCGTTCTGATTTTCATCGATACGGACTGCCCCATCGCGAATAGTTACGTCCCCGAGATCAATCGCATCTACAACGAGTACTCAGCGCGGGATGTGAAGCTCACGCTGGTTCACGTTTATCCGCACCTCACCCCTGAGGACGAAGCCAAGCACGCACTCGAATACTCCCTGGCTCCGCCCCGGGTCATCGACCGGCAACATAAGCTGATTCGTCTGGCAGAAGCCACGACGACACCCGAGGTCGTTGTGTTCGATTCGACGGGAAGCGTCGCTTACCGCGGGCGCATCGATAATCAGTATTCCGATTATGGCGACCGCCGACAGACCGTCAGCGAACACTATCTCAGGGACGCCCTCGATTCGATACTTGCCGGAACACCGGTTGCAATCGAGCAAACCGCCCCGCTCGGCTGCATCATCGAAACCCTATAGCTTTAAGATCCGCCGATCGCTCGGGGTTCCTGACTAGCCACGCGCCGTCTCTCAGCACTGCTGGGCTAAGGGCTGCTCGGCGAAGCGATGGTGGGCCGCACTGGACTTGAACCAGTAACCTCCACGCTGTGAACATGGCACTCTACCAATTGAGTTAGCGGCCCCGTATCGAGGAGGGAGAATGTATGCGCGGTCACTCGGTTTCACAAGCCGCGACCCGCACTCTTCTTGCCCCCAATCCCTTCGCCACTGAACTCACTCAGGCTTGAGCTCGTTCGGGAGAGAATCCTTCAGGTTCGCGGCTGCGCGTCGAATCAGCATTCGCGTCGCGCCTTCCGTGCGACCGTTCAATTTCTGACCGGCCTGGCGCAAAGAGAGCCCCTCGTAATAGACCAAACGAATGGCCTCGCGGTGTACCGGAGTCAGCAGTTCCAAATGCTCGTGCAGGAGCTCGATTTCCTCGGCCAACTCGGCGAGCTCAAGCCCAGTGAGTCCAGATGACGCGGGATCGAAGACCTGTGCCTCATCCCCATCATTCGACGAACCCCAGGTGAGCGGAATTTCGCGAGATGCGTCGCGCTTGGCCGCCGAGTGATACTCGGCGCGATCGCGAAGCTTGTTTTGAAGGATTCGGTTCAACCACCCCATAAAGGAGTGCTTGCCTCGGTATTCGTACCCAGGGAAATCCCTCGCGGCTTCGCGGAAGGTGGTCTGCGCCAAGTCCTCGGGGTCTTCCCTCAAACTGAGGCGGTGCCCCATCCCACGTCTCGCCAAGTCGACGAGGTTCGAACGGTACCGTCCGAACAGAGTGTCGAGAGCCGGGTCTTCACCGGTTTGCGCCAAACGCACCAACTCTTCCGTATCGGCATTTTTCAGCTTTGATTCCACCGAACTCCGAGTCCGTAGATTCAACACATCCGAATGTCTCGAGCCGTCCCGACGACGGTCATCAATCGATGGAGATTGGTCATTTCCTGGTAATCGTTGCATTTTGAAACGCCTCCTGAATCGCGCCTCAACTGCATGTACGCTTCAGAATTCGTTCCCTAGACGACCTTCCGCTAAAAGCTGCAGCTTCTCGCTCCTCGATGTTTATTAGGTGCTCTCAAATCGCGAGTTACACCCTTTCGCCGCGTTCGAAATCCTAAATTTTTGAGTCGGAATTCAAACCAACACGCACCAGTTCCATCAGTTCGTCTTTACCTAAAACTGTAACGCCTAAGTCCTCAGCCTTTTTCCGTTTGGATCCAGGCTTTTCTCCCGCGACGAGATAACTAGTTTTTTTACTTATTGTCGAAACCACGCGACCGCCGTTGTGTTCAATCAACTTCTTGGCCTCGGCCCGCGACATGTCGGGCAGAGTCCCGGTGAGCACAAACGTGCGCCCGCCCAATGCCCCACCCGCGCCGTCGTTGGTTGGGTACTGAATTTCGACGCCACCCTCAAACATGCGCGACATCATCGATTGATTCGTCGCGTCCTTAAACCAGCTGGTGAGAACGGGCGCCATCTTTTCGCCGATACCATCCAGGTTCACCAACGAGTCCTCATCGGCTGTTGCCAACTGATCCAAGGATTCGAAATGCGCCGCCAAACGCCGAGCCGTTGCCGGGCCCAAATCTGGGATTGAGAGTCCTACCAAAAAGCGATCGAAGCGCACTTTGCGACGCTCTTCGAGCTGGCCCAATAAATTGTCCACGCTCTTCTGTCCCCAGCGATCCAGCTCCAGCAATTGCTCCGGATCGAGATGAAAGAGGTCAGCCGGTCCCTTAACCAGCCCCGCTTCAATGAGTTGCAAAATCAACTTGCCGCCCAAATGCTCGATCTCAAAAGCGGATCGACCAGCCAGCATCGCAATGCGCCCGGCCAGTTGCGGCAGGCAACCGATTCCATTGGGGCACAACCAATACTTACCTTGCTCCGCCTCGGAATCCTTGTTCTTCGCGGCCTTCGTATTCGATACCGCCTCAGTCCCACACACCGGACAGTGCGTGGGAGCCTCGAACTCCGAACCGTACTTCCACGTCACCCCCGCTCGCACTTCGCCGTTCTCAATCAACTCATCCGGCAAGTCCTCGCGCCAGTTCAGTGGAGCGCGCTTCTCCGCGGGCTTGGCCACACCCGTGACTTGAGGAATCACATCTCCTGCCCGATGCAGGAATACGCGATCTCCAATCTTGAGCCCCAGCGCGGCAACGTGATCTCCATTGTGCAGCGTCGTGTGAGTCACCGTCACGCCTCCAACATCCACCGGCTTCAAATGTGCACGCGGAGTCAAACGGCCATTGACGCCCACTTGGATTTCGATCGCTCGAAGTATCGTTGTAGCCTCGCGCGGTTGAAACTTATGAGCGTATTGCCAGCGCACATGTCGCGCCGTCGTCCCCAGTCGTTCGCGTAGAGACAACAAGTCCAGCTTCGCAACGATTCCATCCATCTCGAACGGAATTTCGTCGCGGCGCGCTTCGATCTCATCGTGATAGGCCACGCATGCATCGATGTCGGGCAAAACGCGACTTAGATCCGCGCTCGGAAGCCCCCAATCGACCAACGCATCGATCGTCTCGTGATAGCTTTCAAACTCCGCGCCGACGACTTGCGGAGCGGACCAAAAGTAAAACTCGAGCGGATAACGCGCGACGAGGACAGGATCCTTTCGCCGCAGCGCGCCCGCTGTCGCGTTGCGCGTATTGGCCAGTGGCTCCTGCCCGTCTTTGATTAACTGCTGGTTGTAACGCGCGAATTTATCGCGGTGAATCAAGACCTCCCCGCGAACCTCGAGCCTCTCCGGAATCGGACGCACCGAACCATCGAGGACGAGCGGAATATTTCGCACCGTACGCAAATTCGCCGTGATGTCTTCGCCGGCACTGCCGTCGCCACGCGTCAACCCCCGCTCAAACTTGCCATTCAAGTAGAGGAGCGACGCGCTGACTCCATCGAACTTCGGTTCCGCGACCCAATCCAAAGCCGCGCCGGCCTCCAAATTGAAAAATCGCAGGACGCTCGCCTCGAAATCGCGCACTTCCTCCACATTGACGAGGCTATCGATGGAGAGCATCGGCACCTCATGTGGAATCTTTGAAAAGCCCGTCCCCACCGGCAAAGCGGCACCGACCCGCAAGGTCGGACTATCCGCCGCCATTAGCTCCGGATGCTCGTCTTCGTACTTCCTAAGCTCCCGAAAGAGCCCGTCGTACTCAGCATCCGAAACCTCCGAATGCCCGTCGTTGTAATACCGCCGGTTGAGACGAGTGATCTCGTCACGCAACTCCACGATTCGCTGCTCGAGCGCCTTTCCCGTGATGCCAGTCATCGTCAAATTATAGCGAGCAAGACTCCATTGACGTCATGCCCCCCAAGCTCGCGGCTCATCTTCTTGCGCCGCCTCGTAGCCGAAGAAGGGCACCGACGGCCGCACGCTACGAATATCCGTATTCGGGTCCTGGTGTTCTTCGAATTCGATCTTCACGCGGGCACACAAACCGACCAAATCGCCCGCTTCGACCTCGATCACGCCACTTACATCGAATCCCAATTGCTTGAGCACGTGTTTGCAACGCCCCATCCCGCGCTCCGTCCACGCAACGCTGTCCCACGCCGCCGTCCGCCCCGCGAACTCGCCGTCCATGACAATCAGCCGGTAAGACCAACGGGGAGATCCGTCCCTCGTGTTCTTCTCGCGCACGTCGTCGATTCGACAGAGGTAGGTTCCCTCGGGGACCGAGACATAGGAAACATCCTCAACATTCGTAAAATCCATTCGCATCGCATTCTCCTCGCATTAGCGGGCCTTTGTTCAACAACAAGACGGCCGGGAGAACGAACGGTTACGCCTCTTCGGAAAAGAATTGACTCTGAATCGAAACGACTCAGTGCGCCAACTTACGCAGCGATTCGACAAGCGGCTCTTCCAAAACCTTCGCCGAATCGATCACGGCATTGAAGAGTGCCTTGGCCATGCCCAAATTCTCCTCCAGAGTTGTGGCTTTCGCCGCCCGAGTCTGCGCCTCTTGAATCAGCCGTTGGGAAATCATCGATAGCGGCTTGATCGGCGCGATCGCCTTCGAGAGCTGCTTTTCCGATCGGCCCAATTCATCCAACGCGCGTTGATCTCGATGAGCACGACTAGCCAACTGCTTGCACTTCTTCGCAATGCGGGCGCACTTGCCGATACCGTCCAGCATCTCCGTCAGAGATGCGTGCATCAATTCTCTGCGCTTCGCAAAGTCAACCGAGGCCGAGCGCGCCTCCAATATTCCGTCGATATCAACGGGATCTAACGCGTGAGTATCGATGAATTCCTGCAACGAGATGTGCTGCATTCCTTCGATGAACGCGCCCCCCTCGGTGCAATTGAAGACATTCGTTTCCATCGAACGAGCGGCCGCGCCGAACCACCGCAAGAAGGTGTACAACGAATCAGAAGTAAACACCGTGCCACCGTCCCACGACTTGACTGTTCTCAACGCTTCGGCTTCATGCCGCGTGACCGTGAGCTGATCGTCGTCGTGATTGATATGCGGTCGAACAAGCTCGAATTGGGAAGAACCGTCCACCTGCTCGATGTAGGCCATCCCATCGATGTTCGACTTGGCGTAATAACGACCGTCGGTCATCGCCAGATCCTGGCCAACAAAAACGACGGGGCCGCAGCCCATCCAACGCGCGAGACTGAATTCCACGCAGGCCACTGAACCGCCAGACTCCATGCAGGCGGTTTCGTCCCAAACGTCATAAATCCAAGGGGCAATGGATTCGTGTGAAGCGAATGTGAACTTGCGCTTTGATTCGAATTCAAAATTGCGCGGCTCAACAACGGCGTCGAGACACAGCGTGGCCGATTCGATTGAAGTGCAATCCTTGAAGTGACGTCCAGTAAACTTCGGATCGGAAACCGTGATTAGATTGGGCGCGACGCCCGCAGCTTCCATTGAGTGCAAAGCGTGACTGCACGTCATAATCAACGCCCGCCCGCTGAACTGTTTGAGCAGGTGCAAGTTTTGATCAAGCGAAGGTCCCGGCGAAACGATCACACACGGAATGCCTGCAAAGGCCCCTTCGAGTGAATGCACTGAGGGCGCGCTCGCAACCTCAGCCATATTTTTGATGCCGTGCAAAGCCCACTGCGGAGCGTGCATCGCGACCGTTTCTTTGAAGATGCCAAAGGTTGCGATCGCTCCCCGCAAAGACTCGACCAATTCGTTGGTCGCAGCCTTTGTCAGCGAACTTCCTGGCTGGCAACGAATCGTTGCGCTCTTAGGCTTATCCCCAGCGAACTCCAAAATCACCTGATACATATCGAGCGCGGTAACCGCCCGTTTGAACGGCGACGGCGGCTCTTCAACGCTCTCTTCAATCAGGTTGATGACGCGCGCCTGATCGAGTTGAAGAATCGCTTCGAAGAACTCGGGGTCGGATCTACCCACCACAACGAGAATGTCCGTGGCGAAATCCCAACCGGGCGCGAACAGATCCTTCAACGCGGGATGGGCCACGGTCATGCTTTCTAAAGTCGGCTTCAAGCAATCATCCTACCGATGCACCATTCGTCACTTCGAGCGAAAAGCATGAAGTGCGCGAGCCTCTTCCCGAATCCGATCCACGAGAGCCACCAGATTCGCCCAATCGTCGTTAGCAAGACGAATTCGAATGTGCACCTGAATGAGATTAAGCCGAGCAGCCGCGCTACTTACTCGAAACCTCGGAAGCCAAGGATGCACACGATCCAACTCCTGTCACCAGCGCGAAAACGCGCTCCATATTGCCCGCCATGACGGCCTGTACTTCTGAATCTCCAAGTCCACGCCGCTTGAGTTGATCCGCCAAGTAACCGTAAGCGCCAGCATCCTCCAAGTGCTCTGGTCCGCGTTCGATGCCATCGAAATCGGAACCAATCCCGACGTGTTCAACTCCAGCGATGTCGATGGCGTGCATCACGTGATCGACCAGTCGGTCCACCGGCATCGGTATCGCCTTGGCTTCCATGAACTGCGCTTGGCGCAAGAATTTCTCGGAATCGTTTCTGCCTTCAATCGCCCGATACTCGTCAGAATCGCGCAGCCTCACTTCTTCAGCGCGCGCGTCAGCATCGAGAAAGCCCGGATGAAAAACGATTCCAATCACTCCGCCATTGGCCGACAAAGCGCGGAGTTGTTCGTCATCCAAATTGCGTTGATGATCGTGCAATGCACGGCAGCCGGAATGACTGGCGATGACAGGGCGCGTCGTCGTTTCGAGCACGTCATAAAACGATTGCTCGCCGGCGTGCGAGACGTCGATCAACATGCCCAGTCGATTCATTTCGCGAACCACGTCGCGACCGAATGCTGAAAGCCCCTTCGGCACTTCGGGGCCGGCTCCGGTCTGACACGAACGAATCCAACTGAGGTGGTTGTTCCAAACGAGCGTCATCACGCGCAAGCCGCGCTCGAAGAAGGCCTGCAACAACTCAATGCGTTCCTCAATCGCATGTCCGCCTTCAATCCCGGGAATACCCGCAATCAGCTGTTTCGAGTGGGCTGAGCGAAGTTCCTCCCCGTTGCCGACTAGCTTGATTTGATCGGGATGACGGGCTTCAAGTTTGTGCGCCTCGTCGAGTAGAGCGTTCGCTCGGGCTGCGGGCCCGCCGGTGGTTTCAGAGAGGAAAACGGGATCGACGAAACAGACCAAAACGACGCTGGTTAGCCCTCCCGCACGTCCTCGAACCAAATCGAGATGGCCGCCTGTGCGCGTGCCCAGATCGTGATCCAAATCGAGAGCGCGCTGCAATGAATCGACGTGTGCGTCAAAGACCGGGATCAGAGCTTTCATAGCTGGAGTCTAGTGGCCTGAGA
>JBLINP010000086.1:0-14605 GCA_047639415.1 Planctomycetota bacterium | reverse complement strand
GCAACTTTTGTCGCCGTCTTTGGAGCGCCACTTGTACTCGGCCAGTCCGCAATTCCAAACGATGTCTCGGCTAGTGATTGGTCGAGCATTCGAGACGCGGCAAGCGCGAGTCGTTACTTGGTCTATGAGCACGAATCAGGTTTTGAAGCGCACAACCCCGGGCAAGCTTGGCGCGCAACCTTCGATCGCCGCGGTTTTCTAGTCGAGCCCTACGCTGACGATTGGAGCTGGGGCTTGGAGTTGATTCGATTTGGTTTTGCTGGAGAGGCCAGCGAAATTCGAAACGCCGCGATCGCGAATGCGGAGGGTGGTCGGGTCTTTTACAAATGGAGTTCAGAACTTGAAGAGTGGTTCGTTAACGATGAACGCGGGCTTGAGCACGGATACACGCTTCACTCGCGTCCGTTATCGAATCCCTCAGACGTAAATTCAGTTTCCGAGAAGCCGACGCTTTCATTCGACTTGCGAGTGCGAGGCGGACTCGAGCCGGTGATTCAATCCGGTCGCAAAGAGGTTCGTTTCGTGGATCAAAACGATACGACGCTATTGAACTACTCGGGCCTAACGGTTTTCGACGCGGACGGCGTCACGCTAGACTCTTGGTTTGAACTGGGTCCGGAAGGGTTGAGGCTCTCGATTGATGAAGCCGATGCGCGTTATCCCGTAACCATTGATCCGGTAGTGCAACAGGCCTACCTCAAGGCGTCCAACACCGATGCGGGGGACAATTTCGGCGACGCCGTGGCAGTCTCCGGTAACACGATCGTGGTAGGAGCGCGTTTCGAATCGAGCAATGCAACCGGTGTGGACGGAGATCAAAGCAAGAATGGATTCTTTGGTTCGGGCGCGGTGTACGTTTTCGTGAAGTCCGGCTCGACGTGGACTCAGCAAGCCTATCTCAAGGCTTCCAATACTCACTCCGCTGCGAGGTTCGGATCGTCCGTCGCTATTTCGGGTGACACTTTGGTGGTGGGTGCTGAATTTGAGAGGCATTCGGGATCTGGAGTAGGCGCCGACCAAGTGATTTGTTGCGCGTCGAGGTCCGGTTCGGCCTATGTTTTCGTTCGCAACGGATTGGTGTGGAGCCAAGAGGCTTATCTGAAAGCTTCGAATGCCGGTGCATCTGACGAGTTCGGCGGAGCTATTGCGATCGAAGGAGACACGATCGTGGTGGGGGCATCCGTAGAGTCCAGCAATGCCACAGGTGTTAATGGTAACGAAGCCGATGACAGCGCCTTTCGAACTGGTGCTGCCTACGTTTTTAATCGAACCGGTTCGACTTGGACTCAACAGGCCTATCTGAAGGCGTCCAATGCACAAGCGTCCGATTCATTTGGGATCTCCGTTTCGATCTCAGGCGAAACGATCGTCGTGGGTGCAACTGGCGAGAGCAGCAACGCGACAAATGTGAACGGCAATCAATTTAATAACGCTTCGAATCAGGGGGGCGCCGCCTATGTGTTTATTAGGACTGGTTCGACATGGACTCAGCAAGCTTACCTAAAGCCGTTCGATACGGACCCACAGGACATCTTCGGGAATTCAGTATCGGTCTCTGGCGACATTATCATTGTCGGTGCTTCCGGTGAGGACGGCGGTGCGACGGGCGTCAACGGAGATCCGACGGACAATAGCAGGCCCGGTTCTGGAGCGGCCTATATCTATTCTCGAGATGGCTCGACTTGGTTTGCTCGCGCCTACCTCAAAGCCTCTAACCCTGACCAAGGTGATACCTTCGGGGGCGTTGTAGCAATCGACGGTACCGACGCATTCGTGGGAGCGCGATCGGAAGACAGTGGGGCGAACGGTATCAATGGAAACGAGTTGAACAACGGTGCTTCCGAAGCGGGTGCCGTTTATGTCTTTAGTGGCATAGGCACCTTCTGGGGACAACAAGCCTATCTAAAGGCCCACAACTCTGGTGTGCGCGATCAGTTCGGTTGGTCACTTGCCTATGCGGACAACACGTTGGTGGTTGGCGCTTACGAAGAGGAGAGCATCTCAACCGGCGTTGATGGTAACGCGAGCAACAACAATGCGCCGGAGTCTGGCGCGGCCTACGCATTCAATATTCCGGCCGGTTTGACAGCCGACGTACTTCGAGTGGAACTCACCACGGGCGGGCAGCAAAACCTGAGTCTCGACGGCGGGCTCTTTCGCGCCAACTGGTTCTACTTCATGTTCGGTTCGGTCACGGGCACTTCGCCGGGACTGGACTTTGGCAACGAGGTCATTCTCCCGCTGAACTTTGACGTTTACTTGAACCTGATTCTAAAGAAGCCAGGCCTTAGCCCCTTCGGCAACTTCATCGGTCAGTTAGACGCGAATGGCGTCGCGCTCGCTTCCTTTAGCCTACCCCCGGGTTCGGATCCCGCGCTTGCAGGCGTGGTTTTGCACCATGCTTATCTCGCCGCTTCCTCGCTTGGCTCAGCGGAGTATGCCAGCAACGCGGTAATCGTCACGCTCTCGCTATAGACGGTTCACGAACGAGCGCATTCGAATGGCGCGACCCTAAGTTCAACCTTGCGCTCGTGCGCAAGTTGGTCGCGTCGCAATTCCCAGATTGGAGTGATCTGTCAGTTGAGCCTGTCGTTCCGGGCGGCCACGACAACCATACCTTTCGGCTTGGTTCAAAGCGTTCCGTTCGTCTTCCAAGTCAAGCGGGCTATGCCGCTCAGGTCGAGAAAGAGCAGAAGTGGCTTCCGCATCTCGGATCGTTGCCGCTAGCCATCCCGATTCCGATCTCCATGGGGGTCCCGAACGAGGACTTCCCGTGGCCTTGATCGATTTATCATTGGCTTGAAGGGGAGGTGACAATCGCAGAGCGAATCGATGACCTCTCTCGTTTCGAAAAATCGCTTGGTGAGTTCCTAAGTGCTCTACAAAAAGTTGATGCAACGAAGGGGCCGCAAGCGGGGCCGCACAGTTTCTTTCGCGGTGGCAACTTGCGGACCTACGATCAGGAGACGCGTGAAGCGCTCGATCAATTGCGAGGTTTGGTGGACATCGAGCGCGCGCTCGATGTATGGGATTCAGCGCTCCTGTCAGAGTGGAATCAGCTGCCCGTTTGGCTCCATGGCGACATCGCTGCGACGAATCTGCTCGTAACGAACGGCAAGCTTAGTGCCGTGATTGATTTTGGTTGTTCGGCTATCGGAGGTCCCGCGTGTGATCTCACGATTGCCTGGACCTTCTTCAGCGAAGCGAGCCGCGAGGTGTTTCGTGAAGCCGTATCTCTTGATCGGGAGACCTGGGCGCGCGCTCGCGGTTGGGCGTTGTGGAAGGCGCTGATCACGCTCGTGGAATACCAATCCACCGACGAATTGAAGGCCAACGACGCGAATCGAGTGATCGCCGACGTGCTTGCTGATCACGAGCGCTAGGTACGAGCTATCCGAGCACCGGTACATCGGGAATCCCATTTGGGCTCCGATGCTTCAAGCCTGCGTCAGTTGCCGCAAGTTTGCGTTTGCTACACTTTGATTCGTGGTCAACGAGCTAGTTAGCTGAACTCGACAATTCGAAGTACGTGGCAACACGAGGGAGAACGAATGTCTTTATCGAAGAAACTTGGCGCAGAATTTATAGGCACCTTTTGGCTTGTACTTGGCGGGTGCGGAAGCGCAGTTTTAGCTGCAGCATTCCCTGATGTTGGCATCGGTCTGTTGGGGTTTCATGCGCCTTCGGACTCACGGTACTCACGATGGCTTATGCGATTGGCCACATCTCAGGCTGCCATTTAAATCCGGCAGTTTCCTTTGGCCTTTGGTCAGCTGGCAAGTTTTCGACGAGTGAACTCGTTCCGTAAATTGTGGCACAAGTCATCGGCGGCGTTGCAGGAGCAGCAACGTTGTGCGTGATCGCTACCGGACAAGTTGGATTCGACGCTGCGGCCGGATTCGCATCCAACGGCTTCGGCGAACACTCGCCGGTTGGTTACAGCATGATGGCGGCGTTGGTCACCGAGGTCGTCATGACCTTCATGGTTTTGATGATCATTCTAGCCCGAATTATTCATGAACACGCGGACCAAACACCACGAACGACCGGCACTGCCGGTCTATTGGTTCCTGCTGGCACTTTGCAGATACTGGCGTCCTCGACGATCTTACAAGGTCGTCTGCGGGGGCAAGTATCTGCATAGTGCCAGCAGGAACCAATTCGAGGCGTTTTGCCTCGCGGTTCATGAATAATCCGGGCTAGCTGGAGTTGTGCATCGCTGGCTGGCATCCGGCGAAGAGGAGTAGCCACTCAAACCGACGCGCAGATCCAAGCGAGCGGCGTTCTGAACGTCCGCCGATTTGCGCGTTCGGTTCGAGTTCAGATCACGCGTCGAGAATTGTGACGAGGCTCTCGCGCGGCAGCACTTCTTTGATGAAGCGCGAGCGCAGTTCGGCACGCACTCGCTCGCGCATACCTTCCCAGGTGGGCGCGGGCTTGTGATCGCTAACCCAGACGAGAACGACGCCGGTTTGATTGCGGACGGGGGCTAGCATGCGTCCGGTAGGCGGAATCGGGCCTTTGGTCTTGAGGTCGGTGAAGACCGCGCTGCGCAACTCCTCCAATCCATTTCCGACGCGTCTTAGCCAGCCCAGTTCGCCGCCGTTCGTGCGGGATTTGGAATCCTCGGAGTGACGTCGTGCGGCGGTTTCGAATTCACCAAGAGTGTTAATCTTGCGCGCGATATCTTCGAGTTGAGCATGGGCTTGATCGAAGAGGCGCGGGTTGGCGGGAGAGCTGATTGCAGCGGCTCGCAAGAATAGGACATGCGTTTGGATCGATTCGCCGTACGCGCCGTCATACAAAGCGCGCTCTTCCGCGTAGGCGGCGCGGAGCTGTTTGTCGCTATGGCTTCGTAGGACCCATAGCTCAGAGAGCGCAGTCACCAAAACGGCCGGGTCGCTCTTCATCAACTCTAATGAAGTGCCTTGCGTGGAAAGCAATTGCTCGAAAGAGGCACCTTGATAGGCGGGGTTCGTTTCGGCTTTCTTTCGCCGGCGATTGATTTCGATCTCGATCGCTTTGCTCAATTCGATTTCAGGGAGGTCGGGCATGCGCGCGCGAATGCCATTGATCAACATCAACTGGTAGCAGGTTTCGCGCACTTGCTTGGGATCCAAGTTGAGCAGCAACTTCTCTTGGTATTCCTCGGCGGTCACTACTACGTCACCGCAGCGCCCGGCGATGCCATCTTTCCAGGGCGGCGGCGGTCCCGACAATCCGCGTTCCTTCATCTCGGCTTCGATCCACAACTCTTGTTGAGCGCTATCGACCGGCGAGTCGGGCTGAATTCCCAAAGCTTCTCGGCACAATCGCTCTTGCACAATAGAAATGCGGAACAGCGCGCGAAACTCGGCTTCGTCGACGCCGCCCTCGCGCAACTTGCCAGCAATTCCGTCGGGACTGCCGCTCTCGCGCAGGCGCGCGTCGAGTTCGTCGATGCGCGCATCGAGTTCCTTCTCGTTGATTTCCATGCGTCGCTCTTTCGCCATGCGGCTGAGCAACTTGGTTTGAATCAGATGGTCGAGCGCGCTGCGTCCTTCACCTGTCATCGCGTAACGGCGCACGAGTACGGGCACCAGTTCAGAGCGCATTAGTTGCAGACCGTTCCCCCAGGCGACGCGTTGATCGACTTGGTTGGAGGTCTTCTGCGCGGCGGGAGCGGCGGAGATGAAGTGCGCGCTCGACAAGGCGAGCGGTAGGGCGAGTAGGGCGGACAAACCGCAAAGGGGATGGAACTTCACGCGCCCAGAATATCGAAGTGCGCTCGAAAACCCACCTTGGATGCATTAATCACTCGTTTAGCGGGCTCGGTACGCTTTGAGAGTGCTACTTGTCGATTCGAAGCTCAATTGAGCAAGCCGACAGGTGGGTCTACATCGACTGTACGAAGACGTTGTTGACGTTCGAGAGGTGCGGCGCGTTGTAGGGGTTGAAGAGCGGCTTCACGAGAAACTTGGTTGTGCTCACCATCTGTGCTTGCCAGAAGAATTCCGTTCCCGCCAAGCCAGATCCGGCGGGGATGTTCCACGTATAGTTCAATTTGCCTGTGACTGAATCGAGTCGCAGGGCACGAAAGCCGAGGAAGGGTTGATCGAGAAAAGACCATCCGAGTGCTGGAAATAAGACCGAGGTTGTCGCACTCGTGCTGAAGGCTGCTCGAACGTAGGCGTTCGGCGGACCGTGGAAGTCGATGCTGAAGTTACCGCCTTCTTTCGGCCACGATCTCGGTGAGATTGAAGCAGGGGTCGGAATTTGGTCCATGCCCGCAAGCAGCGCTTTGATAATCGCGTCGCGCCCAGCTGGCGTTTCCGTCAACGAATGGATGCCGTTTTTGACGTACTGAACAACTTTCTCGCTCTGAATATTGTCGAAGTAGAGTTGGCCCATCGCCGGTCCGATGATGTTGCAATCCCTCGTACCCAGAAGTACATGTACTCGCGTCGGATAGCTGACGATCGCATTTGGAAAAAGGACGCTGTCGTCATGCAGTGTGCTGGGGCTAACTGGAGTTGCGCAGCTTTGACCCCCGCGACAGATATTGTCGTCGGGACAGCCCGTGCAGGCGATCTGGCCTGCAACGCAGTCGAGCATGATGTTCTGCGGCATGTGGCCGGGGCACGGACCGGGTGCCGCTGAACTATTGGGACAGACAAAGTCCATCCGAGTGTTGACCGGACCACTGGAGAGTACGGCTACGTCGACGAGGTCCGACATATCCCATTTCGAAAAGGCGTAGGCGATCAACGAAGCGCCGGCTGAATTGCCCGTCAATGCGAAGGTGGATCCGCCGCCTTGCTTGTAGACGTTTTCATTCACCCACTCGAGGAGCGTGGCATAGCGATTGGACATTGGAATCAGTCCGGTGCCATTCTCCGTCCAACCAAAGAAGTTGCCTCCAAAGCCAGTCCATCGGTAGCGAACGATGCGATAGCCGCGGTCCAAAAGGTCTTGCGTCACGATCCTCGCACCAGGGAGATCGTCGTAGTAGCTCTCGCCCGACCCACTCGAGCCGAACATGATTGTTCCGAGGATTGGCGCGAACTCTGGATCGGAGACTTCAACGAAGACTTGAATCGGGCTTGCGCCAGGGCAATAGATGCTCAAGCGCGTGCAGGTCGTGACGTCGTTTACTAGCTGCGAGCTGGGAACACACATGACGATGTCGTTCGAATCGACGCATCCGAGTGGACCGGGTCCGGGAGTGCATTGCGCGTCTGCATTCTTCGAAAGTCCAAAGAGGACAAGCGCGAAGAGCAGCAGTGAGTTACTAAGAGAGTTCATGAGACTTGGTTGATCTCGATCTGATCGGAATTGTCGGCGGAGAGAGTGTCCGTAAACCCATGCACCCTGTGCTCGCAATGCGGATCATTACCGGCGGTGGTTGCCTGTTCCGTTAGTTGAGAATTCGGCTTGGCGAAAAGGTTGCACGGTCTGCGCGTAGTTTACTTCCGCTCCCCAATTCATGGGCAAAAAGACGAGTTCGGGCAGCGAGGAATCCGGCTCACCGGCGTCTGACCGTCTGTAATCCAAGTGGGGTCATATTCTTGAGGTCCCTACACGCAACGCGTCGGTCGACTTACTGACGAGTGGTTCGACCGCGGGGATAGGGGCGATCGCGTTGCGCGTCGAGCAGCACTTCCGCCACGTAGCCTTCGATCGAAGCCCGATTCGCATCTCGTATTCCCCGCCGCTCTCGCCGCTAAAGAGATGCGGTTACATACAAACCGCACAAAGCAACACGTACCCGTTCACGTGCTCAGAATGTCGGAGGACGCTGATGGACGCACATCGGAGGCGGGATTCGGTCGACCGGAAGTCCAATCGACACGCTGGTTGCCGTTACTCTTCGATTCGAAGCTCGGGCGTACCCGCACGAATCCCGATTCGGATCCACGGACGCTCGCGTTTCGTGTCGAGCAGCACTTCCGCCAACGGACCTTCGATCGAGCGTCGAATCGCTCGGCGGATTTCCCGTGCGCCGCTCTCGACGGCAAAGCCCTTTTCTGCAACCCAGCCGGCAACCGCGGGAGTGAAGGCGACGCGACGTCCGCGCTTGCGAACGCGCATGGCAAGTTCGAGCAACTGACGTTGTGCAATCTTGCGCGCGTCTTGATGATCCAAGCAGCGGAACAGCACGGTTTCGTCGAGTCTTCCCAAGAACTCCGGCGGGAAGTTCTCGGCCAACTCTCTGTGAACGATTTCACCCACTGCCACGTCGCTCATCTGTTCGTCCGCGCCGAATCCCACACGATTGGATTCACGTACGACGTCTTGTGCGCCAACGTTCGACGTCAAAACGATAAAGGCGCGATCGAAACTGACGCGCTGACCCTTGCCGTCCGTCAAGTGCCCCTCTTCCAAAATCTGAAGCAGCAAATTGTGCATGCGCGGATGCGCTTTTTCGATTTCATCGAACAGCACAATGCATTCGGGATTCTTGGTGAGTGCTTCGGTCAGTTGTCCACCGTCGCCATGTCCGACGTAGCCGGGCGGCGCTCCGATGAGTTTGGAGTATTCGTGCGCCATGGCGAACTCGGTGCAATCGACGCGCACGAAGGAGTCTTCGTCGCCCATGACTTCCGCTGCCAATGCACGGCACAATTCGGTCTTGCCGGTGCCCGAGCGGCCGACGAAGAGGAAGGAGCCCAGGGGGCGAGAATCGTCGGCTAAACCGGCCGCGGCGCGACGGACTGAGGCGCACACGGTTTGAACGGCATCCGCCTGTCCGATGACACGCTCGGAGAGCCGTGCTTGGAGATCGCTCGAGCGACGAGCCAAGCGCGAGGCCAAGGCGACTTTGGGCGAGGGCTTCTTGCGTTGCTTGGTGACCTGTTCCTCGGAGCGCAGTTCGTCGGCCAAGCTGACCGCGTGAATCTCAAGCCCCGGATTGACCGAAACGCACAGCTGATAAAGGTGATCTTCGGCGGCCGTCGGATCGCAGGGGTGCAGACGTTGAAGCTCAACGGCCATATCCGTCTCTTCAAACTCCTCCATGCAAACACGAATCACAGATTGGCGGTAGGCCGATCGATTCATGCCGCTAGCAACATGTAGGTTGACGTTCTCCGGCTCAAGCATGCGAACCCGCACGAAACGATCGGCGAGATCAAGATATTTGTAAACGGTGGTGTTTCGGGTGGATCGCACGAGTGGGGACTCTTCTGGCCGTCAATAAGACGACGTCATGTGGCCGTTGGTTACAGGCTGTTTCGGATCCTAGTCCCCAAGATCTTGACCATCGTCTGGATTCCGAATGGGCAGCCTGAAATTGCTCGCTACACTTTCGTCCCACAACGCCATGACACCTCCCAAGCAAGAACTTCAGTACCTCGCCATTCTCGTCCACAGAGGCCACCTCAGCCGCGAAGATGCCGAGCGCATTCTGCCCGCGATTCAAGAGGGTGCTGCCGCCGATGATGAACTGATGGAGACTCTCGAATGGGATCCTCGCTTGGTTCGCAAGTTGCGTCGTACCCGCGGCGGTGAGATTCCTGAGATTCCGGGCTATACCATCGCGGACAAGCTTGGCACCGGAGGAACAGCGGATGTCTTTCGGGCTCGAGAAAACAAGACCAAGAAGCAATTTGCGCTCAAGATTCTAAACCAGGCCTCGACGGTCAACGCAGCGACTCGCAAGGCCTTCGTCAGTGAGGCGAGGCTCTTGGAGCGGCTTTCCCATCCGGGCTTAGTTGACTGTGCCGGCGTTGCCAAAACCGGGACGACCTATTTTTCTCGGCTAGAGTTTATCGACGGGAAAACTCTGCTCGAAGTGCTCGATGCGGGCCGCATTTTCAACGAAGCGGATGCGTTGCGAGTCGTCGTCGAAGTGGCGGAAGTACTCGGTTATCTCGAATCCGAAGGCGTGGTTCACCGCGATGTGAAGTCGAGCAACATCATGTTGACGGCTTTGGGCGGCGTGAAGTTGATCGACTTGGGATTTGCGGCGGAGGGCAATTCCACATCCGGTCCTGCGAACACGACGGTTGGAACGGTGGCTTACCTATCGCCAGAGCAAGCCAAAGGCGGAGCGGCTGCCGACGCGCGCTCGGACATCTATAGCTTGGGAGTCACGCTCTTCCACATCGTGGTGGGGCACTTGCCCTTCGAGAGTTCTGACGACCGTGAAATCCTGCGCATGCAGATCATGGATTCGCTCTCGTCGCCCGAATTGAAAGGTCGCGGCATCTCGCCGCACCTGCAGTACTTCATCGAAAAGATGATGGCGAAGGAAATTGCGCACCGCTATCAGTCCTGGGCGGAGCTCGCGACGGATATTCGCGATCAGGTGCTCGGCCGCGAAGAGTTGGATTTCGAAGGCCAAGCGCGTCGCGGAAGTAAGCGGCGTAGGTAAGCGTTCGACGGCGAGTTCTTGAACGGTTCTCGCCCGTTATTTCAAGCGCTTCAACTTCGTCACGCGCCCGAACTTGTTCCAGTCGAGCACGAACAGATCGCCAGCGTCATTCCAGGCGGCATGATGCGGTGAGAGGAAGGCACCGTTTTTCCAGGTCTTGCGCTCGATGATGAACTTGCCGCGTTGTGCGACGTCCTCGTTGTCACCCAGATGAGTGACGAGTTGATCCTGCTCGTCGAGAATCGTCACGCGGCCATCTAAATCGGCGATGACAAGGTCGCCATCGCGCTCAGCAATCGAGCAGGGGCGGCGCAACTTGACGTCGAGTTGGCCGAGCAATTCGCCATCCAAAGTGAAGCTTTGAATGCGACCGTTACCGCGATCGGCAACAAGTAACCGAGGTTCATCGCCACGCGTGTCGATTATCAAACCGTGGGGCACGTTGAATTGGCCGGGTGCAGTTCCGAAGCCGCCGATGGAACGCAGGTAGTTCCGCTCGCGATCGTAGATGTGAACAAAGCTCTGACCGTATCCGTCTGCGACATAGAGACGACCGTCGGGCGCGTAGGCGACGCTGGTTGGACGGAAAACGCGCTCCTCGTCATACATGTCGCCAGCATCGGGCGCTTCCAGGTTCCAGAGCGGCTCACCTTCCAGCGTGATTGCGATGACGCGACGAAGACGAATGTGTGCTAGTACGAGGAACTCTTGTCCATCCTGCTCAACCAAGTGCATGCCGTGATTGCCGCGCGCAAAGGCCTCCCCGAAATTGCGGATCAGTTGTCCGTCCGCGTCGAAGACCAAGATGCCGCGTTTGCTTTCGGTGGCGACGAGCGTGTGCCCGTCATCGCCAAAGACGATGCCGCCGTGAGTCGCGCCAAGCAGTTGGTCATTCGGTGAAGCGGGCCAAGCCTGCTCCCACTCGTAACGATGCTCACCGCTTCCAAGCAACACCCGTTCGGCCGTTGCAGTTCCGTCTTGTGCGGAACTGACGGCCAAAACGCCGAGCAAAACGAAGATCGATCGTGACATGACAATCAGAATACGTCCGTTGTCGTTCAAGTCCCAGAGAAACAGTGATCGACGGTCGTTAGGCAAGGTTTATACCAATCCCAATTAAGAGGGAGTCTGAGTTCGCATTGAGCCGCAAATGAGCTGCGAGTCAATGAGGTCCGCCTGCAAATAGGAATAAGAGGATAAAGGCCATGAACGGAATGAAGACGATTAGAAATGCCAATATGACGTTCGCCAAAGCCATCCAAGCCGAAAATCCTTGTACTTGCCCAATGCTTTTGAGCATGAGGATGAAGGACCAAATGCCCAGTATCATTATGCTCAGGCCGAAGACGGCGTAGCTAATGGAACTGGTCAAGCTCCACTCGTGCGCCTGCACCTCTCCCGTAAACAGTTCTTTGCCAAAGACGACTGCAGCAAGAATCATTAGCAGCAGAGCCCAGATGGTAGGCACGTTCGCCCACGCAAGTGCTGCCCGGAGATTGAGTGCCGAACCTTTTCCACTGAATAGCTTTCCCGTGAAGCGGATGAGCGAGCTTGATATGTAGAGGGTGATAATTCCTCCGATCGAGCCGATCACAGCACTAAGAAGAAAGATCATTGGAAGCTCGACGGTCGCCGCTCGCTCATTATCAATTGCCCGATCGAGCGATTGAAATATTCCTGCAAGCGCCGCCAATACCAGAACCATGTGTCTGGGGTCCGTGTCGACGATCTGCTGAATGGTCGCGCGCGGCTTTCTCCACATCGACCTCCACGGATTGAGTAACTCTTCTTGCTGATCCATATCTCTCTCGATTGCTTAGTGACTACGACAAAAATGCGAGCGTTGTTTGGGGGCCGAACTCTTCTCAATAGAATCGCGACCGACTTGCGTTGCACGAACTATAGCCATTATCACCGAAGCACGAACGCGTCGGGGTGAGACAAAGCGCGCTTTTGGGACGAACCCCTTTGCAGCTACGCCCGTTTCTGGGCTGCCAACAAAGTCGAATTTAGGTACGGTTGCATTCGCCTAGATAAGGAAAAGACGATGATTATCGATCAGATATGCCTGCTCGCCGCTCTGTTGATTTCACCTTCGTTGCAGGTTGAGCAATGTGAGACAGAGCTTCGCTTTCCGACATTCGAGCCGTTTAGGATTTCCCTTAGTGCGAAGTCGACGCGGTCGAGTGACGAGGTTTCGGCAATTGCCAAACGGGATGAACTCTACGAGAATCTAGATATCGACCAAGACCTCATTGCTGGGGGGATGTTTTCGGACGTATCCGAGATGGAGAATGAACAGCCGGTATGGAACTATCCCGAGTGGCTCCAACCTTACGTCCCGTTCCGAACTGCAGTGTGGCTTAAGCAGGCTGCTCTGTATTTGTATTGCCTCAAACCGCTCTGGGCAAAAGAGCATTTGAGTCAGGTTGAGGTAGATCTGGCGAACTTGGTCGCCCTGTACTTCTCTGCCAATGAAATCGGAATCAAAGTCGACTTCGAATTTGATAACGATGAGTTGAATCGTGAATCGCTAAAGCGACTCGTTCGCTACTTCAACGAGTTGATTGCCGAGCCGCACCATCTTGCCGCGATGTTACCAACGTGGATGTGCTACGGGCCTTACGTCGGCGTGCCGCTCGACCTGGAGCCGATCGAGGATGAGCAAGCTCGAATGAAGCTCAACGATGAGTTCGAAATTCGTCTTTGTTCGAACCCGGATCGAACCCAGTCCGATGTGCTGCAGGGGTATCAGTATGGCGAGCTGATCTGGTCCAAGTCGATCTCAACGGGGTCAAAGACCGCCTTCAAGGATGTCCAATTTTCGAATGCGCAGCCAGTCTGTTTAGGGGCTTACGGTTGGGAGGTCACGCTTGGTACGAGCATCAGAGGGCAACCTGCTCCAACGGCCGTGTACATCAATCAGAAAGGCGAACTGTTTTGCTTCTTCGTCTATGGCTGGTGAGGATAGTACCGGCGACTCGAGAATCGGGCGTGGAGTTCGGAGGCTACGCAATGGATGTTCACCACAACTGATCAAACTCGATTAATGGCGTCCCTTATCCGAATCGTGATTCACCGGATACCGTTGATGAAAGCCTGGTCGATGGGAGTGCAGGGTTAGTGCAGTGATCAGAGAATTACTTAAACGGCAGGGGGTGGAGTTAACGGAGAGAGATGGGCTTGGGAGGGAGAGTAGCGGCTGCGCAGTTCGGGTGAGGTCGAGCAAACTTTGGGAAGAGCTGCCGGGCTTGCTACCAAGTAGGATCGGTACAGTTGTGCGGGCCGGGGAATTCGCTGGGTAGGAGTTGCATAGTGGCGCACATGATTAGGAAGGAGCCACTCGCCTTGAGGAAGGGGAGAGCCTTTGGTTCCGTTCGGTGGGCGTGTCGATAGTGGCCGGATGAGTAACGATCCCACTGGCCGACTGGAATTGGAACTTGATGCTTGCGTGCGTTTTGCACGACGTAACGCAGGGCTTTTCTGATCGCGTTCCAGCCGCGAACGACGCGGGCGTGGAAGCGGTCGGCGAAGACTTTGCCTGTGCGATTGAAGAGTCGGTTGATGGTTCTGGCTATGCGAATGTTTAGGCCTTGCATGCCGCGTCGAAGAGCTTCGTTGCTGCGCACGTTAACGAGGAAGTGAAAGTGATGTGCGCCAGGTAAGCCGGGAAAGGGAGAACGATGACCTAATTCTAAAACCCTTTTTGGAGTCCTGCGGGTAACCAACCCCGTCCGGACAAGGCTGGTCACCAGCCGGAAGCGAGTCTTGCGTGGTAACTGGGCGACCACTACTGCGAAGCGTAGACAGCGAGCGTGTAGGCCGTGTCATTGAGCCTCGAGACAAATCACTTGTGAGGGCCGACGAAGTATCACTCTCGGAAGGCCATATCGACGCACCGCAACGACCTGGTGCGCTCGACCTCGCCGGGGTCAGAGAGCAGGGCATGCACGCGACGGACTCCCCAGGAACCTGGGAAGCCTCGATATCTCCACGTAGCAATCCGGAGTGCGGACCGGAAACCTAATTCCGCGCAGGCAAGACGCGTCCATCGAGCCTGTATTGTCAGTGGACGCAGCGTGGTACCGCCGACCGAAGGAAACGAAGCGAAGCGGGATGGAGTCGAGGTGGCGGAGCGAACCGTAGTACCGACGAGGTTGGGGAACCCGGACCAAGGGGACCCAGCGGAGGGAAGGGTGAGCTGGAATTGTGGACCCGTGGCATAGAACGATGACAAGACCGGAGCTTGAA
>JBLINP010000085.1:0-14701 GCA_047639415.1 Planctomycetota bacterium | reverse complement strand
GAAGGGAAGGCGAGCCGAACGGCTCGCCTTCCCTTCTCATGCCCCGGTGGATTTTGTCCTGGCTCCGTATCGCCGGGTTACGTATCGACGGGGTTCGCTGCTACAAAAAGGTGAGCTTTCGTCCGACCAAGTTCTGAATCCCGATTCCGACGGCGTGCAGAACGCAACCGCGGTTTATGGAATCGGCGCATGGGCTTTTTGCAATGGAGATGGCGAGCGCGCGAACGAGTTATGGAAGCGACTTGCTAAAGAAACGCCTTGGAATGCGTTCGGACACATCTGTGCTGAGGCGGAGCTGAACCGCTGATACGCGACTTCAAAGGTCAGCACCGAACACGATTTACTGACGAGTTGGGATCGCGGATGGGATAGTGCAGATGTCTAAACCTGGGGTGCGGAATTGGGACCGCACTTTTCGTGCGCCTGTGAGTAGCGGTTGCTGCAAAAAGCCGCCTCGCACGAAACACTGACGGCTCCACGTGAGGCGCGTTGGCCGTAGTGATGCTCGTTTCTACAGGGAGGTACGACCTAGCGCTTATCTTCGGGTAGCATTCGTGACACATGATCTTCATCAACTTCTGCATGGTTCTCCAACTTGCTCCACAAGATGAGGTGCGCTTGCCGGGCGACGAGCAGAACAAGGCGCAACAACGGCGCCACGAGTCGCCGAACGAAGAACTCTTCAGGTTGGACGGACTCGGAGTGCGCACAACGCTTGAGGAGCGCGGATTTGAAGTACAGGGCTTCAATACAACCGACGTTTCCTACGCGTTTGCAGGTGGACTTGAACGCGATGCCAAAGCGCTGCGTTCGTTGTTCGACGTTTCGACGAGCGTAACCACCGATGAACTCTTTGATTTGCCCGGAGGCTTCCTGTTCGCCGACTTCCAATTGCAGCGCGGCGAGGATGCTTCGATGGAAGTCGGAGACTTACAGGCCTTCTCGAATATCGACGCGGAGAACTTTTCGCGCGTGTCGGAGTTCTGGTGGCAGCATGAGTTGTATGACTCTGCCCTCGAACTGCAGGCGGGTCGCATCGATGCCAACGGCCGCTTTGCCACGGTCGATAACGGGGTAAGCTTCATCAATTCCTCGATGGGATTTAGTCCGACCATCGTTGGCCTTTCCACATATCCGAAGCCCACGTATGGCGCGAGCGCACGCGTTAGGCTCGCCGACCAATTCGATGTGAGCGTCGGAGTGTTCGACGCCGAGCCCTCCGGCTCATTCACGATCGTTCAAGCCGATGCAACATGGGAGGGAGGCCGGCTTGGTCTCGGAGCGTGGAGCCATTCCGGCCAATTCAACCGTTTCGATGGAGGCGTCAGCGACGGCACTTCGGGCACTTACCTCACGCTCGATCAGTTTGTCGCAAACGGTGTCGTCTCGAGTGAAGATCGCATGAGTGCCTTCCTTCAACTCGGTCGCGCCGATGAAGGTATTAGCCCCGTTTCAAAACACATCGGTTTCGGCGTGGTACTCGAAGGCGTGGGATTCTACGGTGAAGATACGCTCGGCATGGGAGTCTCGCACGCAGGCTTGAGCGACGAGCCCGGCGCCGGATTCCCTGCGGGACGGGAAAGAGCGTGGGAATTGTTCTACTCCTTCACGATCGCCGAGTGGCTGTCTCTAAAGCCCGACCTTCAGTTCATCCAAGATCCCGGGGGAGTATCAGGCGTCGACGACGCGTGGGTCTTCACACTGCGCAGCACCTTCGAGTTTTAGCGTTACAAGGATTCGGCGAACTACTCAATCGGTCGCAACTTGACGGAGCGAAACTGAATCGCTGCGCCTTCGGATTGCAACGCGATTGGTCCGCTGATGATCTCGCACCAGTCGACCGTGTTTTGAAGCACGCCGTTGACGCGCAATTCGAGCCTCGGGCCGTCCATCAAGATGTCGTAGCGGTTCCACTCGCCGAGCGGCAATTCAGAGGACGGCTGTGCTCGAGAAGTGTTGCGACCACGCGTTCGCGCCGGATTGGCTCGCATGTCGATCTCGCCGATGTTCCAGATGTCGCCGGCGTTGCGATGCTGGAGTTGCGCTTCGATCGAGCGCGGCCAGACCTTGTCGGGACCGTTCAATCGCAGCAGCACACCGGAGTTGCCAGGACCCAACTCGGGATCGAAACGCCACTCGACGACGAGATGGAAGCTTTCGTAGCTCTCTTCGGTTCGGATATATCCAGCGGGATTGCCAGAGCATGTGAGGATGCCCTCTTTTACTGACCACACATCATCCATGCTCACGTTCGGAGCGGTGAGGTGATGAGTCCAACCCTCGAGACTCTTGCCGTCGAAGAGCTCAATCGCTTCGCCGAAGACGGGCGCGCGTTCGGGATCGTCAGACAAGAACGCGACCAAGTCGGAGAGTTGCTGCGCGTTCATGCCGGTAGCCAAACCTTCGGGCATCGTGGAGAGCGATTGCTTCCAGCGGCTTGCGATATCTTCAGATTCCAGAACGATTCGCTTGCCCTGATTGTCTTTCAAAATCACCGTTGGACCGTCTGCGAGGAGGAAACCGGTCAAGAGTTCGCCACTCTTCATTTCGATCAACCAAGTGTCGTAGCCGAAGGCGATCGCTGCGCTCGGATTCAGGATGGCGTCGAGAATTTCGGGCGCAGCATACTTGTCACGAATGCTCGTTAGGTTTGGACCGATGTCGCCACCCAACGAACTTTCACCGAGCGTATACGAGTGACACGTCATGCACTGCGAGCGCTTCGCATCCAAGAAGAGCGCGCGCCCGCGATTCGGATCGCCTGTCAGGCTGAGCACGTCCGTCGTCGAGAGGCTCTCCAAACCTGGCTTCGGAAAGTGTTCGCTGGCGAGTGCGCGAACCCCCAGATCGGGATTGGTGTGAATGGCTTCAGTAATGATGGCCTTCAGCTCATCATTGAGTTGGTCATGTTGGGCCATTCGTATCGCCACCAGCCCGCCGCCCGGATCGGAGGCGAGTTGTGCGGCTGCATCATCGCGTTCGTCCGCCGATAGCGTCTGATCTAGCATCTGCGCAACCCAGGTGCCGACGCGGTTCGCTTGCTGGTCGAGCGTGACAAATACTTGAAACTCGATCGACGTGTTTTGACCGTCGTTTTGGCTCACACCGGTTTGATCGGGTCCTGCTCGCGTTACGAACGCAGCAGCGTCTTCGGGCACCAGCATGGCAATGCGCGAATTGGCATGAGTCCCGATGCCGCGTGCAAACTCGACATCGCCGACGATCAGCGGCGTACCTACGCAGTTGCGATTCGCCTCAACGTTACCCCACTGCGCTTGGGCTTCCATCCAATCCATTGCGCCTGGAATCTCGTTGCCGTTGGCATCGAGAAACTGCGGCTCGATCCAATTGGCCCAGTCACAACTGTTCCCGTTGCCGCCGTCGGTCACGACCAACCACAGGAGTTCTGCATTCGCGACATCCAGCTTGGCTTCGACTAGGCCTTTGCGAATCAGTCCGCTCTCCCAAACCAGATTTGCGTTCTCTAACTCCGCAGAACCGAGTTGACGCTTGAGGCCAAACGATCGCCAGTCATTCCCGCTTCGATGGCGGATCCATTGGGCAGCGTAGTCGCGCAGGTCGGACGGACCAGCCTGAGCTGCGATGAGCACGGCATCGGCAGCCTCGCGCGTTTTCGTGAACGCGAGTGCGTCGAGCGAGCGCTGGCGAGCAGGTCCGGGAA
Source organism: Planctomycetota bacterium (assembly GCA_047639415.1). Taxonomy (GTDB): domain Bacteria; phylum Planctomycetota; class UBA1135; order UBA1135; genus OFTM34. Next base: position 11,019 of record JBLINP010000085.1, on the reverse strand, counting down.
GGTCGGGATCGAGTACGCGCGATGTGAATGCTTCCGTCGCAGCGACTGGATGTAGCCGCCAAGCCAAACCTTCGAAGCGCGCATCCCATTGGTCGGGTGTCGTTCCGAGTTCAGTCAGCAGAATCGGATACAACTCCTCTTCGTGCCCTTCAGCAGCGAGGCCGAAAGCTTCCAAGTACATGCGATCTTCGCCGTCGTAGCGTTTCGCAAGTTCCAAAAGCAAGTCGCGAGAAGCATCGAGCGGAACACCGCGCAGATTGAGCAGTACCTCTCGACGCACGCTTGCATCTACATCTTCCGCTAACTTGTGAGCGCGCATCAATGCGAGAGGCAGCGTGCCACCGGAAGATTGGGCGAGTGCTCGGATAGCGGTGACGCGCAGGTTCGCGTCTTTGTTATTCAGTTGTGCGAGCACAAAGTCACGTTCGCCGAATTCCGGACTTGCGAGCAACCAGAGTGCGCGTGCTTGCAATGTGGGGGATGTCGAATTGACGAAAAGGTCGCGCAAGGCAGGGCCTGCATCACTTTTCGCTTTGATCAACGCTCGGCGACCGAGTTCACGCACATTGACTGCCGGCGAAGCGATTGCATCCAATGCGCCCGCGACGGTCGCGACGTCGATCACAATGTCGGACTTCGTGTGTCCTCCCGGTGCGATTCGCAAAATGCGTCCATAGGCCTCGCGATCTCCGGCCAAATGTCCGCCCACGCCAGGGTCGTACCAGTCCGCGACGTAGACCGAACCGTCGATGCCAACGACCACGTCGCTGGGCCGGAACCACTTCGCATCGCGATCGTCGATGTCAGGACGTGCGCGCAAAAGATCGCCGTTCGCCAACTCGATGTCGGCGCCGCGCGCGCTCGTCCTGTGCGCGTACACAACACCCGCACCCGCGTCCGCATTGAGCACGGCATTGCCGATCCATTCGTCGAGCAACTCGCCTTCATAAATCGCGATACCCGTCGGACCACCTGCTCCGTTCTTCGCTCCCGACGGAACCACACCGGGATCATCGTGATGCCAGTGCGCGGTCCACGTGCTTTGGCCTGGCCGTCGATCCGCTTGCCACGAACGCGATCCGTCATTGGAAAAGAACCCAAAGTTCCCGCCCTCCATACACCACAAAGTGCGACACGACTGATTGCCGTCATCGTCATTGTCCGTCTGATAAATGTTCCCAAACGAGTCGAGCGCGAGCTCGTAGTTGTTGCGAAAGTTGTGAGCGATCACTTCCAACCCGCTTCCGTCTTGTCCGATGCGCAGCGCGAGTCCGCCCGTCCAAAGCTTGCCGTCATCACTGATCAGGCCCGGCTTGTTGTCCGCAATTGTGGGACCGCCGCCGTTGTAGAGACTGCCCGAACGAAGCGTCCAGCCGTCGCGATCGGTGACGACATGCGGCCCCGCGTTGCCCGTGTTGAGATAAAGCCGTCCGTCCGGTCCAGCGACCACCGAATGCAAACCGTGATCGTGATCGAAGCCGCCGAATCCCGTCAGAAAGACCTCGCGTGAATCGGGCACATCGTCGCCGTCCGAGTCCGTAAACACGAACAGATTGGGAGAGCACGAAACGTAAACCTTGTCACCAATCACGGCGATGCCAAGCGGCGACGTCAGGTCGACGTCCTGCACGAAGACCTTTGAACTATCGCACACTCCGTCGCTGGTCGTGTCTTCCAAGATCACAACACGATCACCGTCCGGATGGTCAAGCCCCGGATTGCGCCCGTTCCACTTGCGGTAATTGACCGCTTCGGTAACCCAAACTCTTCCGCGTGCATCCACATCCATCGCCGTCGGATTGAAGAGTTGCGGTGAGTCAGCCCAAAGCGTTGCGCTGAGTCCTTCAGGCAAGACGAATTCGTTCGTCAGGTCGCGCGAATCCGCTGCTTCTTGGGCATTAAGACCAGTCGATAGAACAGAAAACACGACGGCACTGATGGTTTGCATATCGCGACATTACCGAACCCGGACGTTACCGAACCAGGTATAAAACCGCACACCTGGCGGAATAATCATTGATCTTTAGCGGCAGATGCTTCTGCCAGGTGTGCGGTTTTATACCTGGTTCGGTAACGTCCGGGGCGGAAACGTCGCTTCCATCGAATAGTGTGACAAGTTCTTGACCACGTGATTTGCTGAGCACGCTGATGGCGGATGCGAGAGCATCCGCAGTCGTTGCGTCTTTGGAAATGATGCTCACACAGTGTGCGTGCGTGAGTCCCAGACCGGTTCGCGGATCAAGGATGTGTGAGTAACGCGTTCCATCGATGAGGACGAACTGTTCGGTGTCGCCTGAGGTGGCGATTGCTGCGTTTACGAGACTGATGACTTTGGGAGAAGTCGAATCGTCGCAACCGGCGGAGACACGCCAGCCTTCGCGATCCGGTGGTGCTTCGCTCACCACGAGATCACCGCCGATCTCGACGAGGGCGCTGTTGATTCCATTGGCGCGCAAGGTGTCGAGCGCTTTGTCGCAGGCGTAACCCTTGGCGATGCCGCCGAGGTCGAGTCTCGTTCCAGCTTTGAGACGAACTCGTTGCGACCCGGTCGTCTCATCTCGAAGGAGCTCAATCCGCCGCCAACCCGTTCGAGCGCGCGCGCGCTTTAGTCGATCGGGTGCGGGCAGCACGCCTTGCTCGCGCGTCTCGCGCCACAACTGGGTCAAAGGCCCCAGAGTTATGTCGAACGCTCCGTCGCTCTCGCGTGCGAAGACGAGCGAGCGTTCGAGAACTTCAAAGAGGTCGTCGCTCACCGGAACGGGCGCTCCGCCTGCTGCCGCACACAATTGCATAAGCTCGCTGTCCGCGCGCCAATCGGTGAGCATGTTATCGAGAGCGATCATGCGCGCGAAGGCGGCGGAAGCCGCTTCACGACCGTTCTCCTCGTCGGACGCGTACAACACGATACGCGCCTGCGTACCCATGATTATCTGGCTATACTCGTAGCGCTCCTCGGCTTGCGTGCCGGAGCTAGCGCCCATGCACAAGACGAGTAAACAGATTAGAGCGGCGCTTCTCATGCTGCTGATCTTACCAATCGCGTCGAGCTTCGCTTTAGAACTCGAAGGGCTTCAGCCGTTTGACCAAGTGATTAAAGGAACGGCAGTCTCCGTTGGTTTCACTCCGATTCCCGCCGTAACTCTCGCGACTACGGATCCTAAAACGGGAGAACAGCGCGAAACGGAAATCGAAGCGTTCTGGCTCTCAACCACGGAGATCACCTGGGACGCCTACGACGTGTTGGTCTTTGGACTGGACCTTCCGACGAACGAGCGCGGTCTCGACTCGAAGTCACGACCGACACAACCCTACATCGCGACCGACCGCGGCTTTGGGCACGCGGGCTATCCCGCAATTTCGATTTCACATCACGGAGCTGTCGCCTTCTGCGATTGGCTTAGTGAAAAAAGCCATAAGCGTTATCGATTGCCGACCGAACTCGAGTGGGAATATGCGGCGCGTGCGGGAACGACGACGGAGTGGTCGTTCGGCGACGATCCCGATGGGTTGAGCAGCCAAGCTTGGTATCGCTCGAACTCCAAAGGCAAGACGCATTCAGTCGGTTCTTTGAATGCCAACCCCTTCGGTTTGATGGACATGTACGGCAACGCTGCCGAGTGGTGCAGCACATCGGCCGGCGAGTACGTGCTGCGCGGTGGGTCGTACTCGGACAAGCGCGAGCGAGTTTCGAATACCTATCGCAAACTGTCGAGTTCGGCGTGGAATGCGAGCGACCCGCAACTCCCGAAGAGCAAGTGGTGGCTTGCGAACGGACCGTTCGCTGGCTTTCGCGTGGTGTGCGAAGCTGAGACAAAAACAGAGCCCGCGCCTCTGAACAACGAGACGTCAGAACCGATCGAATCGAACGAGTAGAGAACCAAGTAACCGAGAACCGAATTCCAATGTCGAACTTTAAATCAAACGTAACTCGTCGAACCTTTTTGCGCGGAACTGCCGCAGTCGCCGCTTCGCCCTTGGTTGGTAGGCAGGACAAGTTGGTTCCCCTCGAAGGAGTTGCTCCACTCAAAGTTGGGCTAGTGGGTTGCGGCGGGCGCGGAACCGGAGCGGCGATGCAAGCGCTCAGTGCTGAAGAGGGGACGGTCGTTCTGACTGCTCTCGCCGACGTCTTTCCCGATCGCATCGAATCGAGCTTGGCGAGTTTGAGCGAAGCGTTGGGTGAAGAGAGACAGGATCGACTCCAGGTTGAAGCCGAGAACTGTTTCGTTGGCTTTGACGCATACAAGCAACTGATTGCAAGCGATGTCGACGTCGTGCTGCTCTGCACTCCGCCGCACTTTCGACCGGAACAACTCGAAGCGGCGGTTGCTGCCGGCAAGCACGTCTTCTGCGAGAAGCCGGTGGCTGTCGATGCGTCCGGTGTGCGGCGCGTTCTCATCGCGGCGGAGAAGGCGCGCGAGAATCGCACTTCGCTCGTATCCGGTCTTTGTTGGCGTTACAACGATCCTCATCGCGAGCTCTACAAACTTGTGAATGATGGTGCACTCGGCGAAATCCGCTCGATCTACAGCACCTACAACGCCGGACCCAATGGCGCGCACGCTCGCCAAGAAGGTTGGAGCGACATGGAATTCCAGATTCGCAATTGGTTCAACTTCCAATGGCTCTCTGGCGATCACATCACTGAACAAGCGGTGCATAGTTTGGACAAGATGGCCTGGGCCATGCAGGACGTTTCGCCGCTGTCCGTGACGGCGGTCGGCGGACGTCAAGCGCGACAAGGCGCAGAGAGCGGAAACATCTACGACCACTTCAGCGCGACCTTCGAGTATCCGAACAACGTCAAGGGCTTTCACATGTCGCGCCAAATGGTTGGCTGCGCTTTCGACAACTCGGATTGGGTGATGGGTGAAGATGGCGTCGCGACCATCAGCGCTTGGTCGGGCGTCTACAAGATCGAGGGTAAGAACCCTTGGGAATATGAGGGCGAAGGCAACGACATGTATCAGCAAGAGCACGACGAGTTGTTCGCGTCAATTCGCGCTGGCGAACCGAAGAACGATGGCATTTGGATGTCGCACAGCACAATGCTCGCCATCATGACGCGCATGTCCGCGTACACGGGGCAGCCGGTGACTTGGGAGCAAGCGATGGCATCCGAGGATCGTATGGGGCCGGAGTCCTACTCACTCGGTTGGGTGGGGAGCCGGCGTGTCGCGATTCCTGGGCAAACGAAATTCATCTAATCGCCTTGAAGCACATCAACCGTCGTCAGTTCGTTGAGATCGCGGGCGCGTCCGCTCTGCTTTCTAGTCTTCCGTTCGCGGCCAAGCCGCAAGTCGCAGCGAGATTCAAGAAGTCGCTGAAAATCGGAATGGTCGGAGTCGAAGGCACGCTACGCGACAAATTCATGTTGCTCAAGGAGCTTGGCTTCGACGGAATCGAGCTCGACAGTCCGAACGATCTCGATCCCGACGAAGTGCTGCGAGCAAAAGAAGATTCGGGACTGCTGATTCCCGGCGTCGTTGACTCGGTGCATTGGAAGTGGACCTTGGGCGATGCCGATGAGAGCGTGCGCGCTCAAGGACGCAAAGGTCTCGAGACGGCGATTCGCGATTGCAAAACCTACGGTGGTTCGACAGTGCTTCTGGTTCCCGGAGTTGTGAATGCAGCTTGGAGTTACGATCAGGTTTACGAACGCACGCAGGTCGAAATCGCGCGCGTGCTTCCGCTTGCCGAAGAGTTGCAGATCAAGATCGCCTTCGAGAACGTCTGGAATCAATTCCTATTGAGCCCGCTCGAAGCAGCCGCCTACGTCGACTCCTTCAAGAGCCCGTGGGTCGGTTGGTACTTCGACGTCGGCAACGTTGTCAATTACGGTTGGCCGGAACAGTGGATCCGGATCCTCGGCCCGCGCTTGCTCAAGCTCGACATCAAAGAGTTCAGTCGCACCAAGCGCGACCAAGAAGGCCTCTGGAAAGGCTTCGCCGTCGAACTAGGCGAAGGCGACAACAACTGGCCCGCCGTGCGCGATGCCCTAAACGAAATCGGCTACAGCGGCTGGGCCTCCGCCGAAGTCCAAGGCGGAGACAAAGAGCGCTTGCGCGAAATTTCAACGCGCATGGATCACGTGCTTGGCCTAGGTTAAGAAATCAATATGAAGCTTTTCACCTTGTCCCTGGGTTTGAGTTCGCTCCTGTATGCGCTCGTCTCGCAGGCTGGAACCATCCATGAGGGGCTTCCGCCTATTGCACTTCACGGTTCGTCGTCGGGATCGTGGATGCCCGTTGGTGACGGAATTGTCGCTGGAATTGGGGTCAATACCCGTGAGAAAACCATTCAATTCAATTGGCGAGGCTACGAAGGTGAACCGCACAACAGTCCGAAGACCCATTTTGTAGTTCAAAAGCACGCCGTTAGTTTTTGGCCGACCGCGGCTGAAGTTGTCGATGAGAGAACGATTCTGGTTGCCGGAAAAGAACCTCGGAGTCACATCACCAAAATTGAAAGATGGACGATCGCTCCTCCAAAGCGCGGCGTGCGGTACGCGCAAGGACCTCATGATCAGGGTTTGATCTTGAAACCCGTCGTCGAGAAAGAGGTGGTCTACGCCGAAGCCGTGCCCGGTCGAGACATGGTTCACTTCATTCTCGATGTGCAAGGCCCTGGATCCAACGCGCTAGTGCGATTCGCAGATTCCGGAGACATCTATCAATTAGATTGGAAAGCAGAGCCTTATCCCATAACTCGATTTGCCACAGCGAGCGGTGCAAAAGGGACAGAGATGGAAATTCCAGAACTGTCCGGCACTTTTGACCAGTCATCTCGAGGAGATCACATTGAAGACGGATATATGCACTGGTTCTCTCACGGTGCGAGCCTCGGAAGAGATCCCGTCGTCGCATTCATCGATCTCGATAGAGACGGAATCATAGATGTTTTCGAGATCTTCTCGACCTACGACTGGGCAACCGGAGGACATGGTCTTGAGTCACAGTGGATTGAGTTCGACGGGCGTATAGTTCGAAAACAGTGATGGTGTGCAGCACCGAATCTTGAGTCATCTCAGGATGCCTACAATGCCAATAATGCGTTACCTACTATTGATCACACTCCTTGTCCCAGTTGCCTTCGCCGATCGGCCTCGCAATGAAAAATGCGCTCCCGACATTCCTGTGGTGGCAGAATCTCGCGAGTTTTCAGTGGGGGACAGGACAATCTATATAAGTTCGTCGTTTGCGAGATCTGTGAATTGGGGAGGGCCGTTTCATGGGGCGCGTGATTTAGAAGTCTGGTCCAATGAAAAGGACCCCATTAGCGGTGATTGGCATCAGTCCACAACTGATCACTCCGTAGCCTTTGACGTGCACGATGTCACCGGTCTCGGTGCCGACACGATCGTGGTGGGGGGATATTCAGAACGATTTGACCATGAGGTAATCGAGTTATGGGACTTGGCGCCCACTGTTGGTGGCTATCAGGCGTGGAGAGGCGGACAAACTGTGGGCATCGGAACTCCAATACCGACCTCGTCAATTGTCGAGGGAATCGAAGGGGCACAGTTCCTGCTACCGGCAGCACGATCTCCAACGAGACCTCCATCTAAGAGCGAACTCTTTCGCGGAGACCTCGGCGGAATAGTTGCGATAGAAGCCGATCCAGAGGGACGTTTTGTCCTCGTGCTTTCGGATGAGCACGATTGTGTCTATTTGATCGACGTTGCGTCGGGAACGAAGCAGGTGGTTCTAGATGCTTCGACGTCTGCGGTTGTCGCATCTTCGGACGGTATACGTGCACTTGAGCACTCCGTGGAAGGACGAATGTATATCGTGGGTGACAATTTTTCCGACGAGTATGTGTTCATGCAGGATCCGGACAATGACGGCGACTTTGATTCATTTTTAGAACTCGACCGCGCCGGAATATCAGCCACGGATTTCACCGACAACACATTGATGAAAGATTTCGTCAATCAAATGGGTGGCGCGAACTTTTTCTAGCAACAGAAGAGCCCGGTAAGGTTGAGGGCAAAGTCAGCGAACCGATTACCGGAGATTCGCGCGTTCGGCTTCTAACATTCGCGTGAGTTGAACAGCATCGTCGATCGTGGCGTGCAACTCGGGTGATTTGGCGCGGCAGGCTTGAAGGAGATGGCGAATTTCGCCGTCGTAACCGGTTCCTGATTCGAGTTCGATCACTTCGCTGTTTCTATCGCGATCGAGCAGCAAGGGTGTGTCGCGACCGAGGTCGAAGTCCGCCGTGGCGTGTTCGAAGACGACGCTGTAGCGCATTTGAAATTCGAAGTCGGCGTCTTTTACCCAGGCGCCTTCGGCGATCACGCTTTGCGGGCCGTTCGGATAGTGATAGGTCGTGATGACGTGATCGAGAGTGCCGATGCTCGTTACTGAATCGGGTGCTCCGAAACACCAACGCACGAAGTCGGCGTCGTGGACGTGCAGGTCGAAGAGCGCGCCACCGGTGCGTTCGGGGTCTTTGTAGAACTCGGGGGACCAGTTGGGTTGCGCTCCTAGTCGACGAAACTCAGCGCTCTGAACGGCACCGAAGGTTTTTGCGTCGATGGCTTGTTTCAACCACGACCAACTTGGCCAGAAGCGCATGCACATGGCGGGCATGCAGAGTGTTTTTGCTTCGCGTGCGGCTTCGGCTAGGTGAACGACTTGATCCGAAGACAGCGCGATCGGTTTTTCGACCAGTACGTGCTTGCCGGCTTGCAGTGCAGCGATCGCCAACTCGACGTGCGTTTCGGTGGGGGTGCAGATGCTGACGAGTTCGACGTTTGGATCGGATAGGAGTTCAAGTGGCGAGGCGTACTGGCGAACATGTTCACCCGTGAACAAGTGCTCTTGCGGATCCCCTGATTCGAGATTGCCTTTTGGGGCGTCGGTTTTCGACGCGGCACCGGGCTTGCGATCGTAGACGGCCACCAAACGATTCGGAAAACCTGCTCGGTTGGCATCGGCATAAGCGGCCGCGTGCGTTCGGCCCATAAAGCCGAGACCGATGATTCCGACACCGATGGGTTTGTCAGTCGTCATCGGTTAGAGCTCGGCTTCCGGAAGGTACTTGCGAATCAAATCGCGAGCGCCGGCAATGTCGCGCTCGCGTTCATTGCCATCTTCGCGCTCAATCACGAGATCGCAGTCGAGCTTGGCGGATTTCACCAACGCGAAGAAACTCTGCCAGTCCACTTCGCCTGTTCCCACTGGCACTTCGCTTCCCCAGGTTCCGGGCATGCTCGTTCGCGTCGCATCTTTCACGTGAATCTGTCGCACCCAGGGAATGAGTTGTTCGAGCGCTGCGACCGGCTCGCCCATGTTGTACAGAATCATGTTGGCCGGATCGAAATTGACACCGGCATTCGGGCGATCGAGTTCATACAGGATTTGATCTAGAGTTTCCGCCGACTCTTGACCGGTTTCGAACGCGATTTGAACGCCCACGTCGGCAAAGCGATCGATGACTTCTTGCAAGCGTACGATCATCTTCGCGAAATCGGGGGAGTCGCTATCTTCGGGCAAAAAACCGGCGTGAAAACTGACTAGAGTGATTCCGATCTCGCGTGCCAAGCGCGCGTTTTCGGTCGCGGCCTTGCGATTCGCATTCCAATGTTTGTCGGGACGCAGTCCGCCAGTGATTTGAATCGATTCGAGTGACGAATAATCCTCGCCGCGCGTTTGCATCATGCCCGAGATCACTTCGATTCCGTTCGAGGCGAGTGACTCGAGCGCTTCCGCTTTTGCCCACTCGTTAGAGCGCAGCAAATCGAGCGCGAGTTGAACGCGCTTCAACCCAACCGACGAAACGCGTTCGGCAAGTTGAGCGGCCGACTGCGGCTGCAGCGACCAAGAACACACGCCGATACGATTCGCCACGGGTTGACTCCGATTCGTTGGGGTTAGAGGCGGCGAATCTTCAAGTTGCGGAAGAAGACCGGGTCGCCGTGATCTTGCAGTGCTATGCGACCTTCTCCGGCGATGCCGTAGCCTGGCATGCTCGCAAATTTGCTGACGGCGAGTCGCGCCTTCCAATCCTCGCTGCCCAGTTCGTACTCGAGCAATTTCACACCGTTCAACCAATGCGTGACCTTGCCGTCTTTGACACGCAGGCGCGCTTCATTGAATTGCCCGAGCGGGCGGGTGACGTCGGAGGCCGGAGCATGCAGCGCGTAGTTCGCACCAGTCGAAGTCATCTCGTTGATGCCATCGCCGTGACCATCGTTGTCGAGGATCTGCATTTCGGGGCCGCTTTCCCAAACGTAATTCAAATCGTCGGTGACGTGGAAGAAGATGCCGCTGTTTCCCTTGTGCGTAATTCGCCAATCGAGAGCGAGCTCGAAGTCACGATAGCTTTCGCGAGTAACGATGTCGCCCGCGCTGCCTGCGCGCACCAACTCGCCGTTCTGGGCCTGCCAACCCTCGGAGAGCGTGTCGCTCTTGAAGCTAGTCCAAGAATCGAGCTGCTCACCGTCGAACAACAATTCCCAACCTTCGCTACGCTCGGCTTCAGTGAGTTCGTTGTGCTGCTCGCTTTGTACGACCACGCTCGCACTCGGAATCTGATTGAGCGTGTACCAAGCCTCGGTCGTCCACAGTGTGTTGCCGCTCTCAGAAACAAAGGGGTGGAGGATGCGGAAGTAAATCACGTGCTCCTCGCGCAACCCGTCCAGTTCGATGAAGACGCGACGCCCATCTTCGGAGCGATTGACGCTGAGCACATTGAGGTACTCCTCGTCTTGCTTCGCGCCGCCATACTCTTCGGTCGGTTCATACCACCAACGTTCGATTTGCCAAGCGAGCGGGTCGTGACCCCAGTCTTCGTGCAGCGGTTCGGTGAACTCGACGACGAAGCCGTTTTCACGCGCGTGAATGGACAACATCTCAAAAGCGGTTTCGCCGTTGTGCTTGAGTCGTTGTAAGCCGAAGTGCTTTTTGCCCTGGTGACCCCAGTTGCCCGTCGAACCGATGCCGCCGACGTAAAGTGCATTGTCGGGTCCCCAGCTCAAGCGATTGATGCCGGCTTCCAAGCCTTGTGTGAAGCGGA
>JBLINP010000084.1:0-14719 GCA_047639415.1 Planctomycetota bacterium | reverse complement strand
GTGCGCGACTCTCCAATTGCTGCCCAGCGAATTCCCCGGCCCGCACATTCGCGCCGACCCAATTCACTAGCAGCCCAACACCTCCTCCCAAACTCCGTTCCGACTCCCTCCCCGCGAATCCCGCAACTGCTCCCCTCCCTCCCTATCGCTTCGCTCCCCGCCAACTCCACCCCCGGCCGTTTAAGTAATTCTCTGACCGCCGCACTAACCCTGCACTTCCATCCATTCTGCTTCCACGAAAAGTGCAGGAACGCAAATTCTCCGTTGCTCATGCAACAGTGCTCGCTCACATCGGACTGCTAGCGAGCGACTCTTGATAAACCGCATCGATCCCGGACCCAAAGTTCGACGGCGGCGCGGTTTCAAAAAGCCTGCTTTTACCGCGAGCACCCATTTGCCTCGCGTTTTCGACATTTGACGACAGCGAGATCAACTCATCCGCGAGTCGACGTGAATCGTTGGGCTCGATCAAAATTCCGTTGCTCTTGTCCTCGATCAAAGCATAAGCATCGCCGGCCGCGCAAAAAATGGACGGTACGCCTTGGGCCAAAGCTTGGCAGGCGAGCCAGCCCGGACCGCCTTCGAGTTTGCAGGAGACGTGAATGTCGAGGGCGTTCAAACTTTCGGCTGCGCTTCTGGTTGTGGGTACGGCCAAAGTCACGTGTTCATTGAGGCCCTTGTCGCGAATGAATCGTCGCAGTGAAGCTTCGTTAGGTCCTTCGCCGAACACGAAGAACATGGCTCGCGTTCCGGAGAGCGACATGAGCCGCGCGGCTTCTAAAAACCAAGCCGTGGCGTGTTCGTTATCGAGTAATCCCGAACAGCCAATGCGCGGCAGGCCGGGGTGGTCAAAGGGTTTGGCTTGGTTTGTGTTTTCGAGAGGGGTCGGCGCGTTCTTGATCGTGCGCACTCGTTCGCGAGGAATGCCGCCGCGATTGACGACGCTCTCGATCAAGGCTTCGGAATTGACGATGGCAGCCGCAAAGCCTGAACGGTTCCCCAAGAGTGGGCCGGTGGCGGGGCAGTGAAGCTCTTGGATCCACGGGATGCGAAGGGATGGTGCGATTGCGGAGAGCAGGGGCGCCAATACATCCGAAGTGGCGTGCAACAGACTGGGCTTTAGTTTCTTGAGCAGGTTGCGCGTGCGCAAAGCAGCGAAGGGCTGGCGCCAGGGGTCGAGCGGAAGTTCGAAGAAGCGCGGTACGAAACCCGCTTGCTCAATGGAGCGCGTTCGCGTGCCGGAGGAGGTCACGATCGTGACGCGGTAGGCTTTTTCTTTCAGGGCCAAAGCCGTGGCCAACATGCGCTCGGTTTGTCCCGAGAAGCAAAGCGTGGGGTGAAGTAAAACTGCGTGTGGGTTGGCCAAGTGAAGACTCGCGACGTCGCTCAAGAGTTTGGCGAAGATGACTCGCCACTGGAAGCACCTCCTGTGGAAGTGCTTCCGTGCTTGTGGCTCGCCCAGGGTTGAATTTTGCGCGAGCCGGGCCGCGTTCGCCAACGTGGCTGATGCCAAGCCCATTGTTCAGGGGTTTCGCGAATCCAACGCTCGTAAACGGAATTCAGTCGATTCGTCAAATCTGTGCAGGCTGCGTCCCGGGGCAAGTCGGTGTTGAGGGCAAGCGGAGGCTCGAAGCTCAATCGGTAGGGCGTCTTCGAAGTGGCACCCTTCTCGCGGATGCACCGCACCGGCAAAAGTGGGAGTTGCGCTGCGCGAGCGAGGGCGGCGGGTGCAGTCATGCACAACGCGTCGACACCGAAGAAGGGCAAAAACTCTCCGTCGATCCGGCGCACCTCGAGGTCGGTCAAAAGTCCGAGTATGGCTCCCGATTGCAAGACGCGCAGTGGTTCGCGTGCCGCGCAATCCTGGGGCAAGCTGTCTAAGCCCCAAGCGGCACGTAAGTCGACGAGAAAGTTGGATCCAGAATCACGCGCGCGCTTGCGCCCAACCACGGTGCCTTCGAACCCGCGCGCGCGAAGTGCGATGGCCAACATTTCCCAATTGCCAATGTGTGCGGTGACGAGGATGACGCCGCGACCCAGTTGAGTTTGCTCTTCGAGGATTCGAACCGACTCATCGATCTCGACGTTCTGGTTGAGCCAGTCGAGTTGCGCGGGACCGGGAGTCAATCGCGCCCATTCATAAAGTAGGTTGGCAGAGTGTGCTCGAACACCAGCGGCGATGCGCTTGCGTTCTGCGAGCGTCGTTTCACTACCGAGGGCGAGTTCCAGGTTGGCCAGTGTCAGAGTTTGGACCTTTGAAAAGCTCGCCAATCGTGCGAGCGCGCCAAGCGGTGCACGCACACTGAAGGCGGGTAATCGATTCGCGAGTTTTGCGAAGCCGTTGACGGCACGGGCGCGCAGTCGGCGGCGTAACGGTTCCGAACTCATGCGATTGAGTCGGGCGTTAGAGGTTCAGATGAGAAAGCTGAATCGATCGCTAGGGGATGTTTCAGCGCCCGTTCGTAGCCTTCGGAAAAAGCAACACGCGTGTCGGGGGTCATGAAGTTGTGCATCATCAACTCCGCTCCGACTTCAAGCGCGCTCTCCACGCTGACGGCTTTCTCAAAACACAGCCCCGGCAGAGCGAGCAAGCTACCGGATGAGCAAATCAGCAATTGCTGAGTGGAAATTGAGACTGGCTTAAGGCCGCGTTCGTGCAGGCTTCCAATCAGTTCGCCGTAACTGGTGGCTAGGTGTTCCGCAGTAAACTCATGCTTTGACTCAAGCAGAAGCTCGCAGCCCATCGGAACTTCAAACTCGACGCTATTTGAATTCCCAAAGAGGATTCGATGCGGACGTGGAGTTCGAATGCGGTGTTCATACAACAAGGCGGAGGACATCCAGGCTTGAACGGCTGCCTTTTGATTGGTGGCTTGAAATGTCAAACGCTGGTCACTGATCGCGAATTGCGAACCAGTTAGGATTGCGAATGGGCGGAGCCGTTGCTCGTCGGATAGGAAGCGAGCGCAGAGAGCGGGCTTGCCTTCAACCTCAAAGTTCAGCGCGACGCCGCTCGTGCGCATCCAACGTCCGAGGTTGCGCAAAATTCGGCTACGGCGCTCTAACCTTGCCTCAAGTTCGACTCGCTCCATGAATTCGTTCACGCCGCCCGTGCCAGCTAAGGCAGTGCCAGCTAAGGCACTTCCGTGAACAGCGTAGAAGGCGTCCAACATGCCCTCGCGTTCTGCGCGGCTGCTGCACTCTCGCATGCTCGCACAGAGCGTGACGAGGTCGCGATAGCCGCCGGCGGGGTGAGCACCGGAACGTACTTTGGATCGAGCAAAGTCCAACAGCCACAACTGGCCGCCGGGATCGACCAAGAGATTGCCGAGGTGAAGGTCGCAGTGTTCGATGCCAGCAGCAGCTAGCTTTGCGAGCAGTTTGCCAAGTTGTTTGGCGATGTTTGAACGATCAAAATTGGAGTCGGTCGGGCACTGAGCGCTTTCCGTGGACGGATTTTTCTCGATGAGATCGCGCAGCGAGCGCGCTCCGGGGATGCGATCCATCGAAAGGCTCCACGAACCGCTACTCCGTGTGACTTCGCGAGGAGTCGGAACCGGCAATCCACTGTCCTTCGCCTTTTGAAGAATTCGAAACTCTTTCAAGGCTCTCCGGCGGTCGGTGAAACTTCGCAGGCCGCGCGAGTGAAACAGCTTTCTGACCAACCCCGGCTCAGCGCCCACGATTTCCGTCGTGCGTCGATCGGAATTTTTGAGGACAAAGTTCGAACTGGTCACGACGAGGGTTGAGTTTCAGCGCTTCAGCGCAAATGGGCTATTCGACGGGCTTGGCTTTGCTGAGTGGATCGAATTACAGAGTTAGGCGTGTGACACCCAAGAAGTGGCGTGCGTGGCCATGAGTGCAGCCGAAACTTTGAGTGGAGCCATTGAGGGAGTGTTGGCGTCGTCGAAGGAACGCGGAGAATAGCTCGGCTCGTCGAAAAATAGTGGGGCGTTGAGTCCGTGTTGCACCCGCTCACAAGCCTGCTTCACGCCTACACTAGCATTTTGAATGGTGCTGGCCCTTCACCCGGGACCATTTCGGCTTCACAATGTCGCCGACCCGGGTCACTCGTCTTGATCATTCAACGTTACGTCTTCAAACAACTGCTGGTTGCCATCCTCTTTTCTGTGGGTGGCATTCTGTTTGTCTTGGTGCCCGCCTTGTTGGTCAGCACGGTGCACAAGATTGGAGCAGCAGGTCTGGGGGCGCTAACCGGTTACCTGCCGCTCGTCTTTGCGGACCTGGTGCCCTACATCCTGCCCTTGGGTTTTCTACTGGCGGTCGTGACCACCTTCGGTCGTTTGGCAGCCGATCGCGAGTGGACCGCGATTCGTTCGGCCGGAATCAATCCCGCCAAACTGCTGACCCCTTGCCTGCTCATCGCGGTCGTCTTTGTTGGGGCTACCAACTGGTTGGCAGCCGAGCTCGCGCCTAGCTGGAAACTGCGCCAACGAACCTATCGCCGCGAAGCTCTCGAAAACGCGGTGAAGCTGCTCAGTCCGGGCCGAACCGATGTTCAGTTCCCAGGCTTCTTTCTCTCCGCGGCACGTCGCGATCCCGATCGTCCCGTTTTTTATCAAGCTCACATCTCCGTTCTTCAACATGGAGATTCGGAGGAGGATGGGAAGGACCTCTGGATGTACGCGGATAAGGTGAGCTTTGAGTTTGATGGGCCTTTGCTCGTCGCGAGCTTCACCGACGCCCGCGCAATTCAAGGCGGAACCGAGGGTGGATTCGAGAATACCTCGGTGATCTTTGATTTGGACGCGATGTTGGATTCGAAGCCCTACAACCCGAATCGACCCAAGTACCTGAAGAGTTCCGAAATCACTCGACGGCTGGAGAACAACGAAGTTGCGGAGGAGGAGATCGGGGAGTACGACTACGAAGTCAATCGACGGCGCGCTCTGTCCGCGACCTATCTACTATTCTTGCTGCTGGGCATTCCAACAGGTATCCGTCTACGCAGCAGTACACAGCTAGCTGCCTTTGGCGCAGCTATCGCCTACGCGATGGTCTACTACGTGCTTTCGTTGCAACTTGCGCGGCAACTCTTTCAATCGGGCGCGTTATCTGGAGCTGTTGCTCCATGGATCATCAATATCGTCGGCGGCGTAATCGGCGTGATCGCATGCGCTAGGGTGATTCGCAAATGACGTGCGTAGCTGGCCGTCTGAATCGAGGCAAATCAGAGCGATGAGACAATCGAAGCTCAAGATTGGTGGCTTGCTCGATCGCTACGTTTTGGTGCTGTTCACGGCGTCCTACTCGATTGCGTTCTTCTTGGTGATTGGCATGTTCCTGATCTTGGACATGGTGGGGCATCTCGATGACTTCATGGAAGTTGGCCCCGATGGCTCGGTGGCTGCGAGCACCGAGATCATTCGCTACTACCTCTACAACACGCCCTTCGTCTACCTGCAGGTTGCGCCCTTCGTCACGTTAATCGCGGGACTCTTCACGGCATCGAAGCTGGTGCGCAATAATGAAATTGTCGCGGCTTTGAATGCTGGCGTTAGCGCACAGCGTTTGATCGCACCGATTTTGGTTGGTGGCGGAATTCTGGCCGCTGGGATGTTTGGTTTGCGCGAGTGGGCAACCGAGGGCTTTGGTTATCGCCGCGACTTAGCGTTGCATCGCATCGTCGAACGCGAGCCTGAATTGGTTTACGAGCAGATTTGGTTGAAGCTGCCGCACGACTCCGGGACCAATCTGATCCGTATTGAAGAGTTTCGCGATTCCAGCGAGGAGGGCGGTCAGGCTGTGATCACTGGACTCGTTGCCACGATTAAGACGGAGGTTGGACTCAGTACGATCAATGCGAAATCGGCGGTTTACGAAAACGGCGATTGGCATCTAAAGGACGGCACCTATCAAGTGGTGGAAGGGCCGGAGGAGAACCCGCGCAAGATCGAGTGGTTGGGGGACGTTAAATTCACGCCGCGGGATGTCTATGTCCAATGGAAGGGACAGGAGCGGCCGCTCGACCTGTCGTTCCAGGAAACGACCGAACTTTGGCGTCGAGATCCGGACAATGTGCAGTTCCAGACTTTGGTGGAATACCTCAAGACCTTCCCGCTGGCCAACATTGTGCTGCTCCTAGTCGGGTTGCCGTTCCTGGTCAGTTACGGCCGCAGTCGGCGCAGCGAGAGGATGGTGGCCGGGTTCCTCCTGTGCGTTTTCTACTTCGCCGCCGATTTCGTCACGCGTTCGCTAGGCATGCAGGGCAGTCTTTCGCCCCTGATGGCGAGCTGGCTGCCCGTTCTATTCTTCGGCAGCTTGGGCGTCGTGATCTTCAGCTCGATGCGAACCTAGCTGTTCGCGCGGCCGGCGATTCCGGGCCCGCCCGCACCGCTCCGGTAACGCCCAATTCGCTGCGAGATGCTTGATCTCCAGAGCCGGTGGACCATTTTTGAGTGTGTGCCGCGAGGAATTTCGATCGATTCGCACTGAGCTGAACCCACATCGGAGTACCTTGTAAAACTGATGGGAATATCCAACGGAAGCGATCGTCTCCGATCCCCCCGCAGCTCTTCAAGCCGAACCATGCATCGTTTTCACCAGCTACATCGTCCCTCTCTGCTTCTATCGCTCCTGGCCCTTGGCGCTTGCCACTCGGGTGATTACGACGGACCGACCGTTCCCGACCTCGTGGCGAATGCGGAATACGAGCGGGCGGTGCGAATCGGCGCGCAGCTGTTCGAGGAGGCTCCGGACGACGAATCGGCGGAGGCCAATTACCGCGCAGCAAGTGTTGCGCTGCTGATCGAGCGTGCCCGGCGAGCCACGTTCGATGATCGCGATGACGAGGCGATGGAGCACCTCAAGCAAGCCACCGAAATCGATCCGGACAACCCGGCGGTGAAAACCTGGCATCTGAAGACGAGCCGGAAGCTGTCGAATCTTTGGTTAGATCGAGCGCTCAGTTTTACCGGTCGAGGCGATCTGGTGAACGCGATGGAGGCCTACGAAACCGCACTCAAATTCGATCCGTCAAGCTCGGCCGCCAAGCAGGGCGTCGGACGCATGTTGCTGCTCACCAATTATCGCGCCGGTCGTGGCGAGGACTACTATCGCGAAGGCGTGCGAGCCCTTCGTTCCTATTGGCTTCACCAGGCGCGCGCAAAATTCAATTACGCGAGCGAGAAGTTCATTCCGAACGATTCAAAATCGCTAGAGCGAAGTGTGGCCGTGCAAAACCTTTTGGCGGACGAGCGCGTCGCTGAGGCCGAGAACTTCGAAGTCAGTGGCTTGTACTTCGCAGCAGGCAATGAATATCGCTTGGCTCTGCTCTTGGACCCGACCAATGAGTTGGCGGCAGATGGGCGTAAGCGTATGGCCAAAGAAGCGGGCGCAATTTCAAAGCTCGAGCATGCGGATTGGCTGCAACTTCGCGGACGCTTTGATCTCGCTCGCGAGGCACTCGCCGAAGGAATGGAACTGACTGAAGCGCAAGTCGGAGCATTCGAAGTGGGTGCGATCGATATTGAAGAGCAAGAGTTTCAAATCATGTACGACGAAGCTCGACGCCTCGAAGACGATTTCCAATACCCCGAGGCAGTTGTCGCTTACGAGCAGCTCTTGGAGGTTTCCGGCTTTTATCAAGACGCGATTACGCGGCGATCGGTACTTCAAGAGGCCGTGGTTCAAGCCGACGGACTCTATGCGCAGTCGCAAGGGACCGAAGATTTGGACGAACGAATGGGCTTCTTGTACGAGATCGAATTGGTCTGGCCCGAGTACAAGGATGTCGCCGCGCAACTCAAGTTGTTGGAGAAATCGGACTTGGAGAAATCGGACTCGGAGTAGTCGCGAGACTTACTCGGAGGTTTCTTTGGCGGCGAGTGGGTCGCCATTCGTATCGAGTCCGCGCGTTAGCCAGGCGGAAACGAAACAGAAGGTCGAAGCCACCGCTGTTCCAGCTAAGAAGATTGGGCTGACGCGATCAAAGGCGCCTTTCCAAACGACGAGTGTCCAATAGATCAAGGGCGCCCAAGCAACGCAGCCCGCCAAGATCCAGCGGCCCGTCGGCGCATAGCGCATCGTCTCAGCCTCATCTTCCGGTAGCGGTTTCTCGTTCGCCGCGTCGAGTTTGTCTAACGCTTCGGCCGTCCGATCGAGCAGGCGCTGATTCGCACACAGGGTTTTGTATTCGAGCGTTAGCGCCCACAGGTTGAGGATGACTGCCGCTAAACCCACAATCATGTGAATCGACGCGGCCAGTCCAAAGCCGCGTTGGCTGTAGCCGAGAACGCCTGTGGCTACGATCGAAACCGCCGAGAGCAGAGCCGCGGGATAGCCAGGCTTCTTCGAGAAGTAATCGTTGAGTTCGGTCAGGTATTCGGGGCCGAGAGGACGGGATTCCATCGCCGCTCGCAAAACGCGCCCAGTGATGATCATGAACAGGATCATCAAGGTGTGTACGCCGACGGTCAGGATGGCGGCGAACAGGCCGACGGTCAGGTGGGTTTGCGACCCGCCATACCAAATGCCCGTGATGGCCGTGGCCAGTAAGCCTGCGGCGACCAGGGCGGCCATCGGCGTGAAATAGGAGACCATGCGCATGGCGGGATCCTAACAGAGGTGCAAGCGAGTGCGAGCCCAAGTCAGAATCGGCGAGCGGTCCTTCGAGGAAATCGACGGCGGTGATTCGCTTTTGTTCGTACTCGAAGTGTTCGTGTCGGATCGCGATCAGCCTGGGACTTGTGCGCAAAAAAGAAAGCAGGAGGACCGAAGTCCTCCTGCTTTGGATCATAGTCCGGCGCGTGAAGGCCGGACGTCGAAGCGCCGGCCGTTTACTCGTCGGATGCTTCTGCAGCGCTCGCCGAGGTGGTGACTGTGAGTTCGCCTGAGATGTACATGGCCGTTTCGGTGTCCATCGTCCGGCCCATCATCGAGATCGAGACGGCTGCATCGATAACGGCTTCGGTCGTTCCGGTGAGTTCGAGCGAGTGGAAGTGGCCACCGTCGATGTTCCAGAGCAGCGTGCCTTCCAACTCAAACTCGAAGGAGGCATCGGCCGACTGAATGTCTTGCTCCATGCCCATGGCTTCGGCCTGCTTTGAATTCGCGGTCGCTTCGGCAACTTGTTCGGTGATGTCCTTCTCGGAGCTAACTTCAAAGTTGAGCTTGATGATGGCCAAGGTGCCCTCATCACTGGTTTTCGTTCCGGCAAAGGTAGCCGAGCAATCGCCGTCGAGATTTCCAAGTTGAGTACTGAAGTCGATACCCGCTCCCATATCCATTTCGGCAGGGGCATCTTGCGGAATCAGGGCGAGCGTTCCGCCAGGTGCGAGGAGGCTCATGAGAACTTCGGCTTCGAGCGGCCAAGAGTCATCTACGGAGACGGCTCCACTGGGAAGCAACCCGCGCATGTCAAAATTTTCGCTGAGGTCTTCGAGCAAATCCTCGTCACCGTCACTGGAGTCTTCGTTATAAGCGGCGTCGTAAGCCTCGTCCTCTTCATTCCACGTGAAGACGACCGTCGTGTCTTCGAGTTCACTCGTCGACTCCGCTTCCATATCCATATCGCCTAGCATCGGGTGATTGATATCGAGTTCGACGGTGCCGCCCAAACTGTCGAAGCGGCGTTCCAGAATAAGAGTGCGACCTTCACCGACCTTGGTGTAGTGATCGGTGACCGTGACGCTGACGTTCTGAGTCGTGTTCATTTCCATCGGCGGAGCGGGCATGGGCTCGCCGTCCATGGATATCTCCATGTCGTCAACGGTGGAGACGAAGGTAAACTCGAAGGTTTTCGTCAGGCGCAGTCCATCCTTGGGTGCAAAGACAATCTCCTGCGCGGGTAGAGCGAAGGCGAGCAGAACCGGGGTGACAAGACCGAGGGAGATCCAAGAACGAAGATGCTTCATCACTTTTGTGCGGCTGGCGGTGGGCCAGATAACTTTGAGACTGTTGTTGAGGTGAGGGGCGCTTGATGCAGCCCTCGTGAGGAGGACCCGTTCGACTTCGGACGGATCCATCGAATGCCCTTACGGGCACGTTACACAATGCGTACCAGCGGCGGAGGGCTGAGTCCGGCCGAAAAGGTATGGAACCCTGCGTCCGGACGTTGCCTGCTCGACAGTGGGCCGACATGATAGCGATCTATGGATATTCGCATCGAGTACTGCATGCAATGAAACTACGAGCCCCAAGCGGTCGGTCTGACCGCTGAGCTTCAGAATTTGTACCCCGAGGCCCAGGTTGAGTTGGTGAAATCCGACGGCGGAGCGTTCGAGGTCAGCGTCAACGGGCGTTTGATTTACTCAAAGTTGAGTTTGAGGCGTTTCCCGGCCTACCAAGAAATTCCCGAACTGATTGGCTAGCGAACTGGATGGCTTTCGTGTTGTTCGCGTGGTCTCAACTCCCCGTGGGGCGAGGTTTTAGTTCGATCGCTGGCAGGGGACGGGTCTAGCCCGAATTATTCATGAACACGCGGACCAAACACCACGAACGACCGGCAGTGCCAGCAGGAACCAATTCGAGGCGTTTTGCCTCGCGGTTCATGAATAATCCGGGCTAGAACGCCATGATGATACGTAAGCAATTGCCCGCTAGACTCTTAGGGCGGGTCACCAACACTATTGCCAGTCAGTTCCGGGTTCTAATGGTGGTTGGTCTTGCGAGCCTAACCCTCTCCTGCGATTCGAAATTGTCCGAGGCCCACTTTCCAGAGCGCCGGCTCCAGCTCTTCTCCCGCCTCGAGCAATTTTCGATTGAATCGGGGTTCATCAATCACTCGTCTCGGTTTCTGAAGCTGGCGGAGGATCCCGACCGGAATGAGGATTATCCGGGCCTTCGATTGCGCGTGGCGCCCACCTGTTCGATCGCTGCTCCGGAGCTCGAAATCTTTCAAAATTCTCGGCTAGAGCTCGGCGTGGGCTTGGGCTGGGTTGATCAATTGGTGCCGGATGAAGGCAATCCTCGTCCGTTTCCCCCCGCGGGCGCTTCCAGCTACTCCGCGCGTTTCAAGATTCTATGGCGGCCGAGTTCGGGAGCGGAGCCGCGCCTGCTAGCGGAACATGAGGTGAGCCTCTCACCGCCGGCCTCACGCGCGCGCGAGCCTTGGACCGTTGAACTCGGAGATATCGTCGGCGAGCGCGGCGAGTTTTTGTTCGAGGTCGAGCGCAGTGCTGGGCCGATGGATCTGTTGGTGCTTCCCGATTGGTGGAGTCCGACTTTGATTTCGTCGGCATCCAAAAGTGAATTGACGGCAATGACTCGCGAGCGCGTTTTGGTCGATCTACTCGCTGATTCGGGCGAGGCTCGTGTCTTTCAGGACGACGTGTTGATCGGGAGGGTTGGCGAAGCTTTGCCGCTGGTTGAGTTGGGAACGCTGCACGGGGAAACAGAGCAACCCATTCAAGTGCCCTTGGTTTCAATTCAATCGCATTTCGAAACGGGAGCGGGCTTAAACATTCGACGTGGGGGAGTGAAGCCCGCTTTGGCAGTTGCGGAATCCTGTGTCATCGCTTGGCCTGCAACCGAAATCGAGCGACAGGGAGAAGTTGAATTTCGTTTCAAACTGGGACTCGATGAACGCGTTCGTGCGATGCAAGGCGTCGCGATCGAGGTTGCGTTGCAAAGTGGTGAGCGGGATTTGGAGCGCTTCGAGTTTTCGACAGCGGGTCAGCATTTCGCAGAAGGCTGGAGCCAAGAATTACGCGTGCCGATCGACGCTTCGCACGGTGCTTTGCTCGAACTCAAATTGATCGTCAATCTCAAGGCGGAAGGTGAACCGGTTCGATCCGTTTGGCCGATCCCAGATCAACCCGGTCGCGCTGTCGATGGAATCGCAACTTTGGAGCGGCCATGGGTAGGGATTGCGCGTCCCAGACTGGTCGCGTCGCGCGAACTGAAATCACAAGGTTTCGGCGATGCGGAGCGCCCGAGCGTCTTGATTCTGTGCGCCGAAACTCTGCGCGCCGATGACTTAGGTCCTTGGGGCGGAACATCGACGCCGCAATTGAACCGGTTGGCGCAAGAAGGCTTGCGTTTTGAACGAGCGTATTCCCCGTCGTCATGGACCTTGCCTTCGGTGACGAGTTTGCTGACAGGTTTGGACCCGGGCGTGCACGGCGCAGTTTCTGGAGAATCGGACCAATTGGCCGATTGGTGCGATACTTTGCCCAAATCGGCGCACTGGAACGGTGTGCGAACGGGAGCCTTTATCAGCAATTCTCTAATCCGTCGTTCGGCCGGCTTTGCGGGTGGCTTCGACACGTTTGTGGTGTCCAGTTCGTCCAATTCTCGTCAACTCAATCGTTCCTTTTTAGATTGGCTTTCGGAAGCCCCCGAACAACGCTTTTTCGCCTACGTTCATTACTTCGATCCCCACACGCCCTACAACGCACCGGGCGAGTTTCGCGAAATTGCCGTGGAGGAATCTCTGCGCGGTCGACCCTACGACGTCGACGTGAAAAGCGTTCGCAATGCGAAGCTAGGCGCGGAACGACTGCATCCGCAAACCGAAGCCTTGAGGTTTTTGCGCGGTCGTTATCACGGCGAACTGCAGTATTTGGATAAGCAAGTTGGTGCGCTTATCGATGAGCTGAAAGAGCGTGGCGTTCTGGGAAATACGCTGGTGGCCTTCGTTTCCGATCACGGCGAAGAGTTCGGCGAACACGCTTGGTACGGACACGGGAATAACCTCTACCAAGAATCGACTCGTGTCCCTTTGATTCTATGGGGCAGCGGGGTGGAAAGCGGAGTCATCGAGCAACCGGTTGAGACGTTAGGACTTTCCGTTCTGGCGGCGTCGGTTTTGAATCTCGATGCGCTAGCTTCCAAACTGCAGCGGCGACGGCCGAAGTTGCCGTTGGCGCCCGATGAATATGTGGCCGCACCGATTTGGATGGGCAGCGATAAAGCTGTCGACTTCACCGGCGAGTGGACAACGATGCTTGAGCAACCCGAGCGCCTTGAGCCGCATCCCATTCGCGCGCTGATTCTGGGCGGCAAGAAGGCGATCTTTCAGTTCTCGGAGTTCCCGCAGCAAGCGACGCTCGAAAGCGTTTCGGCGGCATTGATTAGCTTCGAGCTCTACGACGTCGAAAGGGATGCTGAGGATCAGCAGAATCTGTCGAGCTCGTTCGAATATTTGCCTGAAGACATGAAGGTGCCTTTGCTGGGGCGGATCGAAGCGGAGTTGGCGGCGCCACGACACATGGTCGACCAGAGCATCACGGCCCAAATGATCGATATCTTGGACGATTTGGGATACATCGATACCGACGATGACGCGGACGACGCCGAGTGAATTCCGAACTCGTGCTGCCGATCGAAATCGAGCGCTCCGCTCTCCTGTTTTTGCGCGAACAAGCGCGAGACGCCTATCCGCGCGAGGCTTGCGGTGTGCTCTCCGGGATACGCAACGAGAATCGCCTTTGGATTCGTCGCGTTTTCAGCGTGAGCAATCTCGCCCGTGACTCGCGTAGTTTCGACCTCGATCCCGGCCAATTGGTGGCGCGTTCAAATGAAGCCTCGGAGCTGGGCGAAGAACTTCTCGGAGTTTGGCACACTCATCCCGATCAAAGGCCCGAGCTGTCGGACAGAGACCGTCATCATGCCTCTAATGAATGGGAGCAAGTTGTCGTTTCGGTAAACGCTCAAAGTGAAACAACCATCGGTTGGTACGGCTATCGATTCGGCGAATGGGTCGCGACTAAGTGGCGGGAAGTAGAGCTGGGTTCGCATGTCTGAAGTCTTCGTCGGACGACAACCCATCTACAATCGAGCACTCGAAGTGATTGGTTACGAGCTACTCTTTCGTCGCGGAAACGAACAGGTCGCGCAAATCGATGACGGTGATCAAGCCACGTCGCAAGTGATTCTGAACGCCTTCCACGAGATTGGAATCAAGGAAGTCGTCGGTGAGCGCTTAGCTTTCGTCAATCTGACGCGCGCCTTCATCGTGGGGGAGTACGAATTGCCCCTTCCGACTGAAGGCGTGGTGCTCGAAGTGCTTGAACACATCGATCCCGACGATGAAGTCTTGGATGGGCTGCGACGCTTGAAAGCGTGCGGGTACACCATCGCGCTCGATGATTTCGTACTCAACGACCGCACGGCCAGGATGCTGGAGTTCGCAAGCCTTGTGAAGCTCGACATCCTTGACCTGGGCTGGCAAGAGGTCGAGTCACAGGTCGCCAGTTTGAGGAAGCGCGATCTGACCTTACTCGCTGAGCAAGTTCGGACCTTGGAAGACTTCGAGCGCTGTTGCGAGTTGGGCTTCGATCTCTACCAAGGGTATTTCTTGTCGCGGTCCTACACCGTTCGCGGCCGGCGAATGAAACCCAATCGCCTGGCCGTGGTTCACGAGCTGGTCACATGTTTGAGTTCAAACTCCGATCCCGCTGCGACGATGCAAAGCCAGGCCGAGTTTTCAAGTTGGTACAAACAGCTTGATGAGGATGGATTGCGAAGTCTGTTGGTCGGGAATGAGCAATCGAAGTCGGAAGTTCGTCGCGTGCTCGCGGCTACCTTTGCGTTTTGCCAACTCGAAGATCGTCCGAAGGCGCTGTTTGCGAATGCGCTCTCCAGAGCGGCAATGTGCGCCGGCTTGAGCGAACAGCACGACCCCAATTCAAAGCCGGGCTACTTTCTAACCGGACTACTCTCGTACCTGGGGACCTTGCTCGAATGTTCTTTAGCGAGAATTATTGAAGACTTACCACTATCCGCGAACGTTCGCATCGCTCTGCTTTCGAACACG
>JBLINP010000083.1:0-14827 GCA_047639415.1 Planctomycetota bacterium | reverse complement strand
CCGCACACGTGGCGGAGCAGGTCGATCGCGGACCACGAAGAATGAGGCGGATTCCTCCGCTCTCGATTCGGAATCAAACGAACCTCTGGCTGAACCGCGCGCGGATTCTGGCGAGCAGGACCGAGACTATGTGGGGGCGGAGAAGCCCAAGCGAAAGCGGTCGCGCGGAACTCGCGGACGACGATCAAAAGCCGCTGATTCCGGTGAAGCTTCTGCTGCATCAACTGGTGAATCAACGGAACGGGAACCGCGCGACGAGGACGACCGTGACGCGACCGAGGAGGCCGCCTCCGCGGGTCCGAAGCCGCGCAAATCGCGAACTCGACGAAAGGTGCTGACGCGCCGCAAGCGAGTCTCCGTTTCCGAAGAGAATGAAGAAGAGCGCACGGAGTCTGATGATCATGCCTATGAAGCCGAGCAGTCTTCAGACGAGGATGCCGAGGGTGGAGAGCTAAAGAAGCGCCGCCGCCGCGGTTCTCGAGGCGGACGTCGCCGTAAAAAGGTCGTTGTCGTTCAGCACGGCGTGGTTGAGTCGATCCCCGGCGAGGAGAACGAACTCCTCGACCTTGAAGAATTCGATCTGAACTCGGCCGGTGCTAGTTCAGGCCGAGAGCCCAAAGCGAGGACTTCGCGAGGCAAGCAGACGCCAGAGGAAAGCATCGCTCAGCGAACTCGAGTATCGGAAGAGAAGGCAGCGGCTCTCGAAGCCGCTCGTACTCAGACGATCCTGGTGAATGCGGACCATCACGAAGAGGTTCGCGTTGCAGTTTGCGAAGGCGAGCGGATCCTAGACTTCCAAATGGTCGTCGATCGATACACCTCGTTAGTCAACGACATCTATCGTGGTCGCGTCGTCAACATCGAAGCGCCGATCGGTGCTGCCTTCATTGACTTCGGTCAAGGCAAGAACGGATTCTTACACGCTTCGGATGTTCTCTCGGTTTACGGAGAAGCGGATTGGAATCTCGACAAGTTGCTCACCACCCGCGTCGAAGACGACGATTGGGGTGGCGGGGGAGATAGCGTCGACTCTTCGGACGAGGGCAAAGGCTCCTCGAAGAATTCCAAGTCGCGCGGGAAGCGTGGTGCGCCACGGCGCAGTTCGCGTCCGCGGATGGCGATCACAGATCTGTTCAAAAAGGGACAGATGGTAGCCGCGCAAATCACGAAGGACGCCATTGGTGATAAAGGGCCTACGCTCACAACTTACATCTCGATCCCAGGTCGTTACTTGGTGCTGATGCCTTCGTTGGCGCGCACTGGCGTATCGAGGAAGATCGAAGACGAGAAAGAACGTCGTCGCCTCAAGCGCATCTTGACCTCGCTCAAGATCCAAGAGGGCATGGGCGTCATCGTGCGAACGGCTGGTATCGGCAAGACGAAGGCCGAGTTGCGTCGCGACCTCGATTACCTGATGGCGGTTTGGGAGGACTTCGGCAAGCGCCTTGTTTCCGGTCGGAACCCCGCGCCGCTCTACGAAGAGTCCAGCGTGGCGATCCGCACTATGCGCGATCTGTTCAACGCGAAGACGAAAGCGGTAATAGTGGATGACCCCACGGTTCATACGAGCATGGTCGAGTTTGCCGAGGCCTTGATGCCGGAGCATGTGGACCGCATCAAACTCCATGAGGGAACTCGTCCGCTCTTTCATGCTCACGGCATTGAGCAAGAATTCGAGCGCATGTTCTCACGGCGAATTGAGCTGCCTTCAGGCGGTTCGATCGTCTTTGATCAAACCGAAGCGCTAGTGGCCATCGACGTCAACTCGGGCCGAACCCGCGAAGGTTCCGGCTTCGAAGACGTGGCGCTCAAGGCCAATATGGAAGCGGCTCCCGAAATTGCCCGCCAGATTCGTCTGCGCGATTTGGGTGGCATCCTCGTGGTGGACTTCATCGACATGATGCGCTCGAGCAGCCGTTTGGCCGTCGAGCGGGAGTTCCGCAATGCTCTAGCCGGCGATCGAGCGCGCAGCAAAGTGGGGCGTATCTCCCAGTTCGGCTTGCTCGAAATGACCCGTCAGCGTCTGGGGCCGGGGCTTTCGAAGCTCATTTTCGACCCCTGCAATGTCTGCCGCGGCTCGGGCCGCGAACGAACAGCCAGCTCCCGCGCGCAGGCCATTCTTCGTCGGTTGGGCTCCGCAATGACCCAAAAAGGCTTCTCGACCATCGAAGTTCGGGCTCATCCCGAAGTGGTCGACTACCTGCAAACGAAGGCCATCGTCGATCTCAACGCACTGAAATCACGGCACAGCCGCGAACTGAAGTTCTCGGGCGTCCCCGACCAGGTTGAGGATAGCGTGCTGCGGTATCTGCGAACGGATGGCCGCGAGGTCAGGCCGGGCGGGCGCCGCAAACGGTAGTTCCGTGGAGCACTTGATTTATAGAATCGGGTGCTCTTTTTTAGGCGACGCTTCCCAGAGTGGCTTCGCATAGCTAGACTCCTCGGCCCTTTCGTGATCGAGAGGTCCGAAAGTCCGATTTGCGAGCGGCCATCGTCGTTCAAAAGGGCTCCCCCTTTAGTCCAAGAAATAGGCTAGTCAGAACCATGTACGCCGTCATCTCCGATCGCCAGCGCCAATTCACCGTGCGCGAAGGCGATGTCATTCTTTGTGACACCATGGACTCCGTTGAGTCCGGACAAGAAATCAGCTTCGACCAAGTCGCGCTCGTCTCTAACGAAGGCCAAGTTCGCTTGGGCAAACCGCTCGTTGAAGGCGCGTCAGTCAAAGGCGAAGTTCTCGGGCTCGCGAAGGGCCCCAAGTTGGTGGTTTTCAAATTCCGACGTCGCAAGGATTCGCGCTGTAAGAATGGCCATCGCCAGAAGTACACGCGCGTTCGCATCACATCCATTCAAGCGTAGAGACGCTCACGCTCAAGCAGCAGCGCAACAGCAGTCAAGCTAAGACAGCAGTCAAGCTAAGACAGCAAACAAGCTAAGACAGCA
Organism: Planctomycetota bacterium; assembly: GCA_047639415.1. Lineage (GTDB taxonomy): Bacteria > Planctomycetota > UBA1135 > UBA1135 > OFTM34. The sequence goes on along the minus strand of JBLINP010000083.1, from coordinate 11,884 downwards.
AAGCAAGGATATATAAGCTATGGCACATAAGAAGGGACAGGGCTCGACCCGCAACGGTCGTGACTCCAATCCGCAGTTTCGTGGAGTGAAGCGTTTTGGCGGTCAGGCCGTCACCAGCGGCACGATCATCGTTCGTCAATGTGGAACGCGTTACAAGCCGGGCAAGAACACCGGGCTCGGTAACGATTACACGATCTACTCTTTGATCGACGGAACGGTTCGATTTCAGACCGGCCGTCGCGTTCACGTCGATCCGGCCGTCTAACGACGACTCGTTGATTTATTTAGGGGTCCCGTACGGGACCTCTTTGCTTGGTAACCCATCATGTTCCGCGACGAGTGCGAGATAGAAGTCCTCGCTGGTAAAGGCGGCGATGGAATGATTGCCTTCCGGCGCGAGGCTTTCGTGCCGCGCGGTGGACCATGGGGCGGAACGGGTGGTGATGGAGGCGACATCGTCCTCGTTGCGGATTCCCACGAGAGTTCCTTGCTCAAGGTGGGACGGCAGTACAAGTACAGCGCGGGCAATGGCGAGCCCGGTGGACCTGCGAATCGTACAGGTCACCGAGGCAACGACTACATTTTGCCGGTGCCCGTCGGAACCCAGGTTCGTGACAAAGAGCGTGGTCACTTGTTGCGGGATCTCGCCCAAGATGGCGATCGACTCATCCTGGCCAAGGGCGGCGATGGTGGCCGAGGAAACACCAGTTTCGCCAACGCTGTTCGTCAAGCACCTCGCATTGCCGAGGCGGGACTTCAAGGCGAGTTGCGCGCGGTTCGACTCGAGCTCAAAATCGTGGCCGAGATCGGTTTAGTCGGCTTGCCGAATGCCGGCAAGAGCACTTTTCTCTCTCGCGTAAGTGCGGCCACACCTAAGATCGCGGACTATCCGTTCACGACCTTGGATCCACAGGTAGGGATCGCACAAGTCGGTGACTTTGACACGCTCTGCATCGCAGACCTACCCGGACTCATCGAAGGCGCTTCCCAAGGAGTTGGCCTCGGGATCAAGTTCCTGAAGCACGTCGAGCGTTGCCAGGTTCTTCTGCATTTGGTGGACGTCTCTGAGGCAGCCTTGGAAGCTCCTATCGATGCCTGGCGTGCGATCCGCGGGGAGATCAAAAACTACTCACCCGAACTCGCTTCACGCCCGTCACTTTTAGTGGCGAGCAAGTGTGAGAACGAAGCCGCCGAGGCTTCGGCCGCTGAATTGGAAGAGCAGGCGGGCGTCCCCGTTGCGAGGATTTCGTCTTCGACGGGTCGGGGACTCCAGGAAGTTCTGATCGAAGCGCGGCGTGTTGTCCGCGGCGAAGAGTCCTATTGAACTGACTGGCATCCGTGTTGTTCGCACGGAGCTAAGTCTTGGCCCGGTATTGAGATGCCGAAGTTCAGCTGTGTGGCAGGCCCTAGATCGACAAATTCGATCGTAAGCGGTGGAGCGGGAGCTGTTTAGCTCGGGGCGCCAACACGCAACCCTGTCAGTTCTGAAGTTCTGACTCAATGGGCGCTCTGGCAATCCCTCCTCTGCGGAGGGGGTGGTCGGAAAAAAAGACCATGTTGCCCTGGCGATGGCCTCGCATACCCGAAAAGAAATTTTGCGGTCCTGGGTCAAGACCGAGCAGCTTTGATCAAGACTGACCGGCCCAGCCTCCGAATTTAGAGGGTTGCGCTCTCGCCTCGAGCGGCGCCATCGACTCTGACCGGAGGTAGGTCTGTGATTCCCGATTCGTCCATGCAAGGCGGAGGCTCTTCTGAGCACCCGTTTACGAACACCACTCAATCATCGAAGAACGAGCAAGCTCCCCGAAATGGCCCCGCGCCGCTCGAGCCGATCTCTTCTGTGCCTCCGGTCTCAACGAAGCCCGGTGATTCATTGGAATTATCTGACGATTTGCCGTTGGCTGCGTTGCCGTCGGAGGGCAAGTCCAGTGCGCCGAGTTCTGAATTGAACTTCGACGCTCTTTCCGAGGAATCCACAGGAGAGAGTGATCTCTCGAAAATCCTCGGAACCGATTCCGAACCGGAGGCGACAGCCGATCCACAATTCGCGGCGACGAAGGATCCCAGTCCTGCAGCTCTGACATTGGATGCGACGGTTCCCTTGGCAACTTCGACTGTGGGGCAACCCCAAATGATCGACTTGCCGCCTGGATTGACCTCCACTTCGATTTCACCGCGGCATCAACTCGAAGCATGGTTGGCGGCCATGGTTCAGTCGCGTGCCAGCGATTTGATTTTGCGTGCGGGCGGAAAGCCCTCTTGCCGCGTCGATGGCAAGATTCGTTTCCTACCCGGCAGGGTGCCTGGACCTGGAGCGCTTCTCGAAGTGCTGAATGGCGTGGTTGGAGAGAAGCGCATGGAGGCCTGGGTCGAATCAGGGTCCGTCGATGTGGCCGTGCAACTCGACGGACTCGGCCGTTTCCGATTGAACGCCTACAAGCAAATGGGGGAGCCCGCTGTCGTCCTGCGACGTATCTCGGAAGATCCGCCCTTGCTTGAAAACTTGGGTCTACCGACTGCGGAGATGAAGCGTATCGCCGGGCGCAAACGCGGAATCGTTCTCGTCACGGGCATTGCTGGCTCAGGCAAGTCCACTACGTTGGCCGCGTTGATCCAATACATGAACCTACATTTCGAGCGCCACGTCGTGACGCTCGAAGATCCCGTCGAGATGATGTTCTCCGAAGATCGCTGCGTGATTAGTCAGCGCGAAATCGGAACCGATTGCCCGGACTTTTCGCAGGGCTTGCGCCACGCATTGCGCCAAAGTCCCGACGTTATTCTGATCGGCGAGATGCGTGATGCGGAGACCGTTTCTGCAGCGCTCGACGCAACCGAAACCGGACACTTGGTGCTTTCTACTTTGCACACGGTGAACGCCGCGCAAACCGTCGATCGTATTTTGTCCTTCTTCCCGGCGGAGCAGCACGCACAAGTGCGACAGCGCTTGGCGGAAAACCTAGGAGCGGTCATGTCCCAGCGGCTTGTTCCGCGGGCAACCGGCAAGGGCATGATTCCGGCCTGCGAACTGATGACGTCGACGCCGCACATTCGCGAGTTGTTGATCGAGGGGCGCACCAGCGAAATGTCGCGCGTGATCGACACCTCCGGCGAACAGGGCTTGGTTTCCTTCAACATGAGCCTCCGCAATTTGGTGGAGTCCGCTCAGGTCGATTTGGAGATCGCGCTTTCCGCCTCGGATCGTCCCGACGAGCTGATGATGGCGCTGAGAGGTTTCCAGCACGGCGGCGACAAGCGGGCCTCCGGGCCTGACGGAGAAGATTCCGGAAACAGCGGGCTGCGAATGGCGGGCCCTGGAGAATAATTCTCGCCGGGCGCCAGAATCCTTTGCTTAGACCGGGTCCGCGCGAGCAGCGTGGGCCCGGTCTAAGCCAAGAAAAAGGCCGGTAGTTGGGCTGAGTTGGGAAGAAGATCAGGCGAGACGCGTCTGATCGCTCCCTAACCCCTGAGCCAAATGGGCTTCGAACCCCCGAATTCAGAGGTTCGAATGGCCCTTCATACGGCTAGGATAGTCGCCACCTATGAATATCGGACGCATCAAAGCTCTCTGTTGGATCACCGTCATGGCCCTTGGTTCCTACCTGGGCTGGGATGTTTATCAATTCATCAGCGTCGGGCAGGCTGAACTTCGCAACCTGAGCAACGACGAGCAGAACGCCGTTCTGAAGTCCGTCGAGGCGCCCAAAGTCGTGCGCCGCCGGATTGTGTCGTACGACAAGGTCAATGAGACCTTTTGGAAGCTCAATTGGACCGGCAAGTTGCCGGCCAAGAAGCCGGTGGTCGAGAAGCAGAAAGACGTGGTCAAAAAACGGCCGGTCAAGCCGGTTTCGGATCTACTCACCGTCGTCTTGATCAAGTTCTCCTCGAAGACTGAGTGGAGCAACGCTTCGGTTCACTACAAGAGCAACGTGGACGAGCACCTGATGCAATCCAACAGCGAAGTGGTTCTTTTCGAAGGCGACAAGTTGCCCGGCAAGTACAGCTTTATCAGCGTCGCATCGATCAAACCCGATGCGGTTGAGTTTGCGTTTGAGGATCAAGATGGTGAAGAGTCGCGCGAGCCGGAGAGCGTGAAGCCGCCTGAGTATCAGTACGGTGAAGGCATCGGTTCGGGGATCACTCGCGTTGACGAAAACGGCAAGTTGTTGATGCCCGAACGGGAGAGTTTGATTCCGATCAATGATCAGACCCCCGAGTTCAACTACGACGAGACTCGGGAGATTCGCAAGGGGCAGTTCGTGATTGGGACGAAGGATGCTGAAAACTTCGGTCGAAACTACTCGTCTATTTTGAGTCGAGAAATGGAGACCGGCCGCTATCGAGATCCGAAGACGAATCGCTATAGCGGCATCCAGGTCAAGCGAATCTCCGCCGGCTCGATCGTGAGCTCTCACGGCTTGCAGGCTGGAGACATCATCAAGAGCATCAATGGTGATCCGGTGACGAGCACGCAAGAAGCGATCAAGTACGTGAAGACCAATTCAGACGTTACCTCTCATTGGGTCGCGTTGGTTGAACGTCAGGGCAAGGACATCACCTTGACCTACGACTACACGCCAACGAACTAAAGCGATCTCTCTCCGGTCATGCCGCAGAGTTTCACAACTCGACTTACGATCGACCTTGGCAACAGTCGTTGCAAGTTTCGCTTGTGGAATGCTATGGAGCGCATTCCTGTAAAGAGGCTCGACCTCGCTCTCGATGCTGAGTTTCTCAGCCGTGCCGAAGAATGGTTGAGCGAAGTGGATGCGCGTGCAGAGGTCGCGCTGTGTGCTGTTGCCCAAGAGGAATTGGAGAGCGAACTGGCGAAAAGGCTCGCAAGCTTTTCGAGTTTCCAAGGCGAACTTCCTCACGGCTTAGAGATCGACTGCGAGTTCCAGGAGACGATTGGTAGGGATCGATTGTTCGCTGCTCGCGGAGCCGTAGAACTCGTTGGTCAATCGGTGATCATCGTGGATTGCGGGACGGCATTGACTGTGGACCTCGCGAAAGTGGGCCTTAACGAAGGCGACGCAAAACGTGCAATTTTCATGGGCGGGGCGATTGCTCCCGGACCGCACTTACTAGGGGAAGCCTTAGCTCGCGGAGGTGCGCGACTGCCGGAATTCAAACCGACGCCCGACGCGTCGGCTTTGGGTAAGCACACCAAAGCGGCACTGGCTGCGGGGATCGCCGTGGGGCTTCGCGGAGCGGCGCGCGAACTCGTGGCGGGTTTGATGGAAGCCGCATCCGATTCCGCTTTGCCGGTCGTGCTGACGGGCGGAGCGATGCCATTCATGACGAGCGGCGAACCGCTCGCCAGTCGAGTGATCGAAGAGCCCGAACTTGTACACCTGGGACTCTTGGCCGCGCTCGCTGATCGAAGAGTCACTTCGTGAACGCTAGTGTTCGCGAACTGACGCCGCGTGGTCGCGGAAGCGTCACGGTCATTGAAGTTACGGGACCGGAAGCGCGCGCTCTTTTGGGAACGCTCGCACAGCGCTTGCCTGAACCGGGCGAGCTCAGCGTGACGAAACTCATCGCCGGCGACGAACTCTTGGAGGACGCAGTGATCGCGTGCGAAAGCAACGAACGGCTCGAGCTTCATCTGACGGGCAGTCCGCCGCTCGTTCGCAAGGCACTTGAACTGCTGGAGGCAAACTCAGCGCAGCGTCAGGGCAATATCGAAGCTCGAGCCGAAGCTGTATTGGCTGTAGCGGCTTCCGAAATGGGGGCGCGCATTCTTTTGGATCAAATGCAGGGAGCCTTGAGGTCGGCGCTGGAATCCCACCGCGAGGATTCGGAAGTCGAGTGGGAAGCCTTCGTGCTCGAGCTACTCGAAAATGCGCGCGTCGCGATGCCCGCGATTTATCCGAAGCGCGTGGCGCTAGCGGGCGAGGTCAACGCGGGGAAGTCCACGCTGTTCAATCTCCTGGTGGGAAGCGAACGCGTCATTGTCAGCGAGCAACCGGGAACCACACGCGACGCAGTGATTTCGAATGCTCTCTTCGGAGAGTGGCCGGTGATTCTGATCGACACGGCGGGGGATCGGGATCTTGAAGGCGCTCTTTCGAATAGCGATCAAATTCAGATCGAGCGCGCGGGCCAAGAAGTCGGTCGATTCGAGCGCGATGGTGCAGACTTGGTGTTGTGGCTTGGCGCAAACGTCGACGAGGTGGGGAAAGATCAGGACCCAATTCGAACACGGACGCTGGTGAGTCGAGCGGATGAGCGCGAGCCAATCTCCGTGGACTTGGCGCGCTCTTTTTCAAGTCACGCCGATCCGGAGGCGGCGCGCAGGCTGGTACGAGCTGAGTTTCAAGCGTTTTTTCACCTGCCTGATTCCGCCTGGGTGCCTGACCGGCCGGTGCCTTTTGAGCCGAATTTGTGCAGCGCGCTACGCGCCTCGCTGGTTTCGCCCAGCCCGAGGGCTGAAGTTCGCCATGCGCCCGTCTTCGAGATTCTCGGCCTTTCTCCGGATTGAAGCGAGCCCGGCAATCGTTTTGAACCCCAAGTGGCCTGCAGGCATTGATGCATTTTCGTGGATCCGGTAATCTCTGAAAGATCTGCATCGGGTGGATCTTCCTCCAACCAAAACAGCGCGCGCTTTCGCTTGCCCAAGAAGCGCTCCAACATGACCGGGATCCGCAACCTCGTCTCGATCGACGATTTGTCCCTGGCTGAAGTGATGGAACTTTTCCAGCACGCGCGGCGCTTTGGAGACGACTTACGCGCTTGGTCCCATCTGTGCCGCGGCATGATCATGGCCAGCTTGTTTTATGAGCCGTCCACGCGAACGCGGCTCTCCTTCGAGTCTGCAATGCTGCGTTTGGGAGGCGGAGTCGTGACGGCCGCCGACATGAAGACTTCTAGCGCGGCGAAGGGCGAGTCATTGGCTGACACCGTTCGCGTTGTCGGTGAAGGCTACGCGGACCTGTTGCTCTTGCGCCACTCTAGCGAAGGTGCCGCGCGACTTGCGGTGGACAACTCGAGCGTTCCGGTTATCAACGCGGGGGATGGAAGCCACGAACATCCGACGCAAACCCTTTGCGACCTGTACACGCTTTGGATCGAGAAGGGCCGGCTCGAAGGTATCGATGTGGTTCTCGCTGGCGACCTGCGCTACAGCCGCACGATTCATTCCTTCGCCTACGCATTGGCGCGTTTCGGAGCGAACATTATTTGCATTCCGCACCAAGGCTTCGAAATGCCTTCGTACGTGTTGCAGCGATTGCAGGAGGAATTCGGCGTTCAACCGCTACGGGCCGACGCATCGAAACTCGGCGAGATGGCTGCGGAGAGCGATGCGGTGTACTTGACGCCGCAGAAGCCGCACCAGTTGTCGCTCTTTACTGATGGTCGCGGTTTGCGCGTTGATCGAGTGGATGCGGTTTACATGACGCGACCGCAAACTGAGCGACACGGCAACACCGAGGAAAACTCGGATGGCTATCCGACGCTGGGTCAAAGCGGTATGGCCAGCGAGCCTTTGCGAAACGCGCTCTTGATGCATCCCTTGCCTCGGCGTGACGAAATCAGTCAGGAGTTCGATAAAGATCCGCGAGCGATGTACTTCAAGCAGGCTGCTCGAGGAGTTCCCGTTCGCATGGCGATTCTCGCGGTGCTCCTGGGGCGACTGGAATTGAAAGCGCGCTCGGAGGAAACCGAGGAGCGAAGGTACGAATGCGCGACCGGACCCAATCCTTGTCCCAACCCGACGTGCATCTCCCACACCGAACTTCGCCATGTGAAGCCCACTTTCATGCTGCCGTCGCGAGCGCCTCTCAAAGCCGCTTGCGGTTTCTGCAGTCAGGAATTGCCGGTGGCTTTCGTCGGATGTTCGACTACCCGCAATTTTCACAACCGGGACTCTGCCGCAGCTCGAAAAATTCGAGCGGACCATTTGGTGTTCTTTCGGGACGAGCGCGAGGCAGAATCCAGCGGATTCGTCTCGTCGAGCCGTTAGGGGAATTCAGAGTTCGGCGACGCGATTCGCCAACCCTCTGGGCGACAGTTGGGCGTGAGGGGGGTGGGTGCGGACGCGGGGCTCACCGCTCAGCGTCCGTGAAGTCACGGAGTCGAACCCGCTTTTTGCGCCACGCCAGTGCGTGATCGCACATTTCAGCGTGCGTTTGCCGGAGATTCCTGCCGTGGGGGAGCAAGAAGCTGACCGGGAGACCGATCGTCGACCTTCCCAAGACCGGTTATCAATGCCAGAATGCTGCCGCTTGCGGCCTATGGACGCGGGCTCGCCTCCCCCGGAACCACGAATTTGAATTCTCCGCGCCCTCGGAATGCTCTTGCGCATGCTTTTTGCAGTGCATGTGGAGTTCCGATCTGTGTGTGATCCTTGCCTCTGATCGTAACAGTCACAAAGCTCGGTACTAATCCTCGGAACGATCGCGTCGCTTGTAGAGCGCCCGCGATCCATTCGCGGAACCCCTCTTCTCTTTTCCATCTTTCGGATGAACATGTCGAACTTATCCTGCCCTCATTCAGCACGACTCCTATCCAGTACGGTTTTGCTCGTCGCGCTGGTCGCTTGTGGTCCTTCGACTAAAAAGAATTCAGCGACCGATTCCACCGGCATCCTCAACGGGTCGGTCGTCGAAGTTTTCCTCGACCCGAATGATGCGGGGGACTCCACCAACCTCACTCTCGAAGAGGTCCAATGGGGGCGTTTGGTCGATGTGTTCGACGAGGCCGTTGATAGCCAAGGGAATCCGGGCGTCCGAACTCTTCAACGGCGCGATTTCATTATCAATGATCAGCGCATGGGCGATGGAGTGTTCTACAGGCTAAAGACGAACCAAATTTCTCAAAGGCAAGAGCTCACGATCATCGCGGATGCCGACGAGACCGTTGAGCTTGCGCCGAACGGGCCGAGCGGATCGAACGCGCAAACGCATGCGGATTGGTTCGTGAAGTTGTTCGACGATCTTCGTAACGAAGTGCCGACGCTCACGATCTCCGGTACGGACACCTCGCAGGTCGATCCCGTCGACATGATTCCTCGAAACGCGGCACTTTCGCTGCGCTTCTCGGATTTGTTGGATGCTTCGTCGATCAATAGCAGCACGGTCAGAATGTCGGTTGGCGTTCCGCCGCTCTTTCCGACCGAAGCGCGTGTATTTGCCGACCAAAATCACGGCGCTTTCCTCGACGGAGTTTTTCATCCCACGCGCGTGATCGTCGACACCACGATTTCCGAGTTCGATGCGTCTGATGGAGTTCTTGCGGTTAATTCCGTCGGCCTCCCGCCGGGAGTCGCATCTCTCGTTGCGTCGGGTGCACTGCGGATTCCGACCTCTGTTTCATTGGGCGTTGGCCAGTTCGAGGTACTTCGCAATAGAACTTTCCATTCGGTTGCCTTCACAAATAACGGACCCACGGAATCCAACACGACTCTCGACGTTGTGCGCTCTTTCCGCGCTGGTCGAGAGACCGATCCGAACAATGGATTCCTGTTCGACAGCGAACCGCCAACGGTTCGCGGAGTGCAAGTGGTTGCGTTTCAGGGAACGCCCAGGTCGGTGGCTCCCGATGCAAACTTAGGAGAGGTCGCCGAGGGTAACGACAAGGACCGCGTGTTCGAAATTACGTTTGATTTTGCGACGCTCACCTGCGCTCACCTGCCGAAGGTCGGGGATATTTTGACGATCACGGGAACAAACATTCCCCAAGTGATTGTGGAAGTCACCAAGGATGCCATTTTCCTTGTGGGTAGCGTTGTGACCGACGTTCGAGTCCGCTTGATTCGCTTCCCCGTCTCCGAAACCTTGGATGCACTCGAAGTTGAGCTCAACGCGGCGACATCCGCAGTGTTCGAATCCTCCTTCATCAATGGTGGGGTTGTTTCGGGAGAATGCTTCCTCTCGATCTCGCCGCCGCCTGGCCAAGCGCCGACCACGGATATCTCGACTTCACCCCGAATCAATCTTCGGTTTAGTGAGGCGATTGACCCCGATTCGATCCGCCCGTACGACAACTTTCGATTGGCTCGCGTGTCGGGTACCACAACGCCTAACGACATCGTGGTTGGTTTAGTGACGAATACGCCGGACCTGCGCGAGTTCCGGTACTCCCCAACCTTGCCGCTCAATTTCGACCCGGCGGATCCCGATAGCGGCGACTACTTCTTCAACTTGGTGGGTGGACTCGCTGGTGTTACTGATTTAGCGGGTAATCCCCTGGTCGATACGTTGCCGGCGAACATTCCACTGAATGTTGCGGATACGGCAACGGATTCACTGACGGGAGGGCTCGTGCTTCGGTTCGATGCCTTTAGCGAGTTCGGGCTAACGATCGTGGGCGAAGATGATGTGACGACTTTGCCTCTTCCGGAGGTTCGCGGGCAATTCCTCCGGGACCTATCACGTGGAGTTATTAAGCCGCGGGTTGTTCAACGACTCTCTCAAGTCATCGATTTGAATACGAACGTCAATTTTTATCTCGATGTTGGCGGAGTGCCGACCGTGCTTCCCGGCAGCCCGTTGACGACGCCAATGTCTCGCGACGGAAGCCGACTTCAAACCGTTTGGCGTCATGCCGACGTCGGTTTTGAGATCCTTGACGAAGACACGGCTAACATCGACGTCGAGTGCATCAGTTGGGCGCCAACGGAGACCACTGTGAAAAGTGATTTGTTTGCTCAGTTCGAGATGAGCCTTTCGCATAGCTCTCGATTGCCAGACGTCCTTGCTCCGCTCGATGCTGGCCTAAGGACTACGTTTGACTCGAACCCGCTTGTCGACCCGGTCAATCTCTCGAAAGTAGTACACCCTCGCGAGTCCGGATACGTGGTTAATCCTTTGGATCAATTCACGTCGGTAACGGATACCGAGATGATGCCCTTCCCTTTGAATCGGACCGGTAATGCGAGCAACTTCACCTACTTCACTTGGCGCGATACGGCAGTGATCGGCGTCGGTGGGGCCGACGGATTGGGGGCTGAGCTTCAGGACCATTTGGCTCGTGCTGCATTTGTTGGTCTGCCTTCGACCGTTTCTTTGCCATGCCTCGATGCGTCGAACGATGTCGAGGGTGAAATTTATACGACCGGTATGGTTCGCTCCCTTGCCTTGCCTCTATTGATGGAGTTCAAGTGCTTCACCGGGCCGGGCGCGAAAGGCCTGAACACGCTCTCTACAGTCATAATGGCGGGTGCGAGCCCGTTCCGTTCTTACTCAACGGGCGGTGCTAGCGGTGCGGTCAATCCCGACGCAGAAACCACAGCGGTCGGCGACCAAACAACGGGCATGCCGGGAACGGATACCGAAGCCTACATAGGGCAGCTTGATCTCGTCGTTCGCATTAGTCGCGTTCACACGCGCTGGTTCGATACGGGCGTAGTGAGCAATACCTTCCCAATTTATGGGGCGCCCGTGATTGAGCCGAGGTTGTCGGAACAACCCAATGGTACGAACGTGACCCTCGCCTATCGCGGGGCCGTCACCATCACCGATACGACGCTACCGGATCCGGGCCTTAATCCGGATATGAATCCGGACATGCACAACGCCAATTTGTACGACGCTTACGGCGATCCTTTGAACATCACGTTGCTCGACGACAACATGGGCACCTGTACCGATTCGGGCGATGACACCTTCGGGGTGGCCGCAGGTGCCCCACTTGTAATATCTGCTGGTTTCGAACCCGCCTTCTTGAACGGAGACGGAACTTGGAAATCTGATATCAGCGAGGTCAACGGAGCCCGGTTCATTCAGGTACGAATCACCTTCACGTCGAATGCGGCGACGGGGCAGACTCCGGAGCTCTCAACTCTCGCCCTTCCTTACGTTCGAGGTTGAGGGTTAGGCTAGCCCGAATTATTCATGAACACGCGGACCAAACACCACGAACGACCGGCAGTGCCGGTCGT
>JBLINP010000082.1:0-14864 GCA_047639415.1 Planctomycetota bacterium | reverse complement strand
AAAGCCATTGGCAGCCGTGAACTCGCAAATGGCCTGCTCGACCGCCTGGGAATTGAACCCGATATTCGCGCTGGGTCTTTCCAACCGGAGCAGTTGATGGAGATGGCGGACTCCGACGAATGGACCTCCGCCTGCGCAGATTAGGCTGACTTTTGAGATGAGTCAGCCTGCCTCTGGCCCGGAACTTGCACTCGGATTATTACAAACTTCAAAGCTCCGAATCGCTTGTCTCCACTGGGGCCGGGAGTATAATTCGCCTCTTCGGCAGCGAAGCGGCGCGCATTGAAGAGGCGGGTCCTGTTAGAGCTAGATACGACAGCCCTGATGCCCGCACGCTACCGAAATTCCCTGCGTTCGTTTTGAGTGTCTTTGGTCCTTAAAGGGGTTGAAGCGGTTTGGGCGAGCGCCTGCTACTAGCGGCAAAACTACTCACAACAGCAAAGCTGTACGAATCCCCGATTCCCAATACGGGCTCATGGTCTAAATGACCTCGGGTGGATTCCAGCGCGCGGTTTTGAGCAAGCAGTCGGCGTGCTTGCGTGCTTGAGTCTGTTTTTTATGGCTCGGTTGGTTGGCGCGGAATCGATTGATTGGAGTGCGATGGCCTTGGCGTCGTGCGAACGGACGGGGGGATGCAGTTTGGAGTTGGCGAGTTCTTGACGGGGACAGCGACGATTGAGTTGGGACGATTGAGTTGGCGATTTTGGGGATATGGAAAAGCACGATTTAAAACAGGTCATTGAGAGCGTGAAGCTCCGCATCTCCATCGAAGATGCGGTGCGCGAACGCGTGCCTGATTTGAAACGTGCCGGCCGGCTGTACACGGCATGCTGCCCCTTTCACCAAGAGAAAACGCCCTCCTTCAAGGTGGACCCGCATAGCGGGTTCTGGAAGTGCTACGGAGCCTGCGGCGTCGGCGGAGACGTCTTTAGCTTTGTCCAGCGCTACGACGGAGTCACCTTTGGCGAGGCGCTGGACTCGCTAGCCCAGCAGGCAGGTGTCGAACTTCCAAAGGGCTGGAAGGGCAAACACGCGGACGAATCCGCTCGTTACGCCAAACTCTACGACGCCCTGGAGCGAGCCGAACGCTACTACATGCGACTCTTGGCGGGGCCGAGCGGCAAGGCGGCTCGTGAGTACTTGGAGCAGCGCGGCCTCGAAAAACTAACGAGCGAGACGTTCGGAGTCGGACTTTCGCCGGTCTCCGGCAATCCTCTCCTTGAGTTTGGTCAACAGGAGGGCGGCGAATTGCTGGCCTCTTTGATCACCGCCGGATTGGTTCGCAAAGGCGAAGACCGCTCCTACGATTTCTTCCACGGTCGGTTGATGATTCCGATTCGAGACGGACGTGGGCGAACGGTGGGGTTCGGCGGACGTCGCCTCGATGACCGAGTGGATTCCCCGAAATACGTCAACACTCCTGAAACGCCGCTCTTCCACAAAAGTCGGCTCATCTACGGATTGGATCGCGCAACGAAGGCGATTCGCACGTCGCGCCATCTGATTCTCGTGGAGGGCTACACCGATGTGATGGCCGCTCATCAGGTGGGGTGCGGCCATGTGGCGGCCGTGCTTGGAACGTCGACGACCGAAGATCACGCGGGGCTCGTTCGTCGAACGGGCGCCCGTCGCGTGACGCTGGTTTTTGATGGTGACGACGCCGGACGTCGAGCCACCTTCCGGGCGCTTGAAGGGCTTCTGCCGCTGCAATTGGAGCTGGACGTTCTGCGACTGCCGGCCGGAAACGATCCCTGCGACCTGTTCATGGAAGAGGGGGAAGCGGGCTTTTCAAAGCGGTTGGAGAGCGCATTCGATTGGCTCGAATTCGCGCTGGACGGTTTGGCGGCCGAAACCGGATCGAAGCTCTCGGACGGAGTGGATCAGGTACTCCGACTGATTCAGCGTTTGCCCAAGCCCGTACACCGCGAATCATCGATGGTAAGGATTGCGGAAGCCTTGGAACTGCCCGTGGATTCCGTGCGTCTACAGGCGAGGGACTTGGTCGGTCGTCGCCGCGTGGCGCGTTCCGATTCTGGCAATTCAAACGGAAACGGCCCGGATCAGAGCGGTAAGCCCAAACGGGGTGCTTTGATCGAGCCCGCTTCTACCGCTAATCCGCTCATAACGTCGAATATCGATGGATCCGCGCCAAAACTCACTCGCTCTGGCCCGGCAACCTCACCTGGAAACAATTTTCGGGGTACTACTTACACCGGGGACTCTCCCCGGCACGGAGTCCCTTCGGGGAGCGCCTTTGCCGAAGAGTCCGATTACGACGAGATTCCCTCCTCTGAATATGCTCCGAGCCAGTTTCACAATCACCAGGCAACGCCCAATCGCCCCGGATCCGTCGTTGGCGGGGGGGGCAGTGTGCCTTCAGAGTCAACGGGTGGCGCCTCGGAACCCCAGGCAGAACAGAATCCGCGTCCCATCTCGCCCAAAGAACGGCGCCAGGAACTGCGTGCCTACAGCGATTTGGTCGGTGCCGTTTTGATCGACAACAGCCTGATTCCGGCCTATTCCGAGGGTTTTGCCGATTGCCCCGACGAGAACCTCGCGCAAATTTTGAACACCGTTCTGGATTTGTACGAAAATGGCAGCGAAGACCTCGAAATCGACGCATCTAGCGTTATGGATGCGCTAGGCGCTCATCCGGCGCGAGAGTGGATCGTTCCAATTGAGGATCGCGCTCGTCGCGGGGAAAGCACACGACAGGTAGCCGAGGGAGCCGTGGGCTTCCTCGCCAAACTTAGAACGCGGCGTTCAATTGCTGAACATCGCCATCAATTCGCGCGGGCGGGGGACGAAGCCTCTCGCTCTAGCGCTCTTATGGATATCTGGAACGAAAGTCGCCGATTGAAGGTGCCCGTCGCATCCTCCCGTTCAGGGAATGCGAATGCACCAGGAGCTAATGCTCTGGAAAGCGCGAGCGACAGCCATTCCGGCAACTCAGACAACCGTTCCAGCGGTATGGAAACAACTGACGTAAGTCAGTCAAATTACGAGAAATGAAGACCTCACTAGAATTGGATAATCATGTCAGACCGGATTGAGGAGACCGTTAAATTGTTGATCGAGGAAGGGCGCACGAAGGGCTACCTTTCCTACGCGGATATGAATCGGCTCATGGAAGAGCAGTTCATTCCGCCCGACAGCATGGACCAGGTGTTCGTCGCTTTGGAAGACAACGGGATTGATCTCGTGGAAGAAGTGTCCGCTGATAGCGGTCCACGTCTGCCCACGCCTCCCGCTGTCCCCGCAGCCCGAACTCCTACTCGCGCTCCCGCCGCAACTGCGGCTCGAGGAGTATTACCGGAGAAAATTGACGACCCCGTTCGCATGTATCTCACCCAGATGGGTGAGATTCCGCTGCTGACGCGGCCTGAGGAAATCTTCCTCGCCAAGTCGATCGAGATCACCCGCAAGCGCTTTCGCAAGAAGTGCATCGGGAGTGGTCTGTGCATGGATACCTCCATTGCGACGTTGAATCTCGTGAAGCGCGGTGAGCTTGCGTTCGATCGTACGCTCAAGGTGAATCCGAATCCGAAGCCGGACGACGATCCCAAGATCGTTGAGACTTTGGGCAAGCCTTTCCTCGCCAGGCGTCTTCCCGTCAATATCGAAACGATCGAATACCTGCTCGCGCGTGTGCGCGAGGAGTATCGTCCGTTACTCGACCCCAATATCACGCCCGAAGCCAAGTCTGAGCAGTTGCGTAAGGTGCAGGTTCTGCGCCGCAAGCTCGTGATCTTGATCGAGGAATGCCACCTTCAAATCAAGAAGGTGCATCCCTATATCGAGGATCTCGAGGAGGCTTATCGTGAGATGCGCTCGGTCGAGCGCAAGCTTCAAGCTCTCAAAGGCGAGAAGCGCGAAACCGAAGCCGGATTGGAGTTGCAGGAGCGCATGGCCGAATTCGAGCTTATGTTCCTGGAGACTCCGACTCGTCTAAGGCGTCGTATCGAGCAGATTCGATTGCACTACGAAGAGTACGAGCAAGCCAAGCGCGAACTTTCGAGCGGCAACTTGCGTCTCGTCGTGTCGATCGCGAAGAAGTATCGCAACCGCGGACTCTCCTTCCTGGACCTAATCCAAGAGGGCAACACCGGCTTGATGAAAGCCGTTGAGAAGTACGAGTACCGTCGCGGTTACAAGTTCTCGACCTATGCCACTTGGTGGATTCGTCAGGCCATCACGCGTTCCATCGCGGATCAAGCCCGAACGATTCGCATCCCGGTTCACATGATTGAGACGATGAGCAAGCTGCGCAACGTCACGAAGAAGTTGATTCAAGCGAAGGACCGCGAGCCGTCCGTGGAAGAAGTTGCGGAAGCGACGGGCATCACGGTGGACGAGGCCAAGCGCGTGCTGAAAATCAGTAAGCATCCGATCAGCCTCGACCGTCCGATCGGTGAGTCCGATGACAGTTACTTCGGTGACTTCATTGAGGACGAATCGGCGGAGAGTCCGGTGATGGCTGCGGGTCACGAGATGCTGAAGGAGCGCGTCGGTGACGTACTCTCGACGTTGACCTTCCGCGAGCGTGAGATCATCAAGTTGCGCTACGGCATCGGTGACGGCTACACGTATACGCTTGAGGAAGTGGGGCGGATTTTCCGCGTCACCCGCGAGCGCGTGCGGCAGATCGAAGCCAAAGCTGTGCGCAAGTTACGCCACCCTGTCCGGGCGCGTCTCTTGGCGAGTTTCCTCGATGGCCAAGCTCCCGATCTCGACCTCGAAGAAGAGCAGCTCAAGGCTAAGGGCAAGGCTTAATCTATCTCGAGAGCGTAGTGCGGGACTAGCTGTTCCGGACTCCGAACCTCGATAAAATACGCGGGGGCAGCGACCAGTCGGTTGCTGCCCCCGCTGCCATTAACGGCGGCTCTGGCGGTCGAAACATCCGAAGAGGATGACTTTCGCTCCGATTGAAGCTTCGTATGCTCGAATTCAACCGAATCTGGCAGGAATGGAGGGCGCGTTCGACAGACTGCTGGTTAGACTCAGCGCGAACCCCTTATGGCATTAGGTCAACAGAGTATGCAGGAAGTATTGAGCGCCTTACGAGGCATCCAGGACCTCGATTTTACGATTTTTCAGGTCAATCGAGAGTACTCGCGGCTACCCGCTGAGCGTGACTCTCGACGTGCCAAGATCGATGCGGAGATCTCGAAACGAGACGAGCTCGACGGCGAGCTGACCAAGCTCAAAGCCCAGATCAAGGAAATCGAAGACCACACGACGATTCAGCGCCAGAGAATGCGCAAGGTCGAAGGTGAGGCAGCCAAAGCTCGAAGTGACGCGGCACTCTTGGCTGCTTTCCAGCACGAGCGGCAGTCGCTGCGACGCGAAATTGGCGAAATGGAAGAAGAAGGGCTGCAGTTCGTGGAACGAGCAGAAGAGCTCGGCAAGCGAATCGCCACCTACGATAAGGAGATCGCAGAGTCCGAGGAGGTCTTTTCAGAGTTTTCAGTCAACGTAGACGTGGAGTCTTCCGATGCTGGCGAGCGATTGAAAGAGCTCAAGGCCGATCGCGCCAAACGACTGGGCAAGGACATCGCTCCCGAAGTTCTTGAGGTCTATGAGCGTTTGCTCACAGCTCGTGAGGGCGTGGCCCTCGCAGAACTGGATGCCCGCGTCTGCCAGGGCTGTTACATGACGGTTCCGGCCAACGTGTTCGTCAAGCTCTCGCGTGCTCTCGAACTGGTGCAATGCCCCAGTTGCGATCGCATTCTTTATCTGAACAATTGATGTCGCTTCTCGACCGGTAGCGAGCAGCTACCGGTAGCTTTCACGCGTCCTCGGTTACTGCACTTCTACTTCCGTAACCTGATCCCGTGTGACTTCGATTTCAAGCAGCGCGACAGGGGACTGCTCGTGCAGCGGTCGGTCGGTTTGCAAGAGAACTATTTGGCCCGCGCCAGTGGGGACGAGATCTCGGCTGAATTCACCGGACTGATCGGCCGTTAGTGAAGCGAAGTATCGCACTTCACCGGATCCGCGGCAGGTGAAGAAGTAGGTGGAGCCGCTGGGTGCTGGATTCGAAATGCGACCGGCGATGGAACCCGTTTCGAGCTTACTTTGCCAGGATGAGATTGAGTTCACGAGGCTGACGCTGTCCTTGATGACGGTGATTCCGTTCGCGCTCATGTTGAGCAAGAGCAGGTCGAACTCCCCAGAGACTTCGGAGGCCAACAGGAACTTGCCGAACTTTGAAGTCGGTGCGGAGTGAACCAATCCGTTGTCTCGGCTATGAAGTTGAGTGATCCAACCTTCTGCTCCAGTTCCATTCACGCGAAGTTTTCCACGGAGTTCGCACCGCTTCGATTCCGACTTTGCGAGGGGGAGTTCAAAGCGAGTCTTCGAACCAGCGAGCAGATCAACCGACGAGTCTGGATTTACAACCGGGCCAGGCATTGTTTGGATGTGCACCATTCCATCAATAAGTTCTTCATCGAGGAGTCGAACAACCCACGGGCCAGCTGCGAGATTCGCGAATACAGCCAAACCCTCAGAATCAGTTCGGCGCGATTGAGCGCGCCCATCGCCGCGCGAAATTCCGACAATCGCTCCGGATGCATCCGCGCCATCAGTTGCGGTGACATGAACTTCAAGAATGGCCCCGGGCTCGAGTGTGAAATCGCCTCGAGTATCTGCGGTTAGGCCAAGGTCGAACGGGCCAATTTCGGCGCTGGGCCAATGCGGATGAACCGCGATCACAAAGTACTCCCCCGCTTCACCGACAGGCAATTCGTATTCACCTTCAGCGTCTGTAGTCGTGAAAGCCTGTTCGCGGATGTCCATCCTCACGTCGAACCCGTTCAAAAGCGTGCGTTCATTGAGCCGGCGATGGAGCGAGATGCGAGTTCCACCGGATGGACTGTCGTCCGTCATGACGCGACCGCGAAGGCCGGGGCTACGATCCAACTTGAACACCAAAGGATTCTCGCAGCGTTCGGGTTGGAATGGGCCAAATACTTGGGTTCGATACCCCGGGCTCGATAGCTCGACTTCGAAGCTGTCGTTTGGTTTCGAAATGCTCACGACGCCCTTGCTCGCAATGCTGTTCGCGGAGCGGCTTCGATATTGTCGATGCAGAGTTCGGGGACTCAAAAAGAGCACGTCGAGAGTGAACTCTTGAATCGGAACGCCATCGGTTGTGGCGACCGAAGCTTGAAGCGGATTCGCTTCGCCAAGCACCAGCTCGACTTCTGTACTTCCCGATGGGACGTCGATCTTTTTAGTCGCGTCGAATAACCCTCGCGGGTCACGAGCGACGAGCGCAAAGATTTGGTTCGCGTCCGTCCGGAAATCGAACCGTCCAGCGGCATCCGAAGTGAGTTGGTGACGTGTGGATTGAGCGGTCACCAACTCCAAGTCTGCATAAGGGATCGGGTCTCCGGTCGGTGACAGGACTTGACCGGACACGCCAGTAAGGTGCTGCTCCATTTCAAAAACCACATCAACGCCGCGAATGGTTTGCCCCGGTTGCAATTCGAAAGAACGGCTCCTGGCTACCAACTTGCCGTTCGCAAAGGCGAATAGCCGAGCGGTTCCCGTTGGCACTTCGTCGAATTGAAAAGTACCAGCCGGACCCGATCTGATTTGAGCAGGTGCGTTCGGCCAAAATTCGATGGAGCGTTTGCGATGATGAGCGAATGGTTCGGGTTGCGCGTTCTGTAGTAAGTAAATGAGCGCGGCATTCTCCACGCCGACGCCAAAACTATCGGAAACTTGACCTGCTACCGAACCCGCAGGAATCAAAACCCAGTCCTCTAACCAACTCATTTCCCCAGAACGGCAAACGATCATTCGCGACGAAGTCGCAAAACCCGGGCAGCTGAGTTCGAGTTGTAGCTGGGTGGTTTCGATGGACTCGCTGAGGGCTACTACGAGGCGAGCTTCACCATAAACCGAGGTGCCACTATCAGTTGTTCCGCTTACTTTGAGTGTTGCGCCATCAATGGCAGAACCATTGTGGTCACGAACTCGGACTGCAATGGTCGTTTGAGTTTGGTCTAAAACGATCTCCGGATCTATCGAGGGCGTTGGCGTTTGCGTCCGGTGTAAAGTGCCGCGTTCGGTGCCGGATCGACTGATTGGAGCGATTTTTAAAGACTGTTGAATCTCCGAACCATTCCTCTCGAATTGAGCAATGGCGGCTTCGCTTGGTCGAACGGAATTCGAGTTTAGAATCCAGGTGATCGCGATTAGGAGTGCTAGTAACAGGCCTATTCCGAGTGATTTTTGCGTGTTCATTTTGGGGCGGCTCAATGTGGAATTGGTGAGTGATGAGAAGCGGTGATCGTGACCCTCTTTACGCAGCACTTCGTAGCGCGAACGAAAGGGAGTCATTAGCCCGTATAGTTTGAGTTCGCGGTGAACTAAGGCACAACGCATCGAGATGAGCGATGAAGCGGCGGCCGGACTGACCGGCGATGAGCCGCAGCCTTAGCTGCCCATCTGAAAAACTGCCGAGTACGACAAGGCCCACTCCGTCGTCGCTGCGCCGGATTCGCCGATCCGTGACGGGCGGTCCGGCCCGGAGGGACGCCAGCGCCCTCGCGACTTGGACCGACCTGCTGCAACGGAAGATGTCTTCGCCGCAGCCTTGGCACCGAATTGGCCAGGCTGTTAGGCGGGCAGCCGTACCCTCTTTGCTTAGATCATGACGAGGGGAAGGGAGCTGGGAAGCGGCTAGAGCACTTGCAAGTGGAGCCCTGCGGAAATCCCAAGAAGCAACCACCGCCTGAGCAGGAACAGTTGATTCCCGGTGGACAGTAAATGGTGCAGCCGCCTGCAGTTCCGAACAGACACGAGGAACCTTCGGCGGTGCATCCACAGGATGCCAGGGGTTCGCTGGAAGGCGGTTGTACGGAAGGTGGACCTCCCAAACCGTCGTTGCCTCCTTTTGCAAAACTCAGTGACATCGGTGCGAACACAAGCGCTGTAATCACGATCCATTTAATCTTCATGGTGACTTCTCTTTCTCAAGTTGTGGCGTCAAGGCGCGCGCGAAACGCGTCTAGACAATCAAGGGGCAGGGGTGTGAATCGCTGGATGCGTTCCATACACAAATGGCGGCGGCTCGGTGGATAAACCATTCCGAATCGTCGTCGAGCACAAGCCGAAGAATGAGCATGCCGCTCACTTGGAATCGACTCGTGAACGGGAGCTGCAAATCGACATAGGTCAACTCAGCCTTGTCGATGGCGAGTTCAGCAATGCTTCTTCGGTGGGGCACCGACGGAAACAGGTGGATGTAGCTGCCGAGTTGAGCGACGGTCTGATTGAATTCCGCTTCCCAAGCTTCGATGGCTACCGGATCTAGATTGAGAAGGCCCCGATCGCAGACGCTCGCTTCAATCTGAAAAGTCTCGACGGGTGGCGTCGAATTGATGGTTCGCCAGTAGGAACGCAAGGCTGGCACCCACATCTTCGGCGTCTCTTCGTTTCGCTCTGTTGGAACGGGCAATAGGCCAACCAGCTCCGCTACATCGTTTGCCTTCGCGTCCGTCGCAAACTCGATGTCGTTTCGCCGCGCCGCAATATAGGAATCGAAACTCCCTTGCTCGTAGGCGTGCAGAGTGAATGCCAAGGAGTGAGCTAATGCTTCCAACGATTCCGTTGAAAGGGAATCGAGCGTTCGATTTGAATCGCCGAGCGTGAGGCAAGCGAATGCCTTCTCAAAATAGGCAGGCGGAGCCTCTGCTATCGCGCTGGTCGAAGCGGTTGGTGCGGCCCCATCAAATTGATTCGAACGCCATTGGGCGGCTGCGAGGCCAAGGCCGACAGCAACTCCAGTGATTACGAAGAGGCGAGTTGGAATAGCTAGGAAGGTGCGCATAGGGAGTGAGCTCGGGTCGTACAGGTGCTTACCAATACAGACTCCGCTCCCCAGATTCGGTTTCGCATCCTTCCTGAGTTCAATTCACTCTCGAAGAAAACGCGCTGGTCAAAGAACCAAAGCGTCCGACTCGCCGACCTAGCCCGGATTATTCATGAACCGCGAGGCAAAACGCCTCGAATTGGTTCCTGCTGGCACTTTGCAGATACTTGCCCCCGCAGACGACCTTGTAAGGCCGTCGAGGACGCCAGTATCTGCAAAGTGCCAGCAGGAACCAATAGACCGGCAGTGCCGGTCGTTCGTGGTGTTTGGTCCGCGTGTTTATGAATAATTCGGGCTAGATAGATGTGCTAAAGGCAGCGCCCTGCCGCGTCCCGCGCTTCATCAATTCGCGCGTGAGCTCTTGCCTGACGATGTTGAAGTTAAGCGCGCGATCGGGAGCTAGTAGCTCTTCCTCGGGCGCATCTCCCGTCAAACGATGCAGGACCTGCGCCGGGTCGAGCAACTCAATAAAGTCCGCCAACCATTGAACGTAGGTGGGAATGTCGAGCACTTCCAATTGCCCCGCTCGCCAATCCTTTTCGAGTT
Organism: Planctomycetota bacterium; assembly: GCA_047639415.1. GTDB lineage: Bacteria > Planctomycetota > UBA1135 > UBA1135 > OFTM34. The sequence continues at coordinate 4,432 of JBLINP010000082.1, read as the reverse complement.
GCGTGCGACGCAGCACCATTAAGTTGTGAACCTTGACACCGATCACGCCTGAACTGGCCAGCGCTTTGGCCGTAGCGCGCGCGCCTTCGCGTCCATCGTTCGGCAAGCCCAGAATCGCGTGGCCGATGACTTCCAAATCCGCGGCATGGCAACGCGTCACCGCATCATTAAAATCGGCGACCGTGTGAAAGCGGCGAATGTCACAGAGCACTTGATCGTTCGCGCTTTCGAGGCCGAGCTCGACCCATACGTCGACTTGGCGGCCTGTGCTCGTTACTGAGGATCTAAGCGCCGCCAACTCTTCAATCGCCCAATCGGGTAACGTGTCGGGGCGGGTGGCGACGCTCACGCACACGATCGGCGCGCCGAGGTAGGGACGCACAGAGTCCAACACTTCACGGAAGCGTTCACGCTCGACGTAGGTGTTCGAGTACGACTGGAAGTAGGCAATCACTCCGCAGTCGGGAGAGCGTTTGGTCACGCGCCGGATGCCAGCCTCCAATTGTGCTTTGAGGTCGTTGCCTGTGGCCAGCGCTCCGGTGCCCGAGCCCTCGACGTTGCAATAGACGCAACCGCCAAAGGCCTTTGAGCCATCGCGATTGGGACAGGTCGAGCCGGCATCGAGGGCCACGCGGTGTACGCGCCCCTCGAATCGGTCGGCCAGCCACGGCCGGAAAGTGCGAAAGCGGAGATCGGGAGTCATGGGGGGACTATACGAAGCCAGTCGAGTTTCAGCCTCATTCAGCGGGAGATTGGCGCACAAAGGCTCGGCATATTCGTGTCGAATGCAGGAACGAATCCCGTCGCTGCGTATAGTCACGGTCATGGCGGAAAACTTCTCAATTGCACCGATCGTCATCGGCACCGCGGGACACATCGATCACGGCAAATCGACGTTGGTGAAAGCGCTGACCGACATCGATCCGGACCGACTCAAGGAGGAGCGCGAGCGGGGGATGACCATCGACTTGGGCTTCGCGCGCTTCAATCTCGATGATGGCCGTGTCGTGGGGATCGTCGACGTGCCCGGTCACGAAAAGTTCATTCGAAATATGGTGGCGGGAGCCACCGGCATCGATTTGGTGGTGCTGGTTGTCGCGGCCGACGACGGCGTCATGCCCCAAACGCGCGAGCATTTGGCGATCATGCAGATGCTCGGGGTTTCACAGGGGTTCGTGGCGCTTACGAAAGTCGACGCGGTCGATCCGGAGATGGTGGAGTTGGCCACGCTCGATGTACGCGAATTTTTGGAGGGCACCTTCATGGAGGGCGCTCCGATTTTCCCCTTGTCTGCGTTGAGTGGCGAGGGCATGCCAGCCTTCGAAGTACACTTGCGCTCCGCTGCGGCCGCGGTCGTGCCCCGTCCAGCAACGGGCGTGTTTCGAATGCCGGTTCAACGCGTGTTTACGGTGCGCGGATTCGGAACCGTCGTCACCGGCATTCCGGTGGCCGGTGAAATCGAAGTGGGAGCGATGCTCGAAGTGGTGCCGGCCGGTCTGCGCGGAAAGGTTCGCGGGATTCAGGCCTACGGCCAAAAAGCGGATCGCGCACGAGCGGGACACTCAACTGCCATCAACCTCGCCGATGTTGGACACACCGATGTGCATCGCGGCATGGTGCTGGCCGCGCCAAATTTCTACGTACCGATTCGAATGGTCGGTGCGCGATTGACGACGCTTGAATCGCTGCCACGTCCCATTACGAATCGCATGCAGATTCGATTGCACATTGGAACGGCGGATGTCGCCGGCGAGCTTGTGCTGTTGGATTCCGACGAGTTGAATCCGGGCGACACGGGTTTGGTTCAGTTGCGGCTCAAAGAACCGACGGTGTGCGCTCCTGGTGATCCCTTCGTACTTCGATTGCTTTCGCCTTCGGTCACCTTGGGCGGGGGAGTTGTGCTTGAGGAGAGCCGTTATCGGTTGAAGCGTTTCAAAGATTTCATTCTCACCGAACTGAATCACCAAGAAGCCAGTTTGGATTCGCCGGTCACTTTGCTCGAGTCGATTTTGGCGCGACGCGGAATGGAAGCGTGCACGGTCAGCGAATTGTCCGGGGCGGTCAAGCGCTCGATGCCCGAGATCGAATCGTTCCTAGGCGAGTTGATCCAAGAACAACGCGTGGTTTCGCTAGGCGATTCGGGCCGGTTTATGCATGCGGATCGCTTGGAGGAAGCGCTCGCGAAATTGAGGAGCGCGTTCGATTTGTGGTTCGATAAAAACCCGATGCGCCAACTCATCGATTTGCGCGATTTACGCGCGGATGCGGGAATCGAAACGGGGTTACTAACTTTGTTGATTGCCGATTTGGCGCGCCGAGGTGAGGTTGAATCCCTTTCCGGTGGACGGATCAAGGTGATGAGTCGCGCTTCTGTGTTGTCGCCAGAGCAGGAAAAGTTAGTGGCGAAGTTACTCGCTCGACTTGAACAAGAGCCCTTTCAACCACCACCCCGTGCCGAACTCCCGGAAGCCATGAAGGTCTCGGCCAAGATGGTGAACCCGATACTCGACTATCTCGTGGATCAGGAAAGCGCGGTTCATATCGGGGGTGATATGTATCTGGCGGCCAGCGCCGTTGAGCGGGCGAAGGTCGCGGTAATTGCGAGCTTCGAGCGTCATGGACATCTCGAAATTCCAGACCTGCGCGACGAACTCGGCACGACACGGCGATTCCTAATTCCAATACTCGAGTACTTCGATGCGCAGGGACTCACGATTCGTCAGGGCGCCCATCGCGTGCTCAAGAAACGCTGAGAAGCGCGGCTTAGTGCGAGTGCGCTATTCGCCGGATGAGGGCTTGCGACGCTGACGTTTTAAATCTCCGCGCGCGCGCTTTGTATCCATGCGTCGCCGCTTGGAACCCTTAGTGGGTTTGGTGGCAACCCGCCGCTTTGGAGATTGGAGCGCTTCGTTGAGCAGGCTAGCCAAACGCTCGCGTGCATCTTCGAGATTGCGTACCCGATCGCGGAAGCGTGAGGCGTGAATGATGATTTCACCGCCGGTGGTCAGTCGAGAGGACAAGCGTTCGAAGAGCATGCTCTTACGCCGATCACCGAGCGCACGACTGGGAGCTAGCGCAAACCGCAAGACGACTTTGCTGGCGACTTTGTTCACATTCTGACCACCCGGCCCGCCACTGCGCGCCGCTGTTACTGTGATTTCCGTTGCTGGAATCACGAGGTGGGAGTTAATGCGAAGGTCATCCACGTCACTGACTATACGCAGAAATCACGCGGCTCCGTATAGTCACTGTTTATGAGCGAATCGAACGATCGGTCAGCCTTTGCAACCTGGCAGTTGGTGGGACTGTTCACGGTGGCCTGTATGTCAGTGCTGTCGCTGTTCTTGCCAGCACGCGGTCCGGTGGGGGAAGGCTTGCAGGAATTTTCAGCCGAGCGCGCATTCAAACACGTCGAAGCGATCGCGAAGGTACCGCATCCCGCGGGTTCTCCTGAGCAAGTGGTCGTGCGGCAGGAATTGTTGGAGCGATTGCGAGAGCTTGGGGTTGAGCCGGAAATTACGGAGTTCGAGGCGAAGGGGCTAAAGCTCTCGAATCTGCTCGTCCATGTGCCGGGCGAGCAGTCCATGTCGACGGTGCTCTTGGCGGCGCACTAGGATTCGCGTCCAGGTGCGCCCGGAGCAGGCGATGATGCTTCCGGAACGGCGGCGCTTTTGGAAACGCTCCGCGCGGTCTTGGCCTCGCCGCAACTTTCCAATGACGTTGTGTTTCTCTTCACCGATGGCGAGGAAGCCGGACTGTTGGGCGCGGCCGAGTTCGTCGCCTCACATCCCCTGGCGAGTCACATCGACTTCGTGATCAACATTGAAGCGATTGGCAACTCGGGGCCCGCGACGATGTTCGAGACCGGACCGGACAATGGTTGGTTCGTTCGCGAATTCGGGCGAGCCTGCGAACAACCCGTAGCTAGTTCGCTGGGCAAATTCGTTTACGACCTGATGCCGAACGATACGGACTACAGTTGCTTTCGCGAGCGTGGTGTGCCGGGGCTCAACTTTGCCATTTGCTGCGGCTCGACAGTCTACCACCAGGCCACTGATTTGCCCGAGCATCTGAGTCTAAACAGTTTGGCGCATCAAGGTTCGATGGCCTTGTCGCTGGTGCGACTCTTCGGGGCACTCGATTGTCGTGATCGCGTTGAACCGGATGCGATCTTTTTCAATCTCCCGGGCGGTCCACTGCTTGCTTGGCCGAGTTCATCGGCATTGCCACTTACGTTGCTCTTGTGCGGTTTGCTGATCATTCAGATTGTCAGTGCCTATCGAAAAGCCCGCTGGACCTTGGGTGAAATCGGTTTGACGAGTTTGAAAGCCCTGTACAGTTGCCTTTTGATTTGTGCGGCCGTTATCGCGGCCTGGCAGGTTTTTGATTTGATCCTCGGGGAATTCAGGGCTTCGTTCGAAGGGGAGGCGCG
>JBLINP010000081.1:0-15186 GCA_047639415.1 Planctomycetota bacterium | reverse complement strand
CCCGCAGACGACCTTGTAAGGTCGTCGAGGACGCCAGTATCTGCAAAGTGCCAGCAGGAACCAATAGACCGGCAGTGCCGGTCGTTCGTGGTGTTTGGACCGCGTGTTCATGAATAATTCGGGCTAGGTCTCTGGCCAAGTGTAAATCTACCAGACAGTTATTCTATGCGAATCGAACAGTGCGTCTATTTTCGGAGTTGGAAAGGGCTGAGGACTTGCGCGTGCTTGTTGGGGATCGCCATGGCGGCGGGCTTGGCTTCAGGTTGCGGGGGGGGCGGATCTCTGGAGACCGTGAAGACGTCGGCGGTTTCGAGTGCTCCAGTTCTCCTGCAGGTCTCGCTGTTTTGGGGCGGCGGCGGTCAGCGCTCCTGGCGCGGTGAATTCGGAGTCGGAGAGCCCTCGAGCGAAGCGGCCAAACTTCGCTGGCTATATTTGACGGACTTCGAGGAAGACGACCACTGCTTACGCGGCGGCATGCTCCCCAATCCAGAAATGGCCGTTCCGAGCGGTTGGCGTCCGGCGATGCCGGCGGACATCGTTGCGAAGGAGTCTCCGAGCCAATTGCCTCCGCGCAATGGTGGCAATGGAGCCACGCTCGAATCGAGCACCGACGGGGATTCAGACGGATTGTGTTTCGCGATCGGCGGTCCAGGGAATACCAAACTCGTACTCGATTTTGGGCCCGGCGCGGTATTGCAGACCAGCTTGGGCGAACTGCTCGATGGGCACGTGATCGTGTCGGTCGATGACAGCGGGAATAAGCTTTTCGCGCAAGCCATCGATTTGCAGCGCAACGCACCAGAATTCGTCATGCACGAGAAGCGACGCGCTCGTCGTACGTCGCTGCATACGCATTCGTGTTTTAGTACCAATCAAATGCAGCTCGAGCCAGTGCTCAGCAGCTTGCGCCCTTTCGTTAACACGGTTTGGTGGACCGACCATAGTGTCGGCGATGAACGTCAGATTTTTGGCGGGGACTTTGAAGACGCTGAGTTTGTCGATTCATTCTGGAGTCACTTTGCAGGAAAGGGGGCGGTGGTTCGAGCTGGTCTCAATCCCGACGCGCAGGCAGGCGCAAGCAGCTTCGTGTTGGAGATTGAGGCGAACTCGGATGAAGCGACCTTCGGTTGCATTTACCAAAGCGGTGCGGCTGGCGAGTTCAACTTGGGGCTGTGCGCGAAGCCTCGATTGCGCTGGTCCGTAAAATCGTTGCCGCAATCAGACTCGAATCTGAGTACGACCTACGTGCAAGTCACGCTGCACTCGGGCAAACAGATTCGGTATTACATGCGGGCGCCTAAGCGACCGAATGCGGCTACCGATATCGTTATCGACGCGCCCTCGGAAGATTGGCAGGTGGTGGAGCGCGATATTGCGGCAGACGCCGCCTCGCTTTACGGAAATATCGGTACCGACGGCTTTCGCCGGGTTTCTTTCGCCGTCGAATGCCCGGGCGGAATGAGTGCCGGCGTGATGTACGACGAGATTGAAATCGTCGTTCCCGAGCCGCATGAAGTCGTGCGGCTTCAAGCGGAGAAATTGTCCGAATTTCGTGATCCGAAGTGTTTTGCGGCACTTGAGCAGAGTGCCTGGGCAGGCACACATGCGCTCGGAAAGATGTTTCCGCACTTAACAGCGTTGGTTCCGGAGAGAGCGCCGGAACTGCTGACGGGTTTCGATCATGATCCCACGGCTGCTGAGCGCCGCGCGTTCGTCGAGACGATTCAAGCGGCGAACGGTGCCGTTGGAACTCATCACATGCAAGTCGACGAGCACTACGAAGCTTTCCTCGATGGACGCGGAATGGGCGTAGACATGTTCGAGATCGGTGGGGGCTGGTGGTTCGTTCCGGCTTACTCCACGCCGGTGGAACGCGCCGATCGCGATGCGCATGGTTATCCGCAGCAAGATGAAGACGAGGTTTATCCGCTGCTCGTTCGTTGGGATCGCATGACGGCGCGCGGCTTGTTCTTGACTGGTTATGGAGCGCCGGATTTGCACATGCGATTCGAAGCGCCGTCGTACGGTTGGATGAATCGTTGGCTCACGTGGGTTTTTGCGGACGACGACACGCCCGAAGCTGAACTGCGTGCTTTGCGCAGCGGTCAAGCGTGCGCGAGTGAGTGGCGTAGTGACGCGATCATGCGCTTGAACGTCGCTGGTTCCGTAACCGCGCCAGAGTCTCCGCCAACGGATCGCGATTGGATGGGTAAGTTGGTGGTCACCGACCGGGACCAGGCGACGGTAATTGTCAATCTGACCGGAGCCATTCCCGGTTCGAAAGTTCGTTGGATTCAAGGCTCCTTGGTTCGCGACGTGGCGGACGCGGATGGTTTCGAACCCGCGCGCATCGGTGCTGTTCGAGAAGAGCTGGTTACGTCATCCGATTTTGAGTCGCGTTTGGATGTCGATACGACTCGAGGCGTTTTCGTTCGCGCTGAACTTCTCAACCCGACCGGGCATATCGTTGCGCTCAGTAACCCCGTCACCTTCTCGCCTTACTGGCCCGAGGTTTGGCCGGCCGGAAGAGTAGCGGTGGATTGGAACGGCATGATCGTCGAACGCTCGAGCGGGATGCTACTCACCAGCGCCAGGGTTTCGGAAAACGGAGCTTTAGAGCTAAAGGGCGACGTAGTCAGCGAGAACGCAGTGCTCGTATTGAGCGGCGGCGAGGAGATTCGAAGCCTCGGCGAGAACAACGATTCGGGTTTTGCCGTTAGCGAACTCGCGGATGGGCTCGTGCAGGTTTCAGAATTCGGTTTGGGCGAAATGGCGCTCGAAATGACGCCAGCGGGCGAGGCGAAGCATGGCCAGACCTCGGAGATGCTGGCCATTCCGACGCGCAAGCGTTTGCTCCGTTCGATCGACGTCGGGCGAGTGGAGTCGGAAGGGGATTGGAACGGACTTGGGTTCGACGAACCGGTCATCGGCCCGCTGCTGCTCCAAGACATGGGTGGGGCTTATCGCGAAGCGATTCGCGGTCGATTGCGATTCGAAATGGACATCCCCAAAGGCGAGCCAAGTTGGATTCGGTTGCGCACGCACGGTTTCACTCCGGTGACCGGCCGTATGGAATTGGACGGCGTGATCGTCGGCCGGTTCGAGCGCATGGAAGCTTTGATATTCGAGTTACCCGCGACGGAAAGCGGCGCTGCGGGCGATCGTCGCGCCATGTTCGACTTGATCTTCGATGAGCCAGAGAAGCCTCTCCCCCCGGACCTTCCCGCGCTCTTGCTCAAGCGCATCGAACTGTTCGTCGGCGACGGCGTCGTCAGTTACTGAATCGCAACCAGCGCCGGCCACCAGGCGTTCGGCGCGACTTCGAAGAACTTCCACTCGAAGCCCATCTCCGGAGTCGCCATCTGCGGGTAGAAGCGATAGTGATTGGGACCGCCCGGCAGGACGCTTTTACGCGCTTCCGCTTCGGTTGGTAGCAAGCGCGCGTTGCACGCGATCAACTTGGGCTTGCGTCCCGCCAAGAGGCGCGGACCGACGACCGTTCCCCAGACCGTTTTGAACAGGTCCGGGTGGCTCGCGAATTCGTGATCGGTCAAGCCCCAGGTATCGAGTACTTCATTCTCGATGTCGTTGGGAATGATGCCGCCCCATTCGATGGCGACCAGCGGCTCGGGCGGATAGTTCGCTTGGAGGTACTTGCCAATGAGTTCAGCGTCGTGCGGCTTGAAGAACGGCCCTTCGATTTCTTCGAACTCAAGATGCTTTTCAAACGGCAGCGATTGAAGCCAGACCAAGAGGATTACGCCGAGAGCACCGAACACGCGCGGCGCGGGGATGTGTTTGGCCGCCGCGTCACCGATGAGGATCAACGCTTCCGCCATGAGCAAAAACATGAGCGGCAAGACGTGCATAAGGAAGCGGTAGTGGAACATCCAATCGCCGCCGACGATCGCGACGTATCCGATCTGTCCCAGAACGACCCAACCGAGGAAGCGCGCGGTCGATCCGGCTCGCAAAGCGAGGAAGGGCAGCAATGCCAAGCTGAAGACGACGAGGCCTTCGCCTTGTTCACCGTCCTTGCCGAGATAGAACTCCTTCAAGTAATCGAGGCCGATGAGTACTCGATCGAAGGAGAAGGTTGTCTTGGCGTGAAAGGTGTTCGGTAGGCCGGTTGGATAGAACGAAACGCGCCAAAGATTATAGGCGAGCATGGCGACCAGGAAGACACCGACTGGAGCGAGAAAGCTCTTGAAACTGCGCGCTTTGCCGCCGAAGAACAGCGGGTAGCTGAGCAACAGAATCACGGGACCGAAGCCGTCAAAGCGTGCGGTTCCCAAGGCGAAGAGGCTAACGCCGAGCAGAACGCCGCCGACTGTTCGTTGGTAGACCTTGCGCTGCATCGCGAGGAACCCAATCGTCAGCAGCATCGTGAAGAAGCTCGTCTCCATGCCCGTCATGGGATAGGCGAGGAAGGCAAACGATGTCCCGAGGAAGAAAGGCGCGATGAGTGGGCGCAGTCCGCGGTGACCGGCACCCCGACCAATTTCGTAAACGCACCACAGAGTGACAGCTTGAGCGACGAGCCCCATGGCCTGCGCGAAGGGCATAGCGACGAAGCCCAGACTCAAACCAATCGACGTGACGATCGTCCAGAGGAAGTTGGTGTAGCCTTCGACGGGGTCGCCCGCGTTGAACACGAGTCCGTGATCCGCGACGAAGTTGCGGGCGTAACGGAAGGAAATGAAGGAGTCGTCAATCCAGCATTTTTGGGCGACGACGAAGATCGCGAAACATGCCGACCACGCAATTATGGCGCACAGGAGCACCAGGGCGAGAGGTGAGCGGGGCGGGAGTTCGGAAGAGGGGTTCGACATAGGAGGCGCGCTTGGCGACTAGTGATTCAATCTAGCCAGTCGGGGGCAAAGTCGCTGGGCAATCGCAACATCTCCATCATGGTCGCAATAAACTGCTGCTTGTCGCCAGCGCGATTGGGATTGTAGTACTCCCAAACCGTGCCGCCTTCCTTTGTTACTTCAAAGGCGCGTCCGCGATCGGATTCGGTGATGAGCGTATTGCCATTCGGCAATCGCTGGGCCAAACCGCAGGTCTTCGAAGTAAAGGGCTGGCGCTCCGAACCCGCATAGGTCCAGACCGGCTGCCAGGTCGCGACGTCCATTTCGAGGATGCGCGATTCATTTTCGCCAGCGCCCTGATTGTCAAAAATCAATAGGTTGCCGTTGCTGAGAACCTTTGCGTCGTGTTGGTAGTGATAGGAACCCTTCTTCGCCCAGACCAATTTTTTGGTGTTCGGATCGAGCACGCAGACCAAGTCGAGCAGCAACATCGACATGAGGACGTTGCCTTTGGCGAAGGCCGGATTTTGATCCGCCAGGCGGCCATCCAAAACTTCGAGGGAGTTGGTGTGGAACAAGTCACCATCCCAGTTGGTGTGCTTGCCCCAAACCGCGGCGAATTCCGAGTTCTCCATCGCTTCGAGCAATGAAACGCTTTGAATCAATTCGCCCTCCGCGTTGAGCGTGACTACGAAGTCTTCGAGTACGGGTTTCTCTGCGTTGATGCGCGGCAGCAAGTGAGCTTTGCGACTCAACAGCACGATCGAACCGTCGGACATGACTTGCATGTCGTGGTGCGCCTTCGTGCTGTTGGACCAAAGCAGGTTGGAGTCCTTGTCGATCTTGATGATGCCTTGGCCTTCATAGATCGCGAGTAGGTCGCCGTTTGGAAAAAGATGGGTGCGACGCCAAAAGGTGTTGAGTTGGTCAAACCGCGGGTGGTCGGGCCAAACTTCTCGGAAGGCGTAACTCCAGTTGTGAAGCACCTTGCCCTCCATGTCGATCAATTGCGCGGAGGCGGAGTGAGCGGAGGTCAGAAGATTGAGACCTCCACTTGTTTTGGCCTGGTTGTGGCGCGTGACGCCGATGAGTTCGCCGGCTTCTTCAATGCCATCGACATAGCCCAAGTCGGCTAGCTTGTTGAGTTCTTCCTGTTGCTCCGGCGTGAGCTCTTGGACGGGGGCCGCTACAAAACGACCTTGATTGGGAGCCGCTTCTTTCGTTTCCTGCTTCTGCTTAGTTTCGACGGGCGCTTCGACGACAGGCTTGGGCACCTCTTCCGATTCCGAGCACGAGCTCAAAGTGGTGAGTGCGAGCAACATTGCACAAATAGCGTGAGAGCTCAGCTGAGCTCGATCACGTTTCAATGGACTGGTCATAGAGCGATAGTACTGGGCGAACAGCACTAGTTAGCGCGTGAGCAGGTTTTTCGCCAGGTCCGCGTAGGGATAGTGCTTTTTCATGCTCTTGGCGAACGCTTCGTTGATGACTTGCGCATGCTCGCCGTCTTTTCGAATCGCAATTCCGAACAGGAAGGCTGCCGGATAGTAGTCGTATTCATTCTGAAACTCGGCCGCCGCCAGAATTTCCCGGCGCATGCCGACGTAATCGGGATGCGGCAGCCAGATCAGATCGGGAGCGCGCTCGAACATGACTTGCGCAGAGAAACCCTCCCGAGCAGTTTGCGGATCGTGCAGGCCGAGCGGATCGTAGATCGATAGCTCGGGAACCGCCGCGCCAATCAAACCGTATTCGGACATGGCGAGCGTGCTGCCTTTGGGCACTTCGAGGCAAATCGCAATCACGCCATTGACGGCTTGCCAGTACTCGAGCGGCCGCAGTGCCCCCGGGTTTAGAACCGGGACACTCTTCGGGCTTTCCTCGACGAGTTTGGCTTTGTAGAGCGGCGCGAATTCGGATCGACCGATCGGAATGAAAATCAGAAGTGCGAGGATTGCCGTGAGGCGCGTAGCTAGTTCACTTCCAACGAACTTGGGGGACTCTCGCAGGCTATCGATGAATCGATCTAGCGCGATGGCTGCGGCTAAAACGAAGAACGGAAGCGAGGGCATGTTGAACCGCGATCGATAGCCCATGATCTGCACGACGTTGAAGTACGTGGAGAGCGTGAAGAGTGCCGGTATCAACAAAACGGCGACGAGGGCCAGGCTGCGCTTTTTTACGAGTGCAATCAGAATGCAAATGAAGGGCAGAACCATTCCCGCGAATTCGAAAATGTAATCGACGGGATTCCACATCCAAAGCCCGGCGTACTCGAGGTAATGCCCGTGCATCTTGGCGTAGGTCGGAAGCGGTACAGGTATGCCAAAGACGAGGTACTTGAGGCCGGCATCGATGACGAGGACGGCTCCGAGCGCAATCCAAAAAGTGATTAGCAAGCGAATGCGCTTGTTCGCATCGGTGAGCAAGAGAATGGCGGCTGCGGGGAGGAAGGCGGAATATAGCGCGCTATCCGGACGCGTGAGAAAAGCCAAGTATCCGACGAGTACCACCGGCCAAAGTGCTCTGGCCGTGCCTTTGTCGGCCAAACGCATGGTGACCAAGATCAGAAGGCTGTGCATCAGCACGCCCAACATGGTGTCCATGCCCGTCAGGGAGTGGTAGTCGTACAGCTCACTGGCCAAAACGGACGGCACCAACAGTCCAGCCCACAGCAGGTAGTTGCGACGCAGCGCGTTTGATACGGAGTATCGCGCGGCGGTGACAATCATCACGATGACCGCGATCACCGCGCAGAGTACGGACCCGAGTCGTACAACGTCGGGATCACTAATCGAAGTAACCCAACGCAGAAGGGTGATCAGGCCTACGTAGGCAAGGCTCGTGATGCCGTAGGTTTGCTCGCCACCCGGATTCCAAGCGTGTCCATGCCCGGCCAGGATATGTTTGGCGTAGCGAACGAACATGTAGGAATCGTCAAAGTTGGCCGGCGGTGCAGCGGCGATCGATGACCAGTAACGCCAGATCGATAGAGCGATCACAACCAGTGCGACCATCGCCATCCAAGGGCGACCCTTGTCGCGTTTCAGGTCTTCGGTCACTTGCCGTCCTCTTGAGCTTTCGACCCCGCGGCTTGCGCCTTAAGGAATAGGTCGTTCTCGAGCATGGTTGCAAAGAGAACGTCGCCTACCTTCGCTCCGCCTTCGGGCGTAAAGTGGATTCCGTCTTCGCGCATGTAGGTCAGTAATTCTTCGCGTGGAAGAGCCTCGAAAGCCTTCGCTAAATCACACAGGACGACATCCATTTCGGCGGCCACTTCGCGAACGGCATTGACGTAGGCCTGGTGTACCGGAACCAAACGAGAAATGTCCTTGATGAAGCGTTGATTCAAATAGTCGGGCTCGTCGCCCTCAATGTGCGAACTGGGTGCGGTGATCAACACCGGCTTGATGCCACTGGCTCGCGCAATTTTGACCATCTCGCGCAAGTTGTAGCCGAAGTCTTCCAAAGTGACGCGATCGGGTCGTGAGTTTTCACCGGCACCCTTGGAGCTATCGACACCCCTCGTGGCAAGCGCTTTCGTTAAGTATTGAACAAGCCTCAATTCTTGGCGATCCAACATGCTCGAGCCCGCCAACTGGCCCGCCGTTTTGTCGTCGACGCCAAAGCCCATCCAGTGATCGTTCCAACCATAAAAGATCGTGACGACCTTCGGCTTCAGCGGCGCGATTTGAATGCGCATCTGCTGCAGACCCTGATAGGAGGACCAGCCGGAACTCGCCACGTTTCCGTAAGTGAGTGGCGCCAAACCCGGTTCCTCGGAGACGCGCTTGGCCAATGCTTCGTCGAAGCCGCCCCATTCGGTGCACGAGCAGCCCGAGAAAATCAGATAGGGTTTTTCTTCTCTCGCCACAGCGATCTTTTCTTGTGCTCGACCCGAGACCCACAAAAAATCGTCGTGGCGCTTGAAGAATCCCTCGAGAACCTTCGGGTCGGGATAGCCGAACTCCAGGCTTTGCGGATAGAGGTGAAACGTAAACCCGGACACGCGCAATCCGATCTCGACCAAGCCCAGTGTGGCGATTAAGACGCCGAACATGAGGCTCAGCTTGATGAGCAGGGAGCTACCGGTTTTCAAGGGCGGGGTGGAGGAGGATTCCGAGTTCATGGAAGAGGGAGGATGAAGTTAGATTGGAACTTCATTAATTCGACACGCATGCCGTCGGATGGAAAGCCGGGGTTCAAATTGCCGTCGAATGATAATTAAGGCGGGGTCCGTGAACTATACATCGCATCGTGCAATGGAGCTTCCAGAGGAGGACTCGTCGCCGAAGATTCAGGCGTAGCTGCCTAGGAATGCGCAGATCGAAACTGGCTGTAGGGACACGGTGAGGCGCTGACATGAAGTTCAAAGCCTTGATAGGATGATTGAGGGAGGCCGTATTTGAGCAGAAATAAGAGCATGGTGGGGGCGGCGCAAGCAGCTGTGAACTCCGAACAGAGACTATTAATCCGAAGCACGCTCGGAATCCTTTTTTGCGTTCTCGGCTGCTCACCGAACGTTTCCTCGAAACTGATTCGCAGCAGTCCCGAAGCCCAGGTCCTGGCGGAGGTCTATTATGCGCGCGGACTTCGTTCGGAACGAATGCGCGATCAGGGCGGCGCGCGCTTTTATTTCAATCGAGCTGTGGATTTAGATCCGCTTCGGAGTCGCGGTTTTTACCACTTGGCTAAAAGCTATTTTGCCGCTGGTAACCGTCGGTTCTTGCACACCCGGGATGAAGGCCGTTTGAAATTCACAGCAGACTACTATTCGGAAGCGATTGAGCTCGACTCTAAGTTCGCGGCAGCTTACGAAGGGCGAGGTTTCGTTCGGTTGGAACAGGGTTTGATGAAGGATGTTTGCCAGGACTTCCTGACAGCTGCCTCGATCGATTCGGAGTTCTTTATGAACTTCGACGACACAACCTGGTCGACTCGCAACGCTGAAGCGGCAGTTGCGTGTTACAAATCGCAGCTCGAAAAGCGCACGGAAGTCGCCATCTTATGGCTGAAATATGGAAACGCCTGCGTTGCGGCGGGCGAGTTTGAAACCGCACTTGAGGCCTATGGCCAGGCGACCACAGTGGAGCGGCCGTTTCATTTAGCTTTGGTCGCTCGCGGGATGATGTACCTTCAACTTGGTCAGCTGGAAGCGGCCGAAGCGGACCTTCAAAGGGGAGTGGAGCTGCTTCCGGAGCATCCCGGAGCTGTCGAGTTACTGGCTCGCTGCCGATTCATGCAGACTCGATTTGAGGAAGCCCACAAGCTCTATACCGACTCATTGACGAACCGTCGAATCAACGCATCTACGTTCATTCAACGAGGATTGACTTCCGTTCAGTTAGGCGATTGGAAGAGCGCACTGTCGGATTTTACGTCCGCACATAAGTTGACTCCTGACGCGCCCTTTATCTTCGAGTTTCCCGGCGCGCCAGCCGTTGGATCATCCAGCGCTGATGGTCCGAGCGAAAGCGTCTCGAACCCAGCGACGCTTTTCCTGTTGGCAACCGAACGGCTGCGCAACGACGAGTCTTCCACAGCCGTCGAAGCGCTCGATCAATGCTTACACCTCGCACCTGATTTTGCGTTGGGTTGGTTGGTGCGCGGAGTGATCGAAGAGGTTCGCGGAAATCACGACGCGGCATTGATCAACTTCAATCAAGCCTTGGCGATCAAACCGGAACTCGCACGTGCATTTAATAATCGAGGGAATCTGTATGCCGACCGCGGACAGCGCTCCGAAGCAATAGCGGATTACAAGGCGTCGTCGCTCGCGGATCCTCGATTCGCTTGGCCTCATCGCAATCTCGGCTTGTTACTCAGCGAAATCGATCCGGACGCGGCGCTCGCTGCAATTTCGCGTTCGCTGCGGTTGGATCCAAGCCTCACCGAAGCTGCGTTGGATCGTTCGAGACTGTATGAGGCTATGGGGAATGATCCCGCCGCCAAGTGCGACCGATACCTGGCTGCGAGCAATTGAGTAACACGGATATGAACGTCGCAGAATCACTCGCAACGACCGATGCACAAGCGACTGCATCGACAGAATCCAACCTCGAGTTTGGTCGTCGATGGTTGTTCGTCGTGGTCGCGCTGCTCGCGTTGCTACTCGCATCGGCGATTCGCTGGGAGACGCAGACGCAGATTCAAGGTCCGTTGATCGCCGACAGCGTCGAGTACATGACGATGGCGCGGCATGCGACCGAGGGAACTTCGCTGACGGTGAAGCCAGTCCGTTCGGGTCTCTTTCCGCTGATGCTGGCCGTTCCGCTTTGGGTTGAAAGCTTATTCCTCGACAGCCCAGAAAAGGCGGGTGGGCTAGGAACGGAAGACCCTTCGATAGCCCTTTCCGTCCTCTTGTTGTTCAACCTGCTCTCAATTCTCGGCAGTTATCGCTTGGGCGTACTACTGCGCGGCGCATGGACGGGGCTATTAGCGGCGTTCTTTGTCGCCACGCTGCCAGAATTCACGCGTTGGTCGTCGGATTACTTGACTGATATTCCTGCGGCGGCCTTTAGCTTGTGGGCGCTCGTTTTTTGGGTCGAGCGCAAGCCGTTCAATGTGGGAGTAATGCTCGGGCTAGCCGTCGCCGTGCGGTATCAGTGTTTGATTCCACTGGGTGCCTTCTTTCTAGTGCCGGTACTGCTTCGACGATGGAGCGACCTCGCCAAAATGTTCCTCGGACTGGTGCCTGCGATTATTATTTTGGGCGTAACCGATTTCTACTATTGGGGTGAAGCGTTCCACACCTTCATGCTGTTCGTGCCTCGGCAATTGACGACCTTTTTGCCGGCCGACTTGGTCGCCAAGGTCTTTACCGTCGACGCGCCAGCGGCGTTACCGGTTATCGAAGTCAACCAAGCGATCGAAGCTACTGTGGCCAAAGGCAAGCTTTGGTATTTTGAGCAATCGATCCTATTGTTCACGGGCGCTTTGATCTATCCGATTCTGCTCTTTCCCCTTGTTCGCCGATCCTTGCGCTCGCGTTCGGGAGCGGACATGACTATGTGGATCACGGCCTTCACTCTGCTCGTGCTTTCAGTGCAGCGCTACAAAGAGCCCCGCTACCTCGTCGCCATTGTTCCGATGCTTTCCGTGCTAAGTGCGACCGGCGTGATGTGGATTGCTGGTGGCATAACAAAAATGCTCGGACGTACGACGTGGATCGCGTCAGTTGCCGGAGTCGTGATGCTTGTCGTAGTCGGAAACCCCTATTTTAGAGACAGTCGGACCATCCAGCGCCGACACCATGCAAAGCCCTTCGGGTCGTTCATCGATGCCGTGGATTCGATTCCGGAAAAAAACCGACCTTGCTCCATCGGTATGCAACGTCGCTGGCTGATTTCAGAGAATCACCCGGTGCGTGGAACGGGCGGATACGCCTGGTTCTCGCGTGATTTTGGACTTTTCGGATTGGAGGATGCGGTTCAGTTCTTTCGCTCCGACCCAGCGACGTGGCCTCAGCTCCCAATTCAATTCATCATTCAAGAGCTTGACTACTTCATTATTCCAGATCCAACCATGCCTGAAGAAATAGCGCGCCTGCGTTGGTTGAATGGGAACACTCTGTTCGATGGTTACTTCAAAGACCATCGCCAGAACGAGTTTGGAAGCTTGCGGTTGCGCACCGGGACGGTAACGGAAGATTCGGCGCCGTTTTGGAATGCAAATGACGCGCAGGCGCGTGAAGCAACTGCGCTGGCCAAATTTGCGGGCGATGTTGAATTTATCTCAGTCGATGTTGAGGCTATCTCAACTTCGGACACGGCTGTGAAAATTACAACTCGGTGGAGGTTGCCGGAGTACGCGGGCACGCTACTCACAGCAAAAATCGATGTGATCAATTCATCCGGACACCGAATCGCTAAATTTCCTATTTGGTTGATCCCAGACGGTGAGTATGGCCAAGCGGAGCGTAGTGGAGCTGCGCTGCGCAACACGAATTACGTGAATTTGCTGCAGATTCCAGACGATGCACAGCTTCATATTGGAGTGCGAATTGAGGCACTGCGAGCGCTCGGGCAGTTCTTGCTTCCCGAACGGATGGAAGTGATCGAATCCAGCAAGGTTTTCGAAGGGCCCGCGGCTCAGTACAAGTTGAAGGTTCCGGTAAAAGCCAGTCGTCCGCTTCAAGCTCCTCCGGCGACCGTCGTCTTGGATTCAAAGCGCAGCGGCTAAAAGTTCCCCCTGCTTTTGAGAGTTGTGGTTACCCCAACGAGATTTCGCGCGTCTTCTATCCATGCAAGACTCCAAGGGAAATCCGCGCCGCGTAGGCTTCGCAATTTGGATTTGGGTACTCGTCGGATTTGTCGGAGTGCAGGTGACGCGCGAGGCCTTTTTTGTAGAAAGTCCGCAGGCGAGCCCGCGAGCGCTGTCCGAACTGACAACCCGACCGCCTAACCTCGTGACCTCATCGGCTCGCGAGTTGCGTCGATTGCCTGCAATCGGAAAGCACCGAGCCGTGCAGGTCACGCGCGCGCGTTGGGAGCACGACGCTGAATCAGGCGCACTTCTGCTTGGGGATTTGCCAGGGATCGGGCCCATCACGGAATCGCGGGTTCAGGCGGCGCTGGATCGTTCGAGTGCAGCTTCTTCGAGCTTAGAAATAGTTCCTGCGACATCAATGCGGTAGGCGCCTCGCGGCTCGCAGCCATCCAAGCTAGAATTCTGGCCGCTTTGAATACTTCCAAACAGGACAACGCGGCAAGTTCAGCGGCCATTCAATCCCGCGCGGCCAAACCCGGTGTGCAGGGCTCCTCTGGACCTCTCCCGGAACTGGATGCAGACTTGGTGGATCGATTGGTGGATGCGGCCCTCGCGGAAGATTTGGGCAGCGGGGATGTGACGACGGGCGGTACCGTCGCGCCTGAGACAATGGCGGTTGGCCGACTTTTGGCGCGCGCGCCTGGACGCATCGCCGGTTTGAATGTATTCGCCCGCGTGTTCGAGCGCGTGGCTCCCGAGCGCAGCGATTTCGCCATCCAGTTCATCGCGCGAGATGGTGATCGAGTTGTTCCCAATCAAGTCCTCGCCAAGTTGTCGGGTTCAGCGGCGCAATTGTTGGTGGGCGAGCGGACCGCGTTGAACTTCATGCAGCGCATGTCGGGAATCGCGACGATGACTTCACGTTTCGTCGAGCAAGCCGCTGGCGGTGCGCGCATTCTGGACACGCGCAAAACGACGCCGGGACTGCGCGCTCTCGAAAAATACTCCGTGCTGTGCGGCGGTGGTGAGAATCATCGCTTTGGGCTTTTCGATCAAGCCATGATCAAAGACAACCACTTGGATTTGTCGGGTATGGAACTCGACGAGTTGATTGGTGCGCTGCGGCAGTCGCGACCCGAGCTTTGGAT
The DNA here is from genome assembly GCA_047639415.1 of Planctomycetota bacterium. Lineage (GTDB taxonomy): Bacteria > Planctomycetota > UBA1135 > UBA1135 > OFTM34. Next base: position 1,019 of record JBLINP010000081.1, on the reverse strand, counting down.
TACGGCAGAAGCCCGCGATGAAAATGAAGCGCGAGCCGCGGCGCGAGCGGGTGCAAACGTGATTTTGCTCGACAATCTTAGTTCGGCGGAAATTGCACGCATTTGCCCGATACTGCGCGAAATCGCCGGAGAACGAAATATTGAGATGGAGGCTTCAGGCGGCATCGGTCTCGAGAATGTCGCTGAGTACGCTCGGACTGGCGTCGATCGTATTTCGATTGGCGCGCTGACTCATTCCGCTCCATCGCTCGATTTATCTTTCGCCTTGGAGCCCATGCCGTGAAGGCCGAGCAAACTCTGCGTTTAGACTTGTCGGCGACGCACGAATCCGTGCGTGTCGCTCGTCACATGGTGAAGCACTTTGCGCGGATGCGTGGTGTTTCCGATTATGAGCGCGACAATCTTGCGCTCGTGGCCTCTGAACTTTTGGCCAATGCGGTCGATCACGGTGCCGGAGGCGTTTTGATGGACGACGCTGAGAACGTCGACAACATCGTGATGAGCTTGTCTCTCAAAGTGAGTGCAGAGGGTTGGTCTTTGGAAGTTTCCGATCAATGCGGCGGGGATGCAGATGCTCTCCAACGGGGACTCAATGAATCCGAGCTGCCGGACCTCGAAGACGACCGCGGGCGCGGCTTGTTCTTGCTGCGCTCATCCGTCGACAAGCTAGTTGTCTCGAGCAGCGCTGACGGCAAAGGTCTCGCGGTACTCGCCGTCCGCACGAATAGTGAAGGCTAGTTTGCTGGAGAGTTTGAGAGCGGTCGGTGCCCGACTGCTCTACCTCCCGCGCAGCTTCTTCGTCCTCTTCGCTCTGGCCTGGATCGGCGGAATCACCTATCTGTCCGCTCAATCGTTGGAATCGGCGCCCGGCGGGCCAATTTGGCGACTTTTGGGCAACGGCGTCCACGTCCCGCTCTTCGGGTTCCTCGCCCTCTGGTGCGCCTTATGCCTGCCGAGACGCGCCGGTGACCGTTGGCCACGATTATCGCGGGGAGCGCAGATCGCCGTGATTATCTTCG
>JBLINP010000080.1:0-15189 GCA_047639415.1 Planctomycetota bacterium | reverse complement strand
AGCTCATTCAAAGCTCGAAGTAGGTTCCAACATGTCCCTCCAGCTCAATGCCGCAACGACCGAGCAGTTAGCCAAGCTCGCGCCTTATGCTCGGCACATTTTCGATCTCGCGGCCGAGCACGCCCTCAGTTTATTCGCGGATGAAATTGCGCCGGAGCATTTGCTCTCCACCATGATGGCTGACGATGAGTGCGCGGCTTATCACGCGGTCATCTATGCCTTTGCTGATCCACAAACGATCGGCAGAGAATCGCTAGCGTTATCTCCGGGAATCTTGGTGGTGAGTTCATCTCACTCCTTGCCCTTTTCGCCTACGGGTGTCGACGCTCTTTTTGCAGCGCGCAAGCTAGCCCTCGAAACGAAACAGGAGCACGTCACGCCCGCTATCTTGATGCTGGCCGCATTTGATCAACTGGCTCCCGCTTTGATGCAAAAACTCATCGGCGCCAAATTCGATCGTACAAAGTTGGGCACCCACGCTCAGTCCACCGACACTGTCGAACAATCGAGCATTTCGGAAGAGGACGCACTGTTCGCTTGTTTCGCTGAAACGACGCGCCGCGCCCTTGGCCTCGCGTGCAAGATCGCCAAACAAAATCAACGCGAGACGATTTCGCCCGCACACATGATTGGAGCGTGCGCTCAGCGTCAAAACGAACTGGCCGATCACGGCGGATTGAACGCCATGCAACTCAGCTCTCTGATCGGCGGGGACGACGCGGATTTGAATTCCCCCCCGCCCCGCCCGATTCCGCTCGACGCCGACCTACAAAGCTTCCTTCGCGAGTTGCCCAGCGAGCCAGCGGGAATCTCCAGCCTGGCGCTTCTCGACGGATTTTGCCGCCAGGGAACCGGCGAAGTTCAGGGCATTTTGAAGCGCAGCCGCATCAGCAGCGAACTCATCCAAAAAATCGCGGCGAGTTACACAGACCCGCCCTCAGTGCCTTAGAGAGCCTAAATCTTCCCTTGGGCGAGCATTCGCTGTTAAATTCAATCGGGAACCGATCGGATCTCTCGACGGAGAGCCCTCACGACACTATTACGGAGTTCCCGTTCCGACCCGGTAGCCTGAATGCCGATAGGAAACTGCAATAGGTGTAGTATGGAGCGGCTCAACTACCTCCGACAACGATCCCGAATCATCCCGGATGATCTGCCAAGTCTGTAAGAACAACAACGCCACGGTTCACATCACGGAACTGCCCGTCACCCCCCCCGGAGTCGACGAGCAAATCGTAGTGGACAAGCACATTTGCACGGTCTGCGCGGGTCAAATGAACCTGCCGCATATGCAGATGCCGTCGAAAAACAGTTTCGACATCTGGAAGTTGCTCCAGATATCCGGCAACAGTTCCGGCCAGGAGCCCAAACTGACCTGCCCTGAATGCGGCATGACTTTGGCCGAGTTCCGCAGCAAAGGTCGTTTGGGCTGTCCTAACGACTACGAACTATTCCGACCGCATTTGGATTCCTTGCTCCTGCGCATGCACAACGCCAATCAGCACGTGGGACATGTCGAGCCGGAGGTCGAAGAGGAGCCCGAGGGAGAAAACCAACGCGATCAACAAATTTCGACTCTGTTAGAACGCTTGGAGCTCGCCATTCGGGATGAAGCCTACGAAGCGGCGGCGGAATTGCGTGACGAACTGAAGACGCTCAAAGAGAGCTGATAACGGGGCTTTTGCCTCTAAAATTTAGGGAAGCAGCCTCGGAGCGAACAGATTCCGAGATCCTGAATTCTTTTCAGACTATGCCTCTCATCGAGCGTCAGACCCGACGATTTCGGTTGATCCTCTGATCCAAGGCCTGGATTCAATAAGATTGCAGCCTAGTTTTTCATCGAGACCATCGCAGCCCTATAAACCCTGTCACCCAGAGGGTCGATAGTGTCCTCTGCTCCTCCCCTGGAGCATCCCGCTTCCAGCGATCCATTCCGGATTGAACAGCGGCGGGAAAACCACTGACCGCCACCTACTGCAACCCACAACACAATGTTCGATCGCTTCACCGACAGAGCTAAGAAGGTCATGAATCTCGCGCGCCAGGAGGCCCAGAGATTCAACCACGAATACTTGGGAACCGAGCACGTGCTGCTCGGCCTCGTCCAAGAAGGCAGCGGCGTCGCCGCCAATGTACTCAAGAACATGGGCGTAGATCTGACGAAGATTCGCGCCGAAGTCGAGAAGCTCGTTAAGACGGGCCCCTCGATGGTCACGATGGGTCAACTGCCCTTCACGCCCCGCGCGAAGAAGGTGCTCGAGCTCTCCATGGAGGAAGCTCAGAACCTCGGCCACAACTACATTGGTACGGAGCACTTACTGCTCGGTTTGATCAAGGAGAACGAGGGCATCGCCTCTCGCGTCCTGACGAACTTGAGCGTCAAGCTCGAAGACGTGCGCGAAGAAGTGCTCGAGTTCCTGGGGGCTGACCCCGGTGAAGACGAGGACGACGATGAAGTTGAAACCTCCGGCGGTGGCGAAGACAGCGTCGGCAGTCACGGCAAGAGCAAGACTCCCGCGCTCGACTCCTTCGGTCGCGACCTGACACAACTCGCCGCAGAAGGCAAGCTCGATGCAGTCATCGGCCGTGCCGATGAAATCGAACGAGTCATTCAAATTCTTTCACGTCGCACCAAGAACAATCCCGTTCTCTTGGGCGAGCCCGGTGTCGGCAAGACCGCCATCGTCGAAGGCTTGGGCCAAAAAATCATCGCCAACGAAGTTCCGGACTTGCTGCGCAATAAGCGCATCGTCGTCCTCGACTTGGCCTTGATGGTTGCCGGTACGAAGTATCGCGGTCAATTCGAAGAGCGCATCAAAGCCGTGATGACGGAAGTGCGTCGCGTTAAAGACGTGATTCTGTTCATCGACGAGCTTCACACCTTGGTCGGAGCCGGTGGCGCTGAAGGCGCGATCGACGCATCCAACGTTTTGAAGCCCGCGCTTTCGCGTGGCGAGATTCAGTGCATCGGAGCGACGACTCTCGACGAGTATCGCAAGCACATCGAGAAGGATGGCGCGCTTGAACGTCGCTTCCAATCGGTCAACGTTGAGCCCCCGACGCCCGAGCAGACCGTCGCGATCCTGATGGGTCTGCGCGACCGTTATGAAGCTCACCACCGCATTGAGTACACCGACGCAGCACTCGAGGCCGCTGTCGAGTTCTCTGTGCGTTACATCAACAACCGCTTCTTGCCCGACAAAGCCATCGATGTCATCGATGAAGCCGGCGCTCGCGTGCGAATCAAAAACATGGTTCAACCCCCGGATCTTTCGGCGGAAAACAAAGAAATCGACGAGCTCGATATCAAAAAGGAAAAGGCCGTCAGCGATCAGGAATTTGAGGCTGCTGCTGAATTCCGTGACAAGGCTTATCAGTTGCGCAAAAAGCGAGAAGAGATTCAACGCGAATGGCGAGCCAAGCAGGCCGACAATGAAACGGTCGGCATCGTTGACACCGAAATCATCGCCGAGACGGTCTCGAAGATGACCGGCATTCCGCTGACTCGACTTGAGAAAGCCGAGGCCGAGCGCCTGCTCTCGATGGAGGACGAACTTTCGAAAGTCGTCATTCATCAGGACGACGCCATCAAGGCCATCTCGCGCTCCGTGCGTCGCTCACGCTCGGGTCTCAAAGATCCGAAGCGCCCCACCGGTTCGTTCATCTTCCTGGGCCCGTCGGGCGTTGGAAAAACCTACCTGTGCAAGCAGTTGGCGAAGTTCATGTTCGGCGACGAGGACGCGGTCATCACGATCGACATGTCCGAGTATATGGAGAAGCACAACGCTTCTCGCTTGGTCGGCGCGCCTCCCGGTTACGTCGGCTACGAAGAAGGTGGCCAGCTCACTGAAAAAGTGCGGCGTCGCCCCTACTCGGTCGTGCTGCTTGACGAAATCGAGAAAGCTCACCCGGACGTCTTCAACATGCTCTTGCAGATCATGGAAGAAGGTCGTTTGACCGACTCGCTGGGACGTCACGTTGACTTCAAAAACGTCATCGTGATCATGACCAGCAACTTAGGATCGGCCAACATCACCTCGACATCTTCGCTTGGCTTCGGCAAAGCGAGTCCCGACGAGAACGATGAGAAGTCGCGTAACAAGCGCATCAAGGCCGACGTCATGGCCGAAGTGCAGCGCAACTTCCGGCCCGAGTTCCTAAACCGCGTCGACGAACTGATCGTCTTCAACGCGCTCTCGAAAGAAGATCTCACCAAGATCGTTCATCTGCAACTCGCAGAGGTTTTGGAGCGAGCAGAAGACCGTGGCATTTCGATCGAGGTCGATGACAAGGCACTGGACTTCCTCATCAACCATGGCTTCAGCGAAGACTACGGTGTTCGTCCGTTGCGTCGCGCGATCGAGCGCTACATCGAGGATCCGCTGGCCGAACGCTTGCTGCTCTGGGAAACCGAGCACGAGGGTGAGCACATCTCGATCAAAGTCAGTGTCGACGGTGACGTCGAGACAATCGAAGAGCTTGCTTTCGAGCAATCCGCGACACCGGCACCCGACAAAACGGAAGAGCCGACGGCCGCTGCCGGCGCCGGTTCCGACTGATCGAGTAACCAACAAAGCCCGCTGCATCACTCATCTGGGTGGTGCAGCGGGCTTTTTTTTAGCCGCACCGATCCGCCGATTGCTAAGCCATCCGCAGTCGCCACAATAGGTGGCGCGGTCAGCCCTTTCCTTCGATCCGGCTCCCCGCCCCAAACATGTCACGCCTTCTACTCCTCGCTTGGTTCACGTTCGCGGCTTTCGCCGTGCCTTCGCGTGCAACAACTCCTCTATTAGAGTTTGTAGCGCAAGAGTCAGAGACTGAGGAAATCACGCCCCAGCAAATCGAGACTGCCATCACAAATTTGCGCGCGGCCTACGCGCAAAAAGATGAGAGCGTCTTGATTGAGGCGCTCGCAGCGAATCGATTTCCCGATTCAAAAGTCGTCGCGCTGCTCTCGAAAGGTCTCGGGAGCAAAGTTCAAGCTGTGCGACAGGCAGCTCTGGAAGCGCTCCGCTGGACGCCACACAAGCATTCGCTTCGCGCGCTGCATAAAGAGTGCAAGCGCAACAGCAAGCTGCGCAGCGATGAGGTCTTGGGGCCCCTGCTCTTCAAAGCCATTGGGCAGCACGGCGACAGTTCCTCGATTCCCCTCCTCGCCGACCAACTCTATTCGGTCGAGAATCGAGACATCGTTCGCGCGCGAATCTTGGCTCTTGGCCATATCCGCGATCGAAAGGCGGTCGAAGCGCTGATCGATCTGCAACGCGCCGGCAAGCCCGGTGACTTCGCCCGGGCCGCGCGCAACTTTCGCATTAGCTTGGCGCGCCTAACCAGCGTCGATCGCGGCGAGTCGGCCGAACGTTGGCGCACATGGTGGTCGGACAACAAAGCCAAGTTCGAGATCCCTGAAAAGCCACCGCTGCTTCCCAAAGATCTGCAACGCACTTGGGATTCTTTTTGGGGAGTCGACATCTACCAAAAACGCGTCGACCGCCGCGAAGATCGAGGAAACGATTAACTCGATGGAGCAATCCACCAACGACTCAACTCTCCTCCGCGAGGCCATTCGACTGTTCAATGACTCGCAGTACTACGAAGCTCACGAGGCATTGGAAGAGTTGTGGGAAGCGGGCTACGGAGAGAGCGCCGATTTCTACAAAGGCTTGCTGCAAGCCTCGATCGCTCTGCATCACTTCCGTCTCGACAATCCAGAAGGCGCACGCAAACTCTACAGCGGACACCGTCGCTATCTCGCGCCCTACATTCCCGCGCACCTCGGCGTGAAGCTCACCGAATTCTTGGAGGACATGCAAAGCTTCCTCAAGCCAGTGCTGCGAGCGCGTGCCGGTGAATCCGTGCCCTTCAATAGCGAAGCGCGCCCTCAAATCCAAATCGATTGATCAGCGCTGCCTGACCACCTCAAACTCTCAATCACGAGAACGCTCCACCAACTTATGAACGGTGAGCTGTACGCAGGATCTAGCCCGAATTATTCATGAACACGCGGACCAAACACCACGAACGACCGGCACAGCCGGTCTATTGGTTCCTGCTGGCACTTTGCAGATACTGGCGTCCTCGACGACCTTACAAGGTCGTCTGCGGGGGCAAGTATCTGCAAAGTGCCAGCAGGAACCAATTCGAGGCGTTTTGCCTCGCGGTTCATGAATAATCCGGGCTAGGTACACCAACACTTTAGTGGAAGCAGGAGGGATGGGGGTGCAGGGTTAGTGCAGCGATCAGAGAATTCGTAGCCTTATCTCCTCCGACATCCCTCCGACAAAGGCGCATAAAAACCAGTATCAATCGCCACCGTCCGCTCATCGCTCCACATGCATACTGCAGATTATTCAAGCACGACCGAAGAGAACCCGTAACCATCCGCCAGCTCGATCGTCTTCTTCTTTGCGCACCGCGCGGAGGATTTATGAAGACTGATGTTCGCCTGCTGACCCCGAATGATGAATTGTGGCCGGATCGATTGCGTGAAATCGATTCGCCGCCCAAACAGTTGTGGCTTGCGGGCGACGATGGTTTGTTCCGAGCCGAGCGGGTGATCGCGATCGTCGGAACACGTTCGCCGACGCCTTACGGACAGGCGCAGGCGGAGAGATTCAGTTCTTGTTTCGCGGCGGCAGGCGTGGTGGTGGTCAGCGGGCTCGCACGCGGGATCGACTCCATCGCTCACGCCGCGGCATTGGACGCGGGAGGCGGAACCATCGCGGTGCTCGGCAGCGGTATCGAACGCCCCTGGCCCCGCGAAGCAATTACGGATCGGATGCGCGCGGAAGGTTTGATCGTGTCGGAGTTTCCGCCGGACGTCGGGCCGCGCCGTCATCACTTCCCGCTTCGCAATCGGATCATATCGGGACTGTCCGTTGCCGTGCTCGTCGTGGAAGCGGCCTGGGCATCTGGCTCACTGATCACCGCGCGCTGGGCCGTCGACCAAAACCGCGACGTCTATGCGATACCCGGCCGCGTCGATCATCCGATGAGTCGCGGCGGACACCGATTGATTCGCGAAGGTGCGACGTTGATTGAATCGCCGGAAGCGCTGCTCGAGGATCTCGGGTGGGCCGAAGCCAATCAACCGGCCTCAGCACCGACTCCCAACTCGCCGTTGTTGAAGGCGTTGACGGGCGAGACGCTCGACGTCGGTGAACTCGCCCATCGCGCTCAACTCGAGATTGGCGAAGTGCTTGTCGAACTTGCGCGACTGGAACTTGCTGGCGCCATCGTGCGGGCTCCCGGCGGACTCTATCGGCGCGCGATCGCGACGTAGTTCAGCTAGCTAACTGCCGCAAAGGTGTGCTCGCAAAACAGCATCACGATTGTCAGTAGCGCACAGGAGATGACGAATACGCCCAAACGTTTCGGAACTGCTGCAAGCGCGGCTCGATCGTTTTCTTCGCTATAGAAAGCTCCCAAGACCACGATCGGAATGGCCAAAAACAGAAAGAGACCGATGTGAATTCCAATCTGCATTAGTTGATCTCCGCTACCGACGGGCGCTTGACTGCACCTGGGTCGTCATCGGATTCACCCATGATTTTCGCTTCGCTGTAGCGATAGACGTCGAGCATCGCGAGCACGTTGAGCAAGCCTGCGATGCAACCAAAAGTTAGACCGACATCGGCGAAAGGCATAGAGCCTGTGACTGGCGGACGACCGCTCAACACTTCGGTGAGCAGAGCGGGCGCACCGAGGAAGAACTGACCGGACCAATAATAGAAGTGGCGTTCGCGGCTCAGGTTTGTGCCTTCCGCCAAGTAAGTTCCAACGACGAAGGCGCCGACCAGCAAGATGAAGACGACGAGACCGCGTAGACGTCGCCCTTGGAAGAAGTGTCCGAGTCCTGGAACGAGCCACGCGAGGCCACACAGAACTGCCGGCGAAGTCGCCGTCGCACGTTGCGCTTTGCTGGTCCGCGCGTCGAGGTTCGCGCGCACCATCACAATGATGTTGAGGATGCCGGCGAGCGCCGTCAGCAGGCCGCCCTCCATCACCCAGGTCGGCCAAGCGCGCGGATCGGTGGAAAGATTCGGAAAGCCCGTCTCGTTGACGGTCCAGAGTAGTGCGCCGAGATTGCCCGCTTCCGGGGTCAGGACCAACGCAAAGCGACCGCGAAGTTCAGGGTCTAAAAATTCGACCGTGGCGCCTCCGGACAGCGTAAAGCCGAGCAGGAAGATTCCGTCGACAACGAGAAAGGCCAGGATCGCAAAGGTGACATTGCCTAAGTAGAGATGCCCCGCCCCTGGGATCAACCAGGTCAGGAGCGTCGCTATGTTCGGATCCTTATCGGGAAGCGAATCCCCCGCTAGTTTTTTCATGCCCTGTGCCAAATTGCGTCCTTCCGCCGTATCGCCGGACGGGCGTTCTAACAGCGGATCGCCGGCACCGCCAGAGCAGATCGAGAAAGGGCTGGGGGCTAGCCCGGATTATTCATGAACCGCGAGGCAAAACGCCTCGAATTGGTTCCTGCTGGCACTTTGCAGATACTTGCCCACGCAGACGACCTTGTAAGGTCGTCGAGGACGCCAGTATCTGCAAAGTGCCAGCAGGAACCAATAGACCGGCAGTGCCGGTCGTTCGTGGTGTTTGGTCCGCGTGTTCATGAATAATTCGGGCTAGGGCGCTCGCGACCTGCAATGATGGCCTCGTGAAGCAACCGCATGAGCACCGAATTCGAGTTCGCTACGGCGAAACGGACCAGATGGGCGTCGTCCATCACGCCAATTACCTTAACTACATGGAGGACGGTCGAACGCGGTTCATGGCGGATTCGGGTTGTTCCTACGCCGAACTCGAATCCACGGGCATCGGGCTGCCGGTGCGACGCGCGGAGCTGCGCTACTGGAGTCCGGCACATTACGACGAGGAGTTGTTGGTGCTCACCTCGATCAAGCAGATGCGTTCGGCCTCGATCAGTTTCGATTACGAGATTCGTTCCATCGCGAGAGATCAGCGCGTGGCGACGGGAGTCGTCGAACTCGCTTGCATCGACCTTCGCTCTCCGGAGCGCAAAATCACCGCTCTCCCCCAACGATTGCGCGATTTGTTCGATTCCTAGCCGAGACAGAACTCTAACTGGGAATGGCCCCCCGTTTACTGTCGCTCCGCTTGGATCGAAAGCGAGTGGCTATTCTCGAGACTCGATGAAGTCGAGGGTGATTTTTTCGTCCGAAGCCAGCGGACCAGTGATGTGCTTGCGAATGCTCGCCGTTTTCCCTCAGGCGGGTTCGTCAACGTCCGGAAACAGCTCGTTCTGAGGTTCCGCGGGCTGGAAGGGACTCTCCCCGGTCACCAATCGCGGCAAAGGCGCCGGAACTTCCGCATAGGCACGCTCCACGCAGGCCGGGCAGTTCTCGCCATTGGGCAGCCGATTCAATTTGGGCTGGCCGGCCACGGCATTGCCACACTGGAAGCAGACGGTTCGATTACTCATACAACTCCCATCGGGTTTCGGGAGCCTTCGACTTGAGGACTCAGCTTTCCGACTCCCGTTGGTGAACTTTTTCTCTCCTCTCCCGCTTTAAATGCCCCCCAGGCGCGCTTCTCGAGAAATCTGACGTTCACGTCAGGTTTCTCACAGCTTCGGCTACCGCTTCGGTCGATCTAGGACTATCCTTTCACCGCCTCAAAGCCCTCAACGGGCCGTCTGCCCAGCGTAGATGGCCCAAATTTTGGGATTCATATAGCACTGAATTGGTGCTCTTTAGCTCCAGCGACAACTGACGATCCAGGCCTAACCGCCTCCCACGCACTTCAATAACGACCCGTGCTCCAGCTCACCAAACGCACCGAATATGGCCTCATCGCCCTCACGCACCTCGCCGGTCGTGAAGGCGAAGTGACCTCCGTGCGTGAGATCGCCGAGCACTATTCCGTTCCCCGTCGACTGCTGGCCGAAGTGCTCAAAGAACTGTGTCGAACAGGACACGTCATCAGCCAGCGTGGAGCAAGCGGTGGTTACTCTCTCTCACGTCCCGCGAATGCCGTAACCCTCGGTGAAGTCGTCGCCGCGCTAGAAGGTCGTCCCAGCATCACCGGTTGTGAAACAATGGGCGCCTTCAAATTGGACGGTTGCGACGTTGAACCGCGCTGCCCGATCCGCAGTCCATTGCAACGCATTCGTTCCGGCATTTGGAACATGATGCAGCGCACCACTTTGAGCGACTTGGCCAATCCGGGATTCAACTTTGATCCCGCGAAATTTGATTCAAAAAGTCCGGAACTGAGCAGCCTTGATTCCGGCGACCAAAACTCCGACTACACTTCTCGTATACCCTTCTCTGCCTGATATGAAACTCCCGATTTACCTCGACTACCAAGCGACGACGCCCGTCGATCCTCGCGTGCTCGACGCCATGTTGCCCTACTTCGGCCCCGAGTTTGGCAATGCGGCCAGTCGCAGCCATGCCTATGGATGGTCTGCCGAAGAGGCCGTTGCCAACGCGCGCGAAGAGATCGCGAAGTCTATTGGCGCTTCGGCGAAGGAAATCGTCTTCACCTCCGGATCAACCGAAGCTATCAACCTCGCCATGAAAGGCGTGGCCGATATGTACGGCTCGAAGGGCAAGCACATCATCACTTGCCAGGCTGAGCACAAAGCTGTGCTCGACACGGCCAAACATCTCGAGAAGCAGGGCTTCGACGTCACCTACCTCGAGCCGGATCAAACTGGCCGAGTCAGTGCAGAAGACGTGGCTGCTGCCATGCGCGACGACACGATCTTGGTCGCGTTGATGTGGGCCAACAATGAAGTCGGCACGCTCAACCCCGTTCGCGAAATCGGACAACTGTGCCACGACCGCGGTGTGCTCTTTTTCACCGATGCGACCCAAGCCGTTGGCAAAGTCGAAGTGGACGTCGAAGCGGACAACGTCGACATGCTCTGCATCTCGGCGCACAAAATTTATGGCCCCAAGGGCGTCGGCTGCCTCTATGTACGCCGTCGCAAGCCGCGCGTCCGACTGGTTTCGCAGATGGACGGTGGCGGTCACGAGCGCGGTATGCGCTCGGGAACGCTCAACGTGCCCGGCATCGTTGGACTCGGCGAAGCCTGCCGACTCTGCCGCGAAGAGCTCGTCTCGGAGCGCGAGCATGCAAAGACCTTGCGTGACCGACTTGAAAAAGCAATCACCGACGAACTCGACTACGTGTTCTTCAACGGCAACCGCGATCACCATCTTTCGGGCTGCCTGAATCTCTCCTTCCCCTACGTCGAGGGCGAATCGCTCTTGATGGGCATCAAGGACATCGCGGTTTCATCGGGCTCCGCCTGCACATCCGCTAGTCTTGAGCCGAGCCACGTCTTGCGCTCGATGAAGGTCGGCGACGAATTGGCTCACAGCTCGATTCGCTTCGGCATCGGTCGCTTCACCACAGAAGAAGAGATCGACTTCTGCGCGGAACAAATCATTAAAGTCGTCAAGCGTCTGCGCGAACTCTCACCGCTTTACGAAATGGTCCTCGAAGGCGTCGACCTATCCACAGTCAATTGGACGGGCGAACACTAAGCCCGCAGTCTGATCCAAACCAACTGATCCAAACCAACTGATCAAAACCAACCGAACTACACCAACCGAACTAATACCATGGCATACAGCGACAAGGTCCTCGACCACTACAACAAACCACGCAACGTCGGCTCACTCGACAAGTCCAGCAACAATGTCGGCACCGGCATTGTAGGCGCACCCGAGTGCGGCGACGTGATGAAGCTTCAGATCGAAATCGAAGGCGACAAAATCGTCGACGCCAAGTTCAAGACCTTTGGTTGCGGCTCGGCTATCGCGAGTTCGTCACTGGCCACCGAATGGGTCAAGGGCAAGACGCTCGACGAAGCCCTATCGATCAACAATACCGAGATCGTGGAAGAGCTTTCGCTCCCCCCGGTTAAGATTCATTGCAGCGTGCTGGCCGAAGACGCCATCAAAGCTGCTATCGCTGACGTCAAAGCCAAGCGCGCCTCGGCTCAGAACTAAATTAGGCCAGAACTAGAAAAGACCAACGACATGATTACCATCACAGATCGCGCTGCGAGTGAAGTCCACCGCATCGTTTCCGAACAAAAATTGCCCGATGCCACGGCTTTGCGCTTAGGCGTCAAAGGCGGAGGTTGTTCCGGATTTTCCTACACCCTGGGTTTCGACGACCAAGTTGGCGAGATCGACCAGGTCTTCGAGACCAACGGCGTCAGAGTTGTCTGCGACCCGAAGAGCTTTCTCTACTTGAACGGGACGCAAGTCGACTTCGAGGAGAGCTTGATGGGCCGCGGATTCAAGTTTGGCAATCCGAATGCAGCCAAAAGCTGTGGCTGTGGCGAGTCCTTCTCGGTCTGATCGAATCTAAGCCGTATCGCAACTAAGCTGTGAAGCAAGCCGCCAGGAAGTGCGGCTGGGACCATGACGACGATATGTACCGGTTGTGAGAGCGCGCTTAGAAGTCGACTTGTGTGCGAGGACTGCGGCACCCTACAGACGAACGCGGAGTCCCCCACGCCTTTCGAGAGCTTTGGAATGGCGGCCAGCCAGCAAGTCGACTTGGCCGCCCTCAAGAAGCGCCTGCTGAAGCTGTCCCGGGCCATGCATCCCGATTTCTTCGGGAACGCGGATGAAGATACGCAGCAGCTGGCCATCGACAACACGGCGGAGCTCAACGCGGCTTTCGAACTACTCAAAAACGATCTTTCACGCGCGGACTGGTTGGTTCGCTCGCTGGGCGGTCCTGATGAAAACGCCGAACGCCAGATGCCCCAAGCCTTCCTGATCGAAGTCATGGAGTGGAACGAGTTGCTTGAGGAAGCCCAAGAGGCTCCCGCCGATGCCCCGAAGAGGCACGAGGCTGCGGAACTCGGTAAAACACTCCAAGCTGAACGCGCGAACATCCTTCAAGGAATCGATCAACAACTGACCCCACTCCCCGAGCAAGGCGCTGGCCTGCTCACCGAGGTTCGCAAACAAATGAATGCCGTTCGCTATGTCGATCGCGCGTTGACTCAAATCAAAGAGCTGGCGATTCAAGCCAACCACTGACTTCCCCCATGGCCTTCTTCGAACTCAACGTCCTCAACAACGCCCAAGAACCGATCTTGGGCATCGACCTCGGTACCACCAATTCGCTCGTTGCGATGTGGAGGGACGGTCGTCCGCAGATACTGAAGCCAGAAGGGCACAGTGGACAAATTCCGTCTGCGCTCTACTTCCCCGAAAATGGCGAGCAGCCGATCGTTGGGCAGGCCGTGCGGGAGCGCGCCTTGGTCGACCCCAAAGGCACCGTTTTCAGCATCAAGCGCTTCATGGGCCGCGGGCTAAAAGACGTCAAAGATGAACTCAGCTCCGTGCAGTTCCCGGCGACCGAGAATGAAAACGGTTTGATCGAGTTCGACATTCGCGGCCGGATGTATACGCCGCAAGAACTCTCCGCGTTGATTCTAATGCGCGTTCACGATGTGGCCTGCAAGACCCTCGAGGGTCACCCCGGCACGCGCGTCGTAATCACAGTTCCGGCCTACTTCGACGACACGCAACGCCAAGCCACCCGCGATGCCGCACGCCTTGCGGGTTTGCAAGTCGAGCGCATCATCAACGAACCTACTGCCGCGAGCTTGGCCTTTGGCCTCGATCAAAAGAAGGAAGGCAACATCGCGGTTTACGACCTTGGAGGCGGAACTTTCGACATCTCAATCCTCACGATCGAGGACGGAGTCTTCCGCGTTCTCGCCACTGCCGGCGACACGCATCTCGGCGGCGATGACTTCGACCGGGCGTTGAGCAAAATAGCTCACGACGATTTGCTTCCCGATGTTGGCGAAGAAACCGCTGCGGATCCGGCTTTCAGGCAAGCCCTGCAACTGTCCGCCGAGCGCACAAAGATTGCGCTCTCACAGCATCTCGAAGCCGAACTGCGCATCATCATTCCCGATAGCAACGTCCGTTATCACCGTGAGATCAAGCGCTCGGAATTCGACGCGCTCGGAGCAGACCTGATCGAAAAGACACTTCACTCTTGCCGTCGTGCCATGACCGACGCGGGGCTGGAAGCCAAGGACATCGACGAAGTTGTACTCGTCGGTGGTTCCACTCGCATCCCCGCCGTACGCGTTGCCGTTGAAAAGTTCTTTGGGCGCAAACCGCACATGGAATTGAATCCGGACGAAGTCGTCGCGCTCGGCGCCGCTGTTCAGGGACACATTCTGTCCGGTGGAACGCGCGACATTCTGCTGATGGACGTGGTCTCACTTTCGCTCGGCCTCGAAACCGTCGGAGGCGGCGTCGACAAAGTCATCGTGCGCAACTCCCCTATGCCCTGTCAGGCCACCGAGACTTACACGACGAACGTCGACAACCAGACCGGCATCAAGTTCACCGTCATTCAAGGCGAGCGCGAGCTATCTGGCGACTGTCGCACGCTCGGCAAATTCGAACTCAATGGTATCCCGCCGATGCCTGCAGGGCTTCCGCGCGTCGCGGTTCGTTTCCAAGTCGATGCGAACGGCATGCTCTCGGTAACGGCCAAGGAACAATCCACAGGGATTTCGGCGAACATCGTAATCACTCCGATGCACGGCCTTACCGACGATGAAGTCGAAGGCATGCTCAAAGCGTCCTACGATCACGCCCAAGCCGACTTCGACAATCGCCGAGCTGCCGACCTGCGCGTCGACATCGCGCGTATGTGCCGCGCTTCGCGCGCTCACTACGAAAGCGCCAAGCCGAAACTCGATCGCGAAACGATCGAAGACATCGACGCTGCGCTCAAGATCGGCGACGAAGCCGAGAAGTCCAACGCACCCGACGACCTGCAAAAAGTCCGCGACGAAATCGAACGCGCGACGATGCCGCTCGCCGCCGTCTTGATGGACGCGGTTGCGAAGAGCGCGATGGCCGGCAAGACGCTCGACGAGTTGTAAGGCTCGTCAGCATCTCGCGTTTCACTGCTTTTTGAGTCCGCGGCTCGTCCACATTGGCGGGATTCAGACGGATTCCCCACTAGTTGCACACAAGTCTCAACTTCACGATTGCTAACGAGGGCAGCTCAGTTCAGGTGAGCCTACGCTCTCTAGCCCGAATAATTCATGAACACGCGGACCAAACACCACGAACGACCGGCACTGCCGGTCTATTGGTTCCTGCTGGCACTTTGCAGATACTGGCGTCCTCGACGACCTTACAAGGTCGTCTGCGG
>JBLINP010000079.1:0-15235 GCA_047639415.1 Planctomycetota bacterium | reverse complement strand
AGATGGTTTGGTGGGAGCCGGGCTCGGAGCGTCCATTTTCCTTTTAGCGCTGTGCGTCGGTGCTTTTGCCGTCGGTGGACGCGCATCGAAATCTCCAAAGCCAATTGGAATTGCGGATCGATTGGGCTTGTGTGTGATGACTGCCGCCCTAGCCGGTTTGTCGTTCAATTTATTGGTTGGACATGCGCTCCTGATTCCTACCGTAGCTGGGTTGTTCGCCGTTGTCGTTGGCCTAGTTGTCGCGAGTGCTGCGCGAGTTCTCGATAGCCGAACCGCAATACGGCGGTGGCCTCGGTTCGCCGCGAGTTGGTTGCTGCTAATCCCAATTGGCGCGGCGAGCGCGATGACGGGAGAGCGGACGCCGCTGCACGCCTTTCAGGTGGATTGCTTTCCTTGGTTGTGGCAACCACAAGTAACCGAAGCGCCTGTCATCTCCCGGCTGCTCGGGCCCGATGCTCGCTGGATCGAGCGTTGGGGAAATGGTTCACGCATGGTGATGTTGGTCAAGAGCATCGTGGCTCCGCACTATGGCGAGAATCAGCACTTAGACGTTTACGTCAACGACCAACTCGTCGTGGAAGGCTTCGCCTTGCCCCGCAAATCGGAAACGGAAGCGGCCAACCCGATTGTGGTTCTCAAGGTCGACGCTCCGGCAGGTGTTGTTGCGGGTGACTTGGTTCAAGTTCGAATCGTGTGCGATCGTCCCTACGCTGAGAGTAGTGCCGGTGGACATTCGCAATCGATGTGGGGTCCGCGGGTTTGGCCGCCGACTTTCAAAAATCCGAGTGGGCGCAAAACTCAGTGAGTCGTCGCGACTTGGACGGCCTTTGCTACTCGAGTCCGCCCTGGTCGAGACGAGTTGCTTGTTCCAAGTAGGCCTGGCTTTTCTCCGCTTGGCCGAGTTGGTCGTAAAGGTCGGCCAGCGTTCGAGCTTGGGCTCCACTTTGGTGCAATTGCGCAGCGGCTTCTAGATCTCGAATCAAGCCGGACACGTCGCCCATGTTTAGTCTCACCAAAGCGCGATTGCGGAGCCCGTTGTTCGACTTCGGATGATGACGCAGATGCTCGTCGAGTACTTCGAGGGCTTCGCCATCTCGTCCGAGATTCGCCAGGCACGCGCCGAGATTGACTGCACTTGGACCAAGCTGTGGATCGAGGTCTAAGGCCTTGCGGTAGGCCGCAGCAGCGGAATCCAAGTCCCCGCGTTGCTCGTAAAGTGCGCCCCGGACGTGGTGGTACATCGGCAGACTTGAAGCCGCCGGGCCAGGCTCAGCTTCAATCAGGTCAAAGGCTCGCTCCAGCAATCCACGAGCGTAGAAAGCCATCATCCACAAGCCCTGGTCGTTCGCGTGCTCGGGCAAAGCTTGATCGGGCCAAGCAAATCGACGCCAGTTGCCTTCGGACGACTCGTTGCTTCGCGTGGATTCAAAATGACTTGGATCGCCAGGCTTTTTGCGAATGAAGTGATCGTGAATCTCGACGCCATGCACATCGAACACTTCAGTGCGACGCATGTGACAGGTCGCGCAGTCGTTGGCGCGAGCTTGATCTTCCAGAGGTAGACTGCATTCGACGACCACTGCCTCGGACTTCATTGCAGTTGACTGTGTGTGGCATGCATTGCAGCTTGCGCGAACCGATACTAGCTCATTCGTCGCAGAGTGATCGCGGTGGGGAGCATGACAACTCGCGCAATCCATTTCGGGCGCAGCTGTGTAGCACCGAGACAAGACGAGCCGCTCGACTTGACTGACGAAACCGATGTCTTGGTTTGGTTCGGCGGCGACGAAAACGGCTCTTTGATCGAGTAGATCGCCGCCTGGCGCGGGTGGACCTTGAAGACCATCTCCGAGAACGATACGAGCATCGCCCTGCAGGTGACAAGCGGCGCAAACCGAGACTCGTTCGTGCCGAGCGAGTGCGCTGATTTTTGAAATCGAATCTCGGCCGTCCTCTCCGGCATCCTGATAGTCCGCATGGGATTCGACATCGCCGTGGCAGGCGGCGCATGAAAGTCCACGGGGTTGCCATTCGTGATCGAGCGGGCGCAGGTTTTTCGGGAACCTATTCGGCGGTAGCGAGTCGGTGTGGCAACCGAGGCACTCAGAAGTAATGGGGAGCGTGAAACGTTGCCCGGGGATCTGCGAATGCAGAGGAGCGAAGACCGCTTGGTGGCCGGAGGGCGTTGTGAGTTGTTCGAGCGGAGCGAACCACAGATAGCTGCCGATGTTCGCGACGTATGCTCGGTCCTTCACGCCCGCTCCGATCGCGAACACCAATGGGACGCGTCGTTCGAATGTGGAGTCGAGTGTGCTCGTCTCGATCAGGCTGGTGGATTCACCGTCGACTTCGAATTGATAGGCGAACTCGCTACCGGGCTCGACTACTTTTTGAAAGTCGGTGAGCTCTTCGGGCAAGAGCGGCGCGATCGCACGTGCCATAGCCGTCCGATTCCAATCCGTTGTTTGGTGCTCATGACAATCGGAACAGCGGTCTGAGGTGAGCGGAACGGAGGCATGTCTTGACGGCGCCTGTTCTTTTTCGAGTGTGCGGGTCGGTTGTTGGTCAGCGCACGCAAACACAGTGGCGAGAAGGAGTCCGAAGCTGAAGACGCGCGAACATCGACACCACGGGCGCTCACTCACCGAGTTTTTCCTCGGCCAATTTCCGGCGACCTTTGATCGCGGGACCATAACTCGAGTGAAGTGCGAGGCAGCGATCGTAGGAAAGCCCCGCTTCGACGCGCTCTCCTAACAAGTGATGCAACTTGCCCAACCAGTAATGGCCAACAACGCGACAACCGGATAAATCGTTGATCCGGTCGAGTTGATCAATGATGGCTTGGAGCTTGTTCAAGCCCTCGCGATGCCAGGCGCTCTGCTGCGCATCGTCGAATTGGTCCCAACGCATGCTGAAGAGCTTGCCTGCTCGGTGGATGTGATCTTCGAACCAGCGCTGATAGTTCTCTTCCCCAAATTCTTGTTGGAAGGTCGTTACGCGGAACCATTCGCGCTTTAGGTGTTCGGTCCAATTGGGCGGAATGTGCCCCTGTGCTGCGATCACAGCGTCGGGGCGTTGGTCGAAGAAGTATCGGAATTTGGCCCAGGGCTGCACGGAACCGAGGCTTGCTGCGCCAATCGACCAGAGTGCGAGTAGGCCGGTTAAAAGTTTCACGTGGCCGGTAACTGGAGTACTGCGCTGACCTAAATACACGGCGGGGAAAAGCACGAGCAGGGGCGCGAAGACGGTGAACCAGCGCATGCCGAACGCCGAGCCGCCGAAGTTGCGCGATTCCGAAAGGTAGTAGCCTGCGATTGCGATCGAACTGAGTGCTGCGGCAGTTAGTAGTCCGGGAGCCAGCGTAGAACGAGAAGCGTAGCTTCGTTTTAGAAGTAGAAGTGCTCCCGCTAAAATCGCGAGCACGGTGATCGGATGGTGAGAGAAGAAGCCGCTGCCGCCGAGCAAGGCTCCCCATAGGTAGGCTGCGGTTTCACCGACGCGTTGCTCGCCGCCGGTGAGCGACATCAGCATGAAGGGCGAGAAGGGATACTCGAAGGACTCGAGGTGCAAGCCGATCGGCAGTAAGTCTCCGGCGAGGCTTAAGTTGATTCCGAAATGGAGGGCGAGTGCGGGCAACGCACCCATGCCATAGCGCACGACGCCGTTGACGCCAGCGTTTTTCAAAACGGGCCACGCGCAGCAGATCGCTGGGAAAACTGCG
This sequence comes from Planctomycetota bacterium, assembly GCA_047639415.1. Classification (GTDB taxonomy): domain Bacteria; phylum Planctomycetota; class UBA1135; order UBA1135; genus OFTM34. Next base: position 11,514 of record JBLINP010000079.1, on the reverse strand, counting down.
GTTAGATCGATGGTCGTTGCGAAGGCGAGCAAAATGCCAGCGACGAGCATGCGGCGACGGTGGATGGCCGCGAAGGCAAGCAGTACCAGTCCGGTGGCGGCGCCGTGCTGTTGAAGTACGAGCGAGTAGGGCAGTACCAATGTGCCGAATGCTGCCGATGCGAGCAGAACCGCGGTCCAGTTGGCGTTGCAGCCGGTGCTGCGCAACAATCGCGCGAGTGCGAGCAGACCCAAGCACAGAGGCAGGCCGACTAAGCACCAAGTCAGGATGCGATAGGTGAACGGGTCGGTAATTGCGCGGCCGAACACGTTGTGCAGAACCCAGTAGGGCACTGCACCGACGAGCGCCAACATCGGCGGTTGGTGACTGTAGTAATGCCCGTTGATGAAGACCTTGTCGCCTTGCCACAGGAAGTCGGTGTCGTCGAGCGCGAGGGTTCCGTGCTCTACGAGTGCCTGAATCGTTCCCATGCGCGAACCGTCAGCCCAAGAACCCGCTCCGTCTTTGGTGAACACGAGTAGCGCGATCAGAAATGCGAACAGGACGAACTTCACGGGTCGAGCGAGAGTCGGTTCGGTTGACCCGTTCGCCACTTCGCCCGTTTCGAATGTCTCGGCAGGCTCGTTCATCGCAAGTCGCCTCGGCTGATGCTCTGGAACACATCCAAGGCGCCTTTCGTCTTGATTCGATTGATCCATTCCGCATAGGTCTTTTGATCACCGCCGGTCAGATTGGCGACCAGGTGTTCAAGTTCCCAGCGCGCCGAACGCTCCATGCGCAATCGCAACCAGGTTTCGGTTCGCTTCAATCTGAGTTCATCGGAGTCGCCGATTGCCGGAACGATCAAGTTGCGAACAAAAGGGTCGAGCAAATGTCGCTCTTCGATCCACTCTGGGTGAGCAGCAAACACCTGCGCTTCGACGAAGCCTTGACTAGCGTCAAACTGAAGGTTGTTGGACGAGTACCACGCGGTCACTTTCGAGAGATTCTCTGCATCGGTCGCTCGTAACCAAACGACAGCCGTGTCGTCCGCCCAAACCCGGATCCAATTGATGTGAGCACCCGGTGGCTTCCACTTGATGGGGCCTTGGCCATAGTCTGCGAACGACGGCATGACGATGATACGTACGTTTCGATTATTGAAGACTTGGTTGGCGTGGGCGCGACCGTCGAAATTGTCGAAACTCGACTCCCAATGCTCCGCTTGCCAGCGTTCAGGAATCACGTGCGAGAACAGCACGGTCCGGCCATCGAGGAACACGTGACAAGTCGGCCAAAGGTGAAAGCCGAGGAAACCACCCCATTCGTAGCGATGGAAGAGATTGCCTTCAAGTCCGGATTCGTCTACGAATTCGGTGGAATGGAGCGGGAAAAGACCCGCGTTGATGTCGCTCTTCCAACTGCCGGTGTCGAAGCTCTGACGCGCGAAGGTTGGGTAGTGAGAGTTGAGGAGCGGCAGGGCTAACGCGAGCGCAAGGGTTGCGGGAACCACGCGCAGCTTTTTCCACGAGGGTGCGGCATTCAGCAACATGGCGGTCAAATCGATGACCGGGAAGATGGTTAGCCAAAAGAAGCGTCGAGCGAGCAGCGCCATCAAAACGCAGACTGCTAAGAATCCAATGCGCTCCCAAGGCAAGCCGGTGTCTTTGCCTGTGACTCGCAAGAACGCGTTCTTTAGAACCACGTGCAGCGAGAACAGAATTGAGATTCCGGTCGCGATGAACACTCCGGTGGTGACTGGCAAGAAGCGCGGATCCCCTGGCCAAGTCCAGTAGGGGGCCCATTCGAGAATCAAATCGCGCGGGATCGAACTATCGGAGAGTGCATACCGCACTTGGTTCCAACCTTCGGGCGAGCAAAAGCTCCCCAGCGCTGCGGCGAGCAAAACTCCCAACCACGCGGTGATCCGAGCTCTTCCGCGTTCGCTTTCTAGAACCGTGCCGAGTATCGCCCCGATCAATCCGGCGATGGCGAGGATCGGAACGAAGATGGCCTCAGCATGTAGCTGGACCCATACAACCGTCAGTAGGAAGACCTCGACGATGACTCGGAGGGATGGATCTTGCTTGCGCTCGTGTGGGAACAGCAGTTGGTGCAACCGGAAGAGGAAGAACACCGACAGCAAGTGCGGTCGCAGTTCCCACTTGAGCGCGAAGAGGAGCGCGAAGAGTGCGGTCAGCGCTGTAGCCCAGAATGGTGGCAAGCTGGAACGCGCTGTGCGATACGCAACGATGAGCGTTAGCAAGGCGAGTAGGCCGCCGACTAAGCGAAGGATGGGCAGTCCGCCGAAGCGGTACAGCCCGGCGAACAGAATCTGCGAGCCGTATTCCTCGAGCGTCCACTCTTTGTCGCCCGCCGTATGACTGAACGGATCGTGCTCGGGCAACTCGCCGTTGTCGATAATCCACTCGCCCGTTCCCAGGTGCCACCACAAGTCGCCGGAGACGATCGGGCCGCTAATCGCGAAGAGTACGATGAGCGCGGTGGGCAGTAACAGCAGCCACGCGAGCCAGCGCTCGCTGGCTCGATTCTCTCCCTCGATACTCGTCACTTCGGTTTTCGTCACTCGGGTTCCTCAATCGTCACGAACCGATTCAACTCAGCCACGCGGTGCTGACTGGTTCGTCCCGATGGCCAGCGAATACTTAGATCGATCGCTTTGTCGAAAGAACTGAGACCAAACAAGACCTCGGGAGGATTGCCCGCGAGATAACTACTGCCCGCGCGCATGCTGCGCCGCAGGAGGCGATCATCCGCTTGCAAACTGATTTCCGCTCCGATGCCGAAGGAGTTGGCTCCGCGCCCTTTCAGACTTACTCCGACCCAATTCCCGGGAGCGATTTGTTCGGTTCGGTTTTCGAGCAGAGCCAGTGGTCCATTGTTGGAGGTGATCACCAAGTCGGGATCACCGTCGCGATCGAAATCGCAGGCGAGAACAGCTCGCGAAGCAAGTTCGTCGGCAAGTGGAGCGGAATCGAACTGCTCGTGGAAGCGACCTTCACCGTCGTTGAGAAAGAAGTGGTTGGGCTGGCCGACGCAAATTCCAGTGCTTTCGTAATCCGGACTCGTGTATCCGTTCGCGACGAATAGGTCTAGGTCTCCATCGAGGTCGGCGTCCAAAAACTCGACTCCCCAAGAAGTGAAACCAACTCCATAGCGACCCAGTTTGCTGCGAACGATCGAATCTCTGAATGTCGCAATGTAGCTTTTGCGCGAGCGCGTCGTGATCAAGTTATTGACGTAAAGCGCGTTGGGCTCCAACTGCCAATTCGAGAGGAACAAATCCTCATCGCCGTCGCCGTCGGAATCTCCAATGCTGACCCCCATGCCACCGCGCGGATCATCCATACCCGTCGTAAAGGAGACATCGACAAACGTGCCTTCACCTTCATTGCGCCACAAAATGTTGGGCGAAACATCGTTGGCGACATACAGATCTTGATCCCCATCGCGGTCAAAATCCCAGAAGATCGGCTGCATGCCTCGACCTGTTTCGTCGGCAAGCTCTAGCTCATCAGTGATATCGGTAAATTGCACTGGACCGGATACGAGCTCGCCGTCTTTACGCTGCCAACTGTCGTTGCGCCAGAAGACGTTGCGATCCCCGGGAAAAGCAAACGGCAACATCGCGGTTGGGTCTTCGCGTTGATACCGACCGTGGCCATCATCGGTGGGCATGTCGTCCTCATCGAAAACCAAGTAGCTGGTCACATAGAGATCGAGGTCACCATCGAGGTCTGTATCCGCTGCAGCAACGCCGGCGCTCCAACGGTCGCCAGAAATTCCGGCGGCATCCGTAACATCTTCAAACTTCCCCGAACCATCGTTGAGGTACAACACATCGGCGCCATAGTTCGCGACAAAGAGATCGAGGTCGCCATCACCTTCTGCGTCAAAAAACAGCGCGCCCATGCCAGCGCCGCGATGTCCCGTGCCCGATGTTTTGGTGACTTCTCGAAATCGAAACTTGCCCGGCTCTGATCGATTTTCGAGCAGGCGATTTACGGGCGTGGCAGAACCCTCTCGTCCGCCGCCCTGAACCAAATACAAATCGGGATCGCCATCGCCTTCGATATCTCCGATCGCCAGACCCGGTCCCATGGTGGGGCGGATGTCCAATTGCAAGTCGGGGCCTTCTTGGTGAACGAATTGCGGAACGCCGATTTGATTGAACTCCCAACCGTCCGCCCACAATTCGGAATTCTGTACGGGCTCTTCAGTGGATGTCGGTCGTTTGGCGGAGCCGTTCTCCGGCGCGGAACTGGTTTCGAGACTGACGAGCAGAGTCCAGCATTCCGAGCTGCTGAGTTTCGGTGGCGTTTGAAGAATGAGTTCGATGGCATCATCGGAGTTCAAACGAACACCGTCACCGTCGGCCTTCGATAATTGCGATAGTGCGGATTCGGATTCCGTTCCGCGCGTAATGCGCGCGCTTGTTAGCGCCAGCACCAGTGCTTGTGACGCGTCCACCTGCGTGGTCGACGCATAGAACAATTGATCGATCTGTGAAACCGAAGTGCTTGCGACTCCAAGCTCGGATTCGATGATTCGTGCCGATCGCGACTTACCGGGAAGGACATTCGCGCCATTGGCAGCAAACTCGGGAGCACTTAACCCGATCACAATCAACTCGTGATCTTCGGGTAGTTGGTCGGGCGACTCGAGTCGCAGAATCGGACCGGGCAAACCGATTCCGTCTTGCCGCGCGAAGAAGGGGAGGCCGTCGATTTGCGTACCCAGCGGTACACCGAAGGCGATCACTTCCGCCGGCAGGGTGGGCGGGCCGACGAGTAGCACGTCGCTAGGCCCAATCAAAATTTGCGAGTCATTCGCATGCCGCATGGCCGTGACGTGAATCGAATCGATGACGATTGTGTCGGCACCGGAACTTTCAAAGCGTAGTCGCAGGCCAGTCGAATTCGCCGTGGCCCGTTGAACATGCTCGCTGCGCGTCACCATCGGAATGGGAACCGGAGCGCTGCGACTTTGGTTCCACAGTTCGCCCACAAGTCCAAAGCCATCATCGTCGGCCGCGTAAATCAAAACGCACGCTTCGGGGCTCGCTTGAGCTGGGGTGACCACTTCCGCTGCATGAAGATTGTTCGTAAAGGGGATCAGCCCGAGCGCTAGGCCTGTGATGAATCGGAGAGTCATGCTGTGTGGGGAATTGAAATCTACGTCAGTCCTAACTTTGAATCGTAGCAATCGCGGATTGACCTTCGTGAAACCGATATTGCGAAGCGCAGCTATTTGGACGAGTTGGGTTGTGTAATGCGATCGATTCGCAGGCGGTCTCGATCATCGAAGACGAGTCGAGCTGTGAGCTTGACGACCCCGATGGTTCCGAGCGCAACGGCACCCGTGATCGAGAACAGGATGAACATCTGATAATGCGCTGCCGAAACGGGGTCCTCGCCAGCCAAAATCTGTCCGGTCATCATGCCAGGGATGCTAATCAAGCCTGCAGCGATCATCGCGTTGAGGATCGGAATGGTTCCCGTGCGTACGGAGCGCTTGACGATATCGTGAGAGGCTTCTTGTCGAGTCGCGCCATGAGCGAGCAAGGATTCGACGATGTCGCGATCTTTCACGAAGCCCTCCAAAGTGGTTTCTAATCCGAGCGAGACTCCGTTGAGGGCGTTACCAAGGATCATGCCGAGAATCGGGATGATGTATTGGGGCTTCCACCAAGGGTCGACTTCGAGAATGAAACCCACGCCGTAAAACGCAACCAGTAGGGACGTGCACAACATGACGGCCGTGCTGACGAGCGTCATCCCGCGGACGCGTCGGGAAGTGCGACGCACCGCTTCCGTGCCGGCCAAAGTCGCCATGACCAGCATCAAAACAATTACCGGTAACGGGCCGTTCGCAGCGAAGATGTACTTGAGCAGCCAGCCGAGAAGGGAGAGTTGAACGACGGAACGAATCGCGGCTAGCGCGAGTCGACGTCCCAATCGCAAATCGAGCGCGAGGCTGACGCCGGCGTTGGCGAGTATCAACGCCGCTGCCATTGCGAGGTCGAGGGGCGTTAGTTCGATCGGGCCGCTCATGGGAATCGAATCTCCCTAGCACCGAGTCGTGCGCTCAATTGTTCGTCGTGCGCAACCCACAAAGCGGCGTGACCTTGTGCAACGAATTCCAATACGCGTTGTTCGAATCGCTTGGCCGATTCACTGTCGAGCGCGGAACTCGCTTCGTCGAGCAACAACACTTGTGGCTCGACAAGCAACCCTCGTTCAAGTGCGAGCCATTGCATTTCGCCGCCGGACAGATGATCGGTCGAATCGCCGAGGGACAGTGCTTCCGGTAAGTCGCTCGTCCGCCGAGGAGTTCCAGCAAGTGAAAGCACGCGCTCGTACTCGCTAGCCACCGTTTCGGTCGCAGCCGCCGCTCTCTGGCGTAGATACAAAACATGGCGACGCCAATCCGGCGCCGACATGCTTCCGCGCTCGACACCCTCGAGCAAAACCTCACCCGAGTCCGCCGGATCCAACTCGGACAAGCTGCGCAGGAGCAGCGTCTTTCCGCTTCCGGTAGGACCGCGCAAGACGACGATCTCAGCCTTGGCCAGTTCGAAATCGAATCCGTCGAACCACGGTGCGCGAGTCAGATTGCGACAGGAGAAGAAGCTCACGCCGCAGAGGATAATTGTTGCTCGTTGAATAGGGCAGGCTTCAGTCGGGCCAGTGCACCGATTCCACAAAAGAAAGCGCCTTGGAGGCGAAATGCTCCAAGGCGCTTATCGTGGGGTGGTGGCTCGCGCGCTTATCGACAAACAGAGAATTGTCGGTTGGAGCGCTCGCGGGCTGCCTCCATTGATCGCGCCTGCGTCAGGCGCTCAGCTTTTCAGATGCGCAGGTCCCGGACCTCGTCAATATTGAAATCGATGCTGACTTCTTTCTCGATGTTGATCAGGCGCGCAGTGCCTTTGTATTGATTGAAAATCAAAGCACCGCGAATCACGCGGCCATCTTTGAAGTGAACGGTCATCACGTCGGCAGTGCGTGCGCCGAGGAGCAAGTCATAGATCTTGTCCTCGTCTAGTTCGCGTCCCTTTTTGCTCGTCGTGCTCATCGTTATAGATCCCATTGGTTACTCAGAAGTATTGAACCCAGAAAGTGGTCAACTCAGGTAGTAGCGGTGAGTTGTTGTGGAATGATGTCGTCTAGGCGCTCTACCAAAAGCCTGGACCAAGTTTCAAAGTTTGCGCCCTCTTCGAGGAGAGAACCCAAGTGATCGCGCGTAACAAATTCCCCCTCGAGAATGTCATGCTCTCGAATCTCGGCAGTGCCAGACTCTTCGAGCTCAAGTACCTGTAACCATCCTACGTGAACTGCGCCAACTGGGTTGGTTTCATCGTTGAGGATTCCCACAGTTCGGAGAGCGTAAGTGCCGTGAATCTCCAGCTCCTCTTCGATCTCGCGCTTCGTTCCGGCAGCGACAGGGTCAGGTCGATTCTGGGAATCCTTCTGATCCGGATGCTTCGAAGTTTCATCCGCGGTGGCATCGAGGTCTTCAGGATTGATGTGACCACCGACGCCGATTGACAGTTTGTCGTGCAAGCGCGCATCGCCACCGCCGATGAGTCGACGAAGCAAGAGCACCTCATCTCCTCGGGTGACGATCGTGTAGGGGATTACCTGTTTCCAAGCGGGGTTGCGCTCCGCATAAGCGCGTTCGACGAAGAAACCGCGTTCGCGAACGACCGCTTCAAAGTTGCTGACGTATTCCGACGAAGCGTCCTTGTTAACGTCTGTAGCAATGATCCCGTGCGGGTAGCAGTCGGGAAACAGCTCCCCCCTGGGAACAACAAATACGAATTCCATAGCGCTGGCCTGGAGTGAGAGACGGTGCAAAAAGGAGTTGGTGGACTCCGGACACCCCAAAATGGATTGGGGCGATCGGGGTTGGATCTGGCGTGTGCGAGATCCGCACCGAGAGGACAATGCGAATTATGCAGAGAAGCGAAAATCTGTCAAGATCCTGGGTAGGTGCTATCCCATACATACTGGATCTTGTGGTCTCGGCCCCAAATATGGGTCACGGACCGACAGATGGTGTACCTACAGATAGGTACTTGAAGCATCGCTTCAACCCTAGTTTTGAAACTGATTGCAATTGAACCTTCGTATGGAAAGGTGTGCGAGAGGTCCTGTAAGCCGGATTCTGTAGCCCCCGTGAAGGGGTGACGACCATTTCTCTGGGATCGAATTCGCATTCGACCTCGAACGACCTACCCGGAAGCGGCGCGGGCCATCGCCTTGATGCTCCTCTATTTGGTCTTTCTCCAGGTGGGGTTTACCGTGCCGGTCCTGTCACCAGGAACCGCGGTGCGCTCTTACCGCACCGTTTCACCCTTGCCGGCGAGGGGACAAGCCCCACGCTTAGGCGGTCTATTCTCTGTGGCACTTTCCCTAATTTTTCAATCGGTTGCCGTTAGCAACCACCCTGGCCCGTGGAGCCCGGACTTTCCTCCCCGGAACTGATGTTCCGGAGCGGCCGTCCAGACCTCTCGCACAGCCAACTTATAGCGAGATTCACAGCTCCGCGGGCAAATTCCGCCTGCTTTGTACTCGGATTGCTTTCGAGCTGTATTCTTCCAGCGCCCGCCCAACTCGCCCGGCTCCTTCTCACGGGCACACTCAGCTGTCATTCCGAACACTTATTGCCATGCGATCCGACACAAACCTAGAACTACGCGAATCCAATCCCGACGGAACCGGTGGAGCTGGACTCTCTCACACCGCGGGCGGAATGTACCTCCTACACGTTTTGGAAATCGCCGAAGAGGGCGAGCCCCGCGGCGGAGTCACCGTCGTTCACGATATCGGTGATCACGGTGGTCGATACGAGCAGGTCGCCGAGTTCTTATCCAAAGCGGGCTGGGCAGTCAGCTTGCCGGATATGCGCGGTCACGGAACTTCCGAAGGACCGCGTGGTCATTGCCTCGGCCTGCCGGAAATTGTGCGCGATCTAAATGACTCCCAGGATCACCTGACGATTTTTGCACCGGGCATTCCGCTCGGATTGATTGGGCAAGGTTTGGGCGGATTACAGGTGCTCAATTATCTGATTGAGAATCCTGGGCGAGTATTGGGTGCGGTCGTTTTGTCGCCGACGTTGAGTCCGGCCTTCGATCTGCCCGTTAAGAAGGGCGGACTGGGCGGCCTCTTCAAGAAAGTAAAACCGGAGAGCGAAGGGAGCATCGGAAATACGCCGGCGAAAATGACCAGCGTGGATTCTGAGCAGAAGGCGCTCGCCGCCGACGCCAAGGTTCACGATGTCGTTACGGTGCGCTCGGGCGAAGTGGCTAAGCAAGCCGCGGAAAATGTGCGCGCACGTGCGTCAGAAATTTCAGTGCCGGTGCTTATTCTGCACGGAGCGGATGATGAGCTTGCGAATGTGGTCGATAGTCAGGCGCTCGCCGGCGGCAACATTGAAGTGCGCGTGATCGACGGCATGCGACACGATTTGTTGCACGAGAGCGGAACGGCGGAGTTGCAGACGGAGATCTTGGCGTGGTTAGAGGAGAAGATTCAGTTTTAGGCGGTGGGAAGGTGAAGGGGTGGACGGAGTCCGCGGAGTGTAAGAGTGGGAAGAAGCTCAAGCGCGGGCGATTTGGTTGCTCGGGCATGTGTGACGCCTGTGAGGTTGTTGCTGAGCTGTTGAGAGGAGACTGGCGACGTAACAGGGAACTGTTGTTGTGACGTTCGAAGCTGAGTCTGCGAGCTGAAGAGACGTACAAGGTTTTGGGACGCTCGGAGATTGACTTAAACGGGCGGGGTTTGGAGTTGGCTTGGGATTGAGATGTTGGGGAGTGAGGAGAGTTGCTGCGAGCGACGGGGGAGAGTTTTGGAGTTGAGTTGGCGAGGGAGCTGCTCGGCACTAATTACTACAACTACTACAACTAGAATTGACGGGTCATGGTGCTTGCGAGTGAGACTGGGATGAGACTTGGATGAGAAGTGAGAGTTGCGGGAATTTGAACGGGGTGGGGCGGCGGATATTGGTGCCGGGGGGTGGGAAGGAGGGTGGGTTTGATTCGGTTTGTATCGATAGATGAGGTTCTTGAAATTCCGAAAGAGGCCAGAATGCGGCACTTATTCGCCAATTGAGCCTGTTCTGTTTGTCATGTTTTTGGTCCCCAATCGTACTCGGTTTCATGACAACAAGACTCGCAACGAAGGATATTCTCTCGCCCGTTCCTCAGCTTTCGCACGGCGAGTTTCGAACGGTTACTCGGCAAGTTGGACGATCGAGTTATGGCACTAATTGAAAGATGCAAAGGGGAAGAGGGGGCAAGTCGAGAATTGTGGCGACTCAGCTAGGCAATCAGGCGATGACTGCTGCGAACTGAGCGAACTCGCAAGAGACAACGAAGAGCAAAGTGAAGGCAAACTTCGGATCTGGAAGGGATGGAAGGCCGACGTTTGTTGATCCGGAGGAGGTCAAGCTCTCTACCAAGTCCGGCAGGGTGATTCACGCCGTTAGACCTTCGGTGTCCGGAGCCCATGGCGTGCACGTAACGGTGAAACTTCGCAAGGGCATTCCAAACCTGCGACAAAGGCATGTGATCGAAGCTCTCGAACTCTGCTTTAGCAAAGCCAAGGACCGCTTCGAGTTCGAACTCACCGCCTACACGGTAATGAGCAATCACTTTCACTTCCTCGTGTACGTTCGTACAAACGAAGCCCTTCGCCGCGGTATTCAAGGCTTAAACATCCGCATAGCACGAACGATCAATCGACTCTTCAAGCGCGAAGGCAAACCCCACCCTCCCGTTTTAGTAATTCTCCGAGCGTCCTAAAACCTTGTACGCCTCTTGAACTCCGCAGGCTCGGCTTCGAACGTTTCAACAACAGTACCCTGCGCGTCGCCGGTTTCCGGTCACCCGCGTCGCGATAGCCTCACAGTCAAATCAACCGTTATTCAGAGCGTCTCACTCGCGGCGCCAAACGTTCAACGAGTCTCAGGTTCGCCTGACTCGATCCAATCGCGCAGCAATACGAGCGCGCTCCAGCTGTCTTTGCGCCCTTTGGCTTGGCGTCCGCTAAAGCCCGATTGGCGCAGCATCTCTTCGGCCGCTTTGGTGGTGAGGCGTTCATCCCAGAGGCGAATGCCGACTTTGGGAAAGCGATTGGTCAAGCGCGCGGCGAAGCGATGCACATCTTCGGCACGTCCGCCTTCGGTTCCATCCATGTTGTAGGGCATGCCCAACAAAAAGATTTCTACGTCGCGTTCGGTCAGCATCTTCTCGATGTAGTCGAGCAGTTCTTCGCTTTCGCCGGAATAGGCGACTTGTTCCAAAGCGTGAACCGCAATTCGCAGGGGATCTGCGATTGCGAAGCCGGTTTTCTTTGTGCCGTGGTCAATGGAGAGCACTGAACCCATGCCTGTACTTCCTAGCCCGGATTATTCATGAACCGCGAGGCAAAACGCCTCGAATTGGTTCCTGCTGGCACTTTGCAGATACTTGCCCCCGCAGACGACCTTGTAAGGTCGTCGAGGACG
>JBLINP010000078.1:0-15415 GCA_047639415.1 Planctomycetota bacterium | reverse complement strand
ATTGGCGGTCTTTTTCTTAGGTCGGGGTGCGCGTGTGGCCATCGTCTCGGAGGGATTCGTGAGCTGGACTAGGGGGGAAGCAGGAAGCTTTAATTATTAAGGTGTGGGCGGATTCTCAGATTCGATCATTTCGATCGCATCGATCTTCCACTCGCGGCCAACTCGTATTTCAGTGATGTCGTCGAACTTGCGTCCGCCAGGCACTGGAATGTGTATCTCGACCCATGGCACTCCGCGCGCTTCGACTCGCTTGGTGAGTTTATCGAAAGGTTGGACTTCGCCGCCGATGGTCTCCGCTCCCGAAAAGACGTCAAAATAGTCTTCTCGAAGGAAACCAAATCGAACTTGGATCGTCTTGAAAAGTACCTCGATCTCGCAGAGATACTCGATTTGGTCCTCACCGATTTGAGTCTCTTCGAGGACTTTCGCGCGACTGAGGTACTTAAACCACGGGAATCGGTCCCTTAGCTCTCGAAACGCCAACTGCCCCATGCCATTACGCCTGCGAAACTCACTGCTCAAGCAGCGATACCCCAAATCGGCGGCATTGCCAGCCGCAGCGGTTTTGAAGGCGTTGAAAGTGCCCTCTGGGGTCCGAAATGGCGCATTTCCGGCGTCGAGCCAGTCCGAAGGCAGGGGAGCAGCGATGCAACTCATTCCGAGGCCAGCGACGAGGAGGATCAGCGCCAGTTGGGCTCGCAGGAAGATTTTTGTGCCTAGGGGAAAGGATCCGCTAATCCGAGCCAAGTTCGATCGGGTTTGCGGGCGATGGGAATGCCTGGAAAGCGTACGGACTTGTTGGGACATAAGAGCGTCTGAGGATAGAGCAGGACTTGAAGATTGGGGTCACGAAGTCAGAGGATCTCGCTCACTCAACTCGAAGATTGTCGTAGCCATGGATCATGACCGTTTGGACATCGAGAGACGCAGCCCTAGCTGGGGGGAATCCGCCAGGTTGCGGTTCCGTAGGCACTCCGAGTCGAGGCCGCTAGGATAGTCCGTTCCATGCGCACCCGTATATCACCAGTCCGAACCGAGGGGCCCTCTAATGGGGGGCCTCGAAATTTTGGCACGGCTTTTTCAGTCCTTTCTGGAATCGTCACCATCGGCCTGATGCTCCCGCTCGCAGCCTGTGGTGAGAGCGAGGCGGAAAGCGAGGGGAGTCCACTGGTCATCCCGCTCGATGTCACGCCCGAACTTCGGGCCAAATCGGAAGCCTGGGCATCGAAAACCGAACTGCTCACGCCTGAATCCGAGTTGGTCGGAGCCGGGGTGCGCGTCGCCAGTGAAGTCGTCGACTTCGGAACGGTTTATTCCGGTGCGGTGCTCGATCACACCTTTGTGCTGGAAGCGATTGGAACCGAAGACCTCGTCATTGAAAGGATCAAACCGGGCTGCGGTTGTACGGTGGCGACTCCCAGCGTGATACTCGAGGACGGAACGCGTCGGCCCTACGTGTTGAAGGAGCCACTCGCTCCCGGAACGAAACTCGAACTGCTCTGTCGGTTTGACACGGCGGGCAAGCGGGGACTCCAGGCCAAGCCGATCCACGTCTACTGCAACGACCCGCGAGGTCGGCAACTTCTGACCTTGCGTGCCAAGCTTGAGAATTTTTTAACCGTAGCGCCCAACTCAGTTCAACTCGGTCGATTCTCGATTCTTGAGTCGCGTACGGCGGAGGTCACCCTCGCGACACGAGGTGCCGGGCCGGTCAAGCTCAGCGTGGATCCGTTACGCATTCCCGCCGAAATGAAGATTGAGTTGACTCCCGATAAGCCCGCCGCCGATGGCCGCGCGAATCTGTGGAAGGCGGTCGTGACCTTGGGGGGCGACATGTTGCGATCCGGACCGTATCAATACATGCTTCCAATCAACTCGGACGTGCCCAATCCAAAGGCGCCCGACAATGCGAGATTGGAACAAGAGTGGTTGGGGGGGACGATCCTCGTCCTGGCCGATGTCATCGACGTCTACACCTATTCGCCACGCCAACTGCTCTTTGGACCCGTGAGCAAAGAGGCCACGGTTTCGCGGACGCTAACGTTCACTAGTTTCGACGAAGAGTATCCACTCGCCGATCTCGCGATTAGTTTCGTCGGGAAATCGGGCGATGAGCTGGCGAATGCGGAGCGCTACTCTGTTCGCGTCGAGCCTGGCAACGGGAAGGGTACTTGGAAAATCGAACTTTTGATCGATGGACTACCCGAGGGATCGGGGCTCTTCGAAGGTGCGGTTCGCATCGCGACCCACAATCCAGATAGGCCACATATCGACGTTCCATTTAGCGGAGTCGTTCGATGAAGCCATCAGCTTACACTCAAAATCCTCGCCGAATGACGTGAGCGGGCCCCAAAGTGGTCCTAACGCGCTATCCCGGTTACACTTCAAATTCACCTATTAGTCTCGCTCGTAATTCAATGGGCATTTTAATGGGCTCTGCCGTCAGAGCCAAGGACACTGCTATGAACGCTAAACACAAGACCTTCTCAAACGCTATCTACACCGGCGCTTTCTTTGTACTTGGCGGAGTCGCTCTGGCTTCGAGTTACTCATCCGGACTGATATCCGCCCAGGAATCGTCGGATCAAGACACGCCCGCGGAAACCGAAGAAGCGAGCCCCTGGAAGCCGGAGACTTTGGATACGGGTGTGGACCTCTCCAAGGTGAAGACGGCGAAAGTCGAAACTCCCGTTGAGAAGCCGACGGCAGAAGAGCAGGGAGTTCAGGGGAGGAAGGTGACGACTCTGCCTCCGGCCGCGACAGAGCGTGACGAAGCGCATGCCGGGCATGATCACGCAGATCCTGGACAAGCCGATCCTACTCAGTCCTCACAAGCAGCGCCTAGGCGTGCCGTGGGAACCTATGGCGGCGGAGCACCCGATCAGAAAACGTTGGGTGAGCACCCGGACAGTGGGTTCCTCTTTTTGAAGAACGACGAGGCGGCGCACGACTTTGGTGATTTGAATCAAGGCGATAAGGTGATTCACGACTTCGAGCTTTCGGTTTCCGGAAACGGCGACGTGGTGGTCAGCCAAATCAGAACAAGCTGCGGATGCACAGTGGCTCAAACGGGCCTAGTTGGAGCAGACGGAGCGACGACGCCCTACACGATGGGCACACCGCTTAAGCCAGGTTCGAAACTGCTTGTCAAAGCTCAGCTCGATACAAAGAAAAAGCGCGACAAGATGCGCAGCGTCGTCACGATCATGAGCGACGATCCGCGTGGCCACATGCAATTGCAACTGAGCGCCAACGTCGTGCCCTTCTTCGAGATGAAGCCGAGCAGTTTGAACTTTGGGACTTTGAAGCCCAATGATGTCGTAACGCAGGAGATGACCATCACGAGTAAGCGAGCAGAGGCTTTCGCGCTGGACGTGAACAGAGAGGCTTTGCCCCCCGAACTCGTCGTTGAGATGATTGCCGTCGAGCCGCGAGAAGATGGGCGCGCTTCAACCTGGACCGCGCGTGTCACCTTGGGACCGAAAATTCCGGAAGGTCCGCGCCGCAACTACCAAGTTCAGTTCGTGAGCGACCAGCAGCTCCAAAACGGCAAAGAGAACGAGGACGGTACTCCGGCGATGCAGTCGACCTTGGCCTATGCAGTCGTTTCAGTGCTCGGCCCGGTTTCGGCCAATCCGCGCTACATGTCTTTCGGTTTGATGCGCGAAGGCCAGCAGATCTCTCGCACGGTTCGAATTGAAAATAACGACGACGAGTTTTTGATCGGTGCGCCGACTGCAACGCTCGTGGGCTACAACGGCCCATTTTCCCATCCCGATGAGGCCAACATCGAGATTATCGAGGTGACGCCTGGCCGCGCGTACGATCTCAAGCTGACGATGACGGGCCCGGTGGGTCTACTCGGCACCTTCCGAGGCAAATTAGTGATCGACATCGGACATCCGGGCAAGCCTTCCTTGGAATTGCCGTTCACCGGGGTGGTGCGGACTCCGACACCCTCGCCGCGTAAGGCAAACTAATTTAGGTGGCACGGGGGGTGGGCAAACGCTTAGCTGCCCACCCGAAGCTGCCCACCCGAAAAGGGCCTACTACGACAAAGGGCATGTCCGGCGCGATTGGGCCGGACCCGAGCTCGGCGGCCTTACAGATCCGCTTACGCCGTCTCGTTTTCGCCCAATCTGTTTCGGCGAAGATGTCTTTGTCAGGCACCGCACTTTATCCGGCGGGCTGCTTGTAGGCATCTTGCACGCCCCCAGCTGGCGGCGAGTTGGCCTAGCCCGGATTATTCATGAACCGCGAGGCAAAACGCCTCGAATTGGTTCCTGCTGGCACTTTGCAGATACTTGCCCCCGCAGACGACCTTGTAAGGTCGTCGAGGACGCCAGTATCTGCAAAGTGCCAGCAGGAACCAATAGACCGGCAGTGCCGGTCGTTCGTGGTGTTTGGTCCGCGTGTTCATGAATAATTCGGGCTAGGAGTCGGGATTCATAAGAAACCCGGACTTCGACGTTGACTAGCATGTGCGGATTCAATGCGATCACTTCGCATCGCGACCAACCCGACTGCCCCGTATTAGCTTGCTCCTCCTTCGAACAATTCCAACACCGGGTGACCGGTGAAGAAAGCTCTTGGTGAACTGCTCCTCGAAGCAGGGGTCATCGACGACGATGCTCTAAGGGAAGGACTTGCTCGCCAACGGGGTCGCGGAATTCGATTGGAGCAAGCCCTGCTCGAATTGGGCCATCTCAACGAGGTGGACTTGACCCGAGTACTGGCGCGACAGCAAGGCATGCCCTTTGTCGATCTTCGTAAGGGCTCGATCTCTCGCGCGATTATCGATCGCATCCCTTCCGAGGTTGCGTTGACTCAGGTGGTGCTTCCGCTGCTCGAGCGCGATGGAAAACTCATCGTTGCTATCGACGATCCGCTCAAACGCATCGTAGCCGAGGAGCTCGAGTTCTTATTGGGCACTCCGATTTCCTGCGCGTTGGCTGCGCCTAAGGCGTTGGCCGAGGCCATTGAACGCGAGTACGGTTCGAGCGAAACGGCGAGGGGTGGAGTTGCGGCGCCACACGAAGGAGCTGTTTTTGCCGGCGATGCCAATGATGGCGACGATGCGCCCATCGTGCGATTGGTTGGAAAGCTCCTGCGGGATGCGTTGATTGCTCGCGCGTCCGACATTCACGTGGAAAGCCATGCTGGGCGAGTCCTCGTGCGTTTGCGAATTGACGGCGTGCTGCGCGAGTTTGCAGAGCATCCGGTTCACTTGTCCGCGCCACTGATCAGCCGCTTGAAAATCATGGCGCGTCTCGACATCGCCGAGAAGCGCAAGCCGCAAGACGGACGTATCGAAGTCGAAATCGATGGACGGCCTATCGATATTCGCGTTTCGGTTTTGCCGGGCAGTCATGGCGAATCGGTGGTGCTGCGTATTCTCGATCGTTCTGCAGCGCTTCTCGATTTGGCGCAACTCGGTTTCGGAGAAGAGGACCGCAAGTGGTTCGATTCGGTGATTCGAAGGCCGAACGGAATCGTTTTGGTGACGGGGCCGACCGGCTCGGGCAAAACGACCACTCTTTACGCGGCTCTATCGCAGTTGAATCGCCCCGATGTGAAAATCATCACGGCGGAGGATCCGGTCGAGTATCACGTACCTGGGATCAATCAGGTGCAAGTCAATCGGCGCTTCGGTCTCAGCTTCTCCCGCATTTTGCGTTCCATGCTGAGGTGCGCTCCAAACATGATTTTGGTGGGGGAAATTCGCGATCAAGAAACGGCCAACGTCGCGATTCAGGCCTCGCTTACCGGACACTTGGTTTTCTCCACCTTGCACACCAATGATGCGACGAGCGCATTGACACGCTTGGCCGATATTGGGGTCAAACCCTTTTTGGTTTCGACAGCGGTGCAGGCGGTGATCGCCCAACGTTTGGCGCGCCGTCTCTGTTCGAAGTGTCGCGAGGCTTATCAACCGACGACCCAAGAACTCGAATTGCTCGGGCTCACCCTGGTCGATGACGGACGACCTTTCTACCGAGCCAAAGGTTGCGAAGCTTGCGAGGGCAGTGGGTACCGCGGTCGCTTGGGTTTGTTCGAGTTGTTTGAGATGGATGCGGCTTTGCGTGAATTGGTTTATCGCGGGACGAGTTTGATGGACATTCGCAGCCTGGCTCTCGATTCAGGTTGTCTGCGCTCGCTACTCGCTGATGGCGCCAAAAAAGTACAGGCTGGTTTTACCAGCGCCTCGGAAGTGCTGCGTGTGGCCGGAACCGAAACGAAAAGAGGAACTGGAATATGAGTCTCGACGATTTACTGACGCTTGCAATCGATGGCGGTGCGAGTGATCTGCACCTCAATCCCGGTCGGCCGCCCTTGTTGCGAATCAACGGTGGTTTGAAGGCCATCGAGGCTCCGCCGCTCGACGCTGCGAGTTCCGAAGAATTGTGCCGGGCGCTTTGCAACGAGCGAGCGTGGAGCGAGGTAACGGGTATTGGTACGAGCGACTTTGGGCTCCAGCACGCCAGTGGCAATCGCTTTCGGGTGAGCGTCCTTCGACAAAAGGGACAGTTATCTGCGGTGCTACGTCTGATTCCGAGCGAGTTGCTCGGCTTGGACGAAATCGGAGTTCCCGCTGCCGCACTCGAGCTTCTCAGTCGTCCACGCGGGTTGATCTTGGTCACAGGTCCAACGGGTTCGGGCAAGACAACCACCTTGGCGGCCATGCTCGATTGGATCAATACGAACCACGAGCGCCACATTGTGACGATCGAAGATCCGATCGAGTATTACCACGAGCACAAGCGCGGCGTTGTCACGCAGCGCGAGGTTGGCACGGATGTCCCGGACTTCCCCGAAGCAATTCGAAGAGCGCTGCGTCAAGATCCGGACGTGATCCTGGTTGGGGAGATGCGCGACCTCGAAACGATTTCGGCGGCCATCACTGCGGCGGAAACCGGTCACTTGGTGTTCGCAACCTTGCACACTACAGGCAGCGCCACGACGGTGAATCGCATCATCGATGCCTTCCCCGCCAATCAGCAGGAGCAAATTCGCGCGCAGCTCTCGGTCTCGATCCAAGCGGTGATGTCGCAGGTACTGCTGCCACGCCTTTCTGGAAAGGGTCGCGTAGCCGCATTCGAATTGATGCTGATGACGACCGCCATCGCGAACCTGATTCGGAAGAACGAAACCAACAAAGTGCCTTCCGCCATTCAAACCTCACGTCGAATGGGAATGATCACTTTGGATGACCACCTACGCGAATTGGTGAAGAATGGCGAGATCGCTCGCGAAAGCGCCATTGCTGTTGCTGAGAATCCTCTGGATTTGGAAGCGCGACTCTAGTCGATGGCGAAGCAACGATCTCGTGGTGCGCGCAAGCAACTTGGGCAGGTGCTCAAGGCGCGTGGCGTCGTTGATGAAGCTTCGATTCAACAGGCACTGGTCGCCCAACGCACGAACGGTGGGTTGATTGGTGAGCGCTTGGTTGAATTGGGGCTTTGCACCAAAGCGGATATCGCTTCGGGCTTGGCCGAACAAGCGGGTCTTGAGTGCGTGAGTCTGAAAGGCGTTGAACCAACCGCCGATGTACTCGAATTGGTCGACGGCGAAATGGCGCGCGCTTTTGGGCTGATTCCACTCGGCTTTCGCGGCGAAACTTTGCTCGTAGCCCTTTCCGATCCACTCAATTTGCCGGTGCTCGAGGACCTGTCCTTTTCGATCGGGCGCGAGGTTTCGGCGGTCATCGCGGAATCGGATGAGATTTTGGCGCTCGCTAATCAAAGCTATGGGACGGGCGCCTCCTTTGAAGAAACGATCAAGAGCGCTGCCAAATCAGCGGCGGGAGAGGACGCGCAATCCGCCGCGCAAAGCGCGCCCGTCGTGCGCCTGCTCAACTCGATTTTGTTCCGCGCAATTCGCGATCACGCCAGCGATGTGCACTTTGAAGTTTTCCCGAACGAGTTGCGAATTCGATTTCGCGTCGATGGCGCGCTGTTTGAAATCGACGCGCCACCAGCTCACCTAGCTGCGCCTTTGGTCGCGCGGTTGAAGGTCATGAGCGACCTCGACATCGCCGAGACCAAGCTTCCGCAGGATGGACGTATCGAACTGGTAATTGACGGCCGCCCCGTCGATTTACGCGTGGCGACTTTGCCCTGTGTCTCGGGCGAGAATTGCGTGTTGCGCGTGCTCGATCGAAGCTCCATCGGTTTGACTTTGGAAGCTATCGGAGCGAAGGAGGCCGAGCGCACTACGCTGACGAATCTCACCGCACGTCCGCACGGAGTCGTTTTGTTGACCGGGCCGACCGGTTCTGGAAAAACGACGACACTCTATGCCATGTTGTCGGAGATCAACGATCCGGAGACGAAGATCATTACGGTCGAGGATCCGGTCGAATACGACATCGAGGGCATCATTCAGATTCCGATTCACGAAGACATCGGCGTGAACTACGCGCAGGTGCTGCGCTCGATCCTGCGCCATGATCCGGACAAGATTCTGATCGGCGAGATTCGAGATGAGGAAACCGCAGCTGTTGCAGTCGAAGCTAGTTTAACGGGACACCTTGTGCTCTCCACCGTCCACACCAACGATGCGCCAAGCGCGATCGCCCGCTTACTCGACCTTTCGATCGAACCCTTTTTGGTGACGGCCACACTCGAAGCCGTGATTGCCCAACGATTGGTGCGGTTGATTTGCTCCAACTGTCGAACTGAGTATCAACCCGACGTAGATATCGAGCGGGAATTCACTTCACAGGGCATCGCGCTACAGGACCGGACCTTGGCTTATGGCAAAGGTTGTGAAGCTTGCTTTCACACGGGCTTTCGCGGTCGGACGGCAATCTTCGAGATGATGCTTCTCAACGACGCAATGCGCGCTGCGATATTGGCCGGGGAACCGACGGACAAATTGCGCGAGCTGGCGGTTGATAACGGCTTGATCACTCTGCGCGAGAGCGGTCTCAGGCTCGCCGCGCTCGGTCAAACGACCCTCGAAGAAGTGATTCGCGAGACACTCGGAGTATAAACAGGCATGGCAAAGCGTCTTCAAAGGTCGGTTTCTCGACCTCAACCAACAGCTTCGAAGCAGAACAGTGCCAAGGCGAGTTCAGGCTCGGGTCGTGGTGCTCGCATTTCGGCGCAGATGATCACCGACTTCACCGTGCAACTCGCGACACTTAGTGGCGCGGGCATTCCGATCGTGAAGGCGCTGACGGTTTTGGAAGGGCAGACGCGGCCCGGCCCGTTCAAGCGAGTGCTCGGAGAATTGGTCGAAGACGTGGCCGCGGGAACTCCGCTTTCGGAGAGCATGGCCAAGCACGAACGCGTGTTCGACCAGTTGTATTCCGAAATGGTTCACGCCGGAGAAGTGGGCGGTGTTCTCGATACCGTTCTTAATCGCCTGGCGTCCTTTCGCGAAAAAGCAGCCGTCATTCGCAGCAAGGTGGTCGGCGCTCTGGTTTATCCCGCCGTGGTTTCGATGGTCGCCTTGACCGTCGTCGCCGTGGTCATCGTGTTTGTGATTCCCAAGTTTCGCGAGATCTTCCTCTCCTTCGACATCGCTCTACCGGCGGTGACGCAAGTCCTGCTCGATGTAAGTGAACTGGCGACCACATACTGGTATTTGGTATTCGGAATCCCAGTGCTGCTCTTGATGCTGCATCTCTTTGCGATCAAAAAGGGTGGACCGTACCGCTACACGATTCATCGATTGATCTTGCGCTTACCCGTGATGGGGGACGTGCTGCGAACTGCATTGATCGCCGGCTTCGCTCGCACATTCGGCACTCTTATTGAAGCCGGCGTGCCTCACTTGGATGCCCTCGCCATCGTTCGCGATACGAGTCCCAACGACGTTTTGGTCGAATCGGTTGAGGATGTTCGCCGCGCGGTTCGCGAAGGCGAAGCGATTTCAGAACAGATGGCGGAATCGGTCGTGTTTGACGATCTCGTCGTGAATATGGTCGACGTGGGCGAGGAAACCGGTGAATTGGACCATATGCTGCTGCGCGTCGCCGACGCCTACGAAGCCCAAGTCGATCGAAAAATCGATACGATGTTCAAAGTGCTTGAACCCGCGCTCCTAATCGTGATGGCGATCGTCGTGGGCTTTATTGTCGTCGCACTCTTTATGCCCTTGATGAGCATCATGAACCAGTTGCAGAGTTCCGGTTGAAATCTTGAAGCTGTCCCTGCGAGCGCGCGTCCTCTTGTTGTTGGCTCTCTTCAATGCGGTGACCTTCGCTGTCGCTACGCCATTTTTGTATCAACGCTTGGCGACGGAGAACGAGCTTTCCGCCGAGAAAGAAATCGGAACCTTGGTACGAGCGACGGTGCGACCCGAAGGGGATCTCAACGTGCTTCGCATTTTGGAATGGCCCACTTGGCCAGTCGTTGCCGATGCGATGGTGGTGGATCAGAACCTCGAAGTGCAAAGCGATGGCCGGTTGCGCAGTAATGGCGTGGTCTTGAATCCAGTCGGATCGAGCCAACGGACAGCGGATTTCGACACGCAAAGCGTTCTGGCCGCAGCCAAACTTGCGATCGATTCGGGTAGTGCAGTGGATGGAGTGATGGGCGGTCGAACCGTTCCTATCGAGGGACCCAATGGAATCTGGGGAGCGTGCTGGCTGCGACGAGCCGCTCCACTTGACCTGGCTCCAATTTTCATCAGCCTCCTGCCCTGGTTTTTACTTTCGACCTTATTGCTGACGGGAGTGACGTTCTTTTCGTTGCGTCAATTGGTCTTGAAACCCGTCGAGGAATTGGTCGACGGCGCGCGACGCGTGCAGCTTGGCGATCTCGAAACTCGGTTGGTCGAGCCTCGTCGTCAAGATGAATTGGCCGATCTAGTCCGTTCCTTCAACGCGATGACGGCGACGGTGCGCGGCTTTAACGATCGCCTTAAAAAAGAAGTTGAGTTGGCAACGACGGAGGCCGAACGGTCCCAAGCGATTGCTATGACCCAACGCAGATTGGCTGCGATGGGGGAGCTTGCTGCTGGAATTGCTCACGAGATCAATAATCCGTTGGGCGGTTTAATGAATGCGGTGGACGCACTGCAACGTGGAACCATGCCGCCGGAAAAGGTGGACGAGTACCTGAGGTTGCTGTCCACCGGTTTGGAACGAATTGGAATGACCGTCGGGCAACTGCTCCGGTTTACACCGCGCGAATCGAGCTTGGAGCCCGTCAATCTCGTCGCGGTGGCGCTCGATGCTCTGGCTCTGGTTCGCCACCGTGCCAAACACGAAGGTGTGCTTACGTCCCTATCGCTGCCGGGCCACCCCGCGGAGGACTTGACGGCGGAACCGGACCGAGAACGCGCCGCCGAATTGGCTGAGGATAGGGGCGTGCCCTTCGTTCAAGGCGCGCGTCACGAGTTGGGCCAAGCGCTGCTCAACTTGTTGGTCAACGCGTTGGACGCCATACGCGAGGTACCGAGAGACGAATCCATGCCGCCGGCTCGAATCGACTTGTCGCTTAGCGTCGTTCCGCGCGGACTGGAACTCGTGGTTAGAGACAACGGTCCGGGGGTCGCACCGGATAGACTCACGCACGTGGCGAATCTCTTTTATACGACCAAGGATGTTGGCAAAGGCACCGGCCTGGGGCTCTCGATGGTGCACAACATCGTGGATGCTCATGGCGGAGAGGTGGAGATCACCAGTCAACTCGGTCAGGGCTTCGTGGTGACGTTGCTTTTGCCAATCACAAAAGGAGGATTGCCCGCGAGCGGTCAGACCTCAGACGGATCCGGTGATTTCAGAGGGACGAGTAGCTGATGGATTTGGCGCATGTACCGCTCTGGACTTGGATTGTATTGACCGTCTTGCTGCTGATTTCGGCGAGCTTTAGCGCGACCGAAACGGCGCTCTTTGGATTGAGCGGGCAAGATCGACAGAAGGCGGGTGGAGCGGCGCTCGAATTGCTTGATCGACCGCGCGACATGCTCGTGACCGTGTTGCTCGGCAATCTGTTGGCCAATCTCTTGTTCTTCGGTTTCTCGATGCGCTTAGAGCCGCCTTCGTCGGATCCGGAAAACAGCACCAGCGTATTGATCGGCGTGATCGCGCTTTTGTTGGTCATCTTGTTCGGAGAGATTCTCCCCAAGACTATCGGTCTGCGGGGGGGAGTTTTTGTTGCCCGAGTTTTCAGTCCGCTCCTCTTGCTCGGCGTTCGTTTCCTAGGTCCCGTTGCTAATATCCTGTCGAGTTGCCTGGATTTCGTGCTGCGCTTGTTGGGCGAGCGATTTCAAGAAGGTGGCGGCCTAACGCCGGAAGGCTTGGCCGAAGTTCTCGAACGCAGTGGCGAACGGGGCGTGCTACTCGAAACCGAGGCCGACTTCCTTTCTGAAATTGTCGAGCTCGATAGCATTCGCGTACGCGAAATTATGACGCCACGTGTGGATGTTCTTTTCCTCGACATCGAACGCCCTATGGAACGCGACGAAGCCGTTCGACAAGCGCTGAAGAATCGTTTGTCGTGGCTACCCGTCGTGCGCGGTGCGAAAGACGAAGTGATCGGCCGGGTGCATGTTCGCGATTTGGTGAATTATCCCGAGCGCCCCGTTGGAGAGCTGGTGATGCCGGTTGAATTTGTCCCTGAAGTTGCCAGTGCGCTCGACCTCTTGCACAGCTTGCGCGAAGTGGGCATTGCTGAAGCCGTTGTCGTCGATGAATGGGGCGGCACGGCTGGAGTCGTTACCCTCGAAGACATCTTTGAGGAGATTGTCGGGGACTTGCGCGAGGAGGAGGAGCTCCAAGAGAATCCCGTGATATCACTCGGAAACGGCCGCTACAGGGTGAATGGCTCACTCTCGATTCGCGATTGGAACGACGAATTTGGAACTCGTGTTGTGCCGACGGAGTTTGAGACCGTCGGCGGCTTTGTAACGGCGCTGCTGGGCCGCATCGCAAAGCCTGGCGATGTCGTCAGACACCGCCGATTGGTCATGAAGGTACAAGAGGTTCGCGGGCTACGAGTTTTGACAGTCGACATGCACTTGGCGAGTGCAGCGCAGGTGCAGTCATGAGCTTGACTTTGATCTTGCTCGTCGTGCTTGCTTTGCTCTTTTTCTCCGCCGTATTTTCAGGCAGCGAAACTGGCTTCTATTGTATTTCGCCACTGCGCGTAGAGATGGAAGCTCAAGAAGGGCGCTCGCGTTCTCGTTTGATTCGTTGGCTGACTCGCGACGACTACGCGCTGTTGATCACAATTCTTATCGGCAATAACTTGATGCTCGAATCGTTGACGCATGTCGTCGGCGACGCGGTTCGCGAACGCATGTGGGTTTCTAGTGCCTGGCTCGAGGTTACGGTGACGTTGATTTTAGCGCCTATCGTTTTCTTCGCGGGGGAACTGGTCCCCAAAGAACTCTTTCGTCACCGTCCGCACTTGCTCGTGGGAGTCGTCTCGCCGTTGATCGCTACTGCACGAATCGTTTTCTATCCGCTCGCTTTACCATTGCGCGCACTCTCGGCACTGCTCGTGCGAATGTTACGGATTGAAAGTGCAGACCTTTCGCTAGCACTGGGTCGCGAAGCGGTCGTCGACCTATTGGCGGAAGGTGCGAAGCTGGGGCGATTGGAACCGCACGCCGAGCGCCTGGCGCTCAACGTTTTGTCACTCCGCAATTTATCGCTCGAGAGCGAAATGGTTCCGTGGAGTACAGTCGACACACTCGATCTGGATGGCAGCCAAGAAGATCAGCGTTACCGCTCTTGCCACTCGCGGTTTAGTCGGATGCCCGCAATGCGTGGGGGCGTTGTGATGGGCTATGTGCATCAACTGGACGTGCTTGGCGCCGAGCCGGACGAGCCAGTCGAAGCGGCCTTGCGTCCGCTGCCGGTGTTCGAACCGAACCTCCCGGTCGACCGAGCGCTCAAGAATTTGCGCACCTCGGGACAGCGGGCTGCCCTTGTGGGGACCGACGAAGCCCCCCTCGGTTTGGTGACCCTCAAGGACCTGGTCGAGACGATTTCGGGCGAATTGGCGGGTTGGTAGGGCGGGAGACCGCGGCTTTCTGCGAAAATTAGCCCCAATCGATAAGCGATTTTTTGGGGACGTGGTCGCAACCGTGCGGCCTCGCTAGGATAGTGCCTCCCTGCCAGCAGATCTGGCATCCCGCGCCATGACCCAGCCCAACCCTTTGAATCTAAGTTCACCCGCCAATCGTCGCCGCCGCCGCTTCGATGCTCCCGCCTGGATATTGCTCGCAGGCTTCGGTCTGGCGGCCCTCGGCTATGCCGTCGAACCTGCGCAAAATCAGATCGTATCGGCAGTTACGACCCCCTCATTCGCTACTTCAGACTCGAATGACCGCATGATCGCCGTGACGGGCATCGACGTAACCGGCACCTCGGTGCTCTATGTCATCGATACGATCGAGCGTCGGCTTTCCGTGTACCAAGCGGATGGCGGCGGCAAAAGCACCGCTGGCGTGCAATGGGTCGGAGCGCGCAATATCGACTTGGATTTCGCAGTCGATGGCTGGAATGACAAATCCGAGGTCAGCTTCAAGGACCTAAAAAAACGCCTGCAGAAGAACGGCGTGCTCCCCGAGTAGCGCCAGGATCCCTAGACTGTATTCCCATCCGCGCTTGGCTTCTGTTTCAATAGCCGCGCCTCTCGATTCCCCGATTCACCTCCACTGTTCGCTCCCATCCGTTTTGGCACCGGAGCGCACCGATTCACCGACGACAACTCCCCGAGGACCCCGTGGCCAACGATAATTTCTTTAGCTTTGACGAAGCGCTCGACGAACTCCGACTTCAGGAAGAGGAGCTTAAGCGACTCGTGTCGGAAGGCGAAATTCGCGCTTTCCGCGAAGGCGAGACGATGAAGCTTCGACGCGCCGATGTGGAAGCCTTGCGCTCCGAGCTATCCGGCGGCGAAGTCGTCGATCTAGGTGATGTCAGCGACGACCTGGTCTTCGAGGACGATCCGGGCATGATCACCGAGGATCTGTCGGATCCCAGCGCCGACACGCTGCTCGACGATGAAGAAGATGATGATGACGTCGAGGACGTTGGCGAGATCGATCTGGATACGGAAGACTTCGACGACGATGAGCTGGAAGAGGAATTGGTGGAACGGACCACGATCACTCGTTCAGCAACTCCTGCAGTAGAGGAAGATGCCGAAGAGGTTTGGGTGCGCGGACTGATGATCGCAACCACCGTCGTACTCATTCTGGTCATGCCGGTTTGCATCGCAGTGAGCACGGGTGAATTTAGCGACATCGCGAAGAGCGTCGCTGGCATCCTCGCCGAAGTCCCGAAGTAGGACTTGCTGCGTTAAATAGTATTCAACGCAAGAGACATCTAGCCCGAATTATTCATGAACACGCGGACCAAACACCACGAACGACCGGCACTGCCGGTCTATTGGTTCCTGCTGGCACTTTGCAGATACTGGCGTCCTCGACGACCTTACAAGGTCGTCTG
>JBLINP010000077.1:0-15694 GCA_047639415.1 Planctomycetota bacterium | reverse complement strand
CGATTAACGCGGATACTAGTTGAGGGTTCAGTCCCGGTCGAGAAAAGGCGCCGAAACTAGGGGAGCGGAATGAGCTTCGTGCTCTTAGGCTGGATAGTCTGGCGATGAACGACTCGACCATGGAAAATCCCAATCTCAGCTCTCCTGCGCCCCGACGAACGACGGCGATTTTTTCGAAGCGTCCCGAACCGGGCCGGGTAAAGACTCGGTTATGTCCGCCGCTCAAACCAGAACAGGCAGCCGAACTGGGGGAGGCCATGCTTGGTGACGTCGTGGAACGATTGTCCGCCTGCTCTCGTTTTCGGACGGTCCTTTGCTTCGCACCGGAAGAGGCCTGGGCCTGGTTCGCAGAATCTTTTCCAACCATCGGTGATCAACGCGTTCAAGTTGGAGCGGGGTTGGGCGAACGCATGCTTCATTTTTTCGATAACGAGCTGATCGGAACCGTGGGCTCCTCAGCAGTTGCGGTGGGAAGCGATGCGCCTTTGATCTCAACGGAATTGATTGGCCAAGCACACGACCGGTTGCAGGCGGGCGCTGACTTGGTACTCGGGCCGGATGCTGGTGGCGGCTACTACCTGATTGGCATGAACCAACCACAGCCAGCCCTCTTCCTCGAGATTGAGATGTCGACGAGCAATATGCGGCAACGGACCGTTGAACTCGCCGACCGGCTTGCGCTTAAGGTGGAGCAACTGCCACCCTTATACGACGTCGATGTCGAACGCGATCTCATGCAACTTCGCGGAGATCTAGCTCAACTCGACGCGAGTTCAGAAAGCTTCCCCGCCCGAACAGCCGCTTGCCTCAAACTTTTAGACTTGGACGACTGATGAGTTCGACTGAAGAAACCGAACGGTTCATTCCACTAGCTTTCGTCGAGCACGATCCCAAGGACATGCAGCGTCGCGCGCAGGAATTCCACGCGGGGATTGATACGCGACGAAGCGTGCGGCAGTTCAAGGACAAGCCGATTCCCAAGGGCGTGCTTGAGGAATGCATTCGCGCCGCGAGCACGGCGCCTTCGGGCGCTCATCGCCAGCCTTGGACCTTCGTCGTGGTGACCGAGCAAGATCTCAAACACAAGATTCGATTGGCCGCCGAAGAAGAAGAGCGCGAAACCTATGAGAACCGTCTGACGGACGAGTGGCGCGATGCGTTGCGACCGCTGGGAACCGATGCGAACAAGCCGTTCCTCGAAATCGCGCCCGCGCTAATTGTGGTTTTCCGCCAGGTGTACGGTCTGACCGAAGCGGGTGAGCGACAAACCAACTATTACACCCAAGAATCGGTTGGATTGGCCTCGGGTTTCTTACTCGCGGCTTTGCATCACGCGGGGCTTGCAACATTGACGCATACGCCCAGTCCCATGGGCTTCCTCAGTCGCGTGCTAGATCGCCCTGAAAACGAGAAGGCCTTCTTGTTGATCCCCGTCGGCTATCCCACCGATGATTGCCAAGTTCCTGACTTGGTACGCAAACCGTTGAGCGACGTTTCGGTTTGGCGTTAGGACCGAGTGCCCTGGACGCACTGCGACTCAACCGAATCGAATTCACTTCTTGATCGTGACGGCGGTTCCGTAAACGACGATTTCTGCAGCGCCGGACGAGATTGAGGAAGTGGCGAAACGCAGTCCGATGATTGCGTCGGCGCCGCGCGCACGAGCTTCATCGGTCATACGATCGAGGGCTTGCTCACGTGCTTCGGCCATCAGTTTCGTGTAGTCGTCAATCTCGCCGCCGACGACGTTCTTGAAGGCGGCCAGGATGTCCTTGCCAACGTGACGTGCGCGTACCGTACTACCTCGAACCAATCCGACCACGGAGCTGATTTCCCTACCTGGAATGGAGCCAATTGTAGTGAGGATCATCGTTTGATTTGGGTGTAGGGGTCTAGGGGAAACGTTCGCATTCGTCCGCGCAATACGGTCAAAAAGAGTAGGGCGAAACCGCCCACAATCGAAAGCATGAGAGCTTTGAGGGGAGTCGAAAGCTCTGTGCTTTGGGCGATTTCCCAGCAGCCCCAGGCCGAGAGTCCCAGCGTGCCAATCAAAATCAGTGCAAAGCCAAAGCCAACGCTCGCGCGCTGCAGTGGCTCTTTATTCAAACGGTCCCACTCGTAATCCATGGGCTCCGGTGGAGCCATCTGTCGAGCAATCAACTCAAGCGCTTTGAGTTCGCTTACTTCCAAGGCCAAGGCCGAATCGCCCGCCAGCCGTCGTTCAAATTCGTGCGCCGCCTGCTGGCCCAGTTCACCGTCCACGTAAGCCATGGCTTGAAGTTCATCGGCGGTCGGCTCGCTACGCTCTCTTCGGTTCATCGGATACTCAATACGGCCAGACTAGTCTTTGCCGTCCTCGTTCTGTGGTTCGTTCTCAAGTCCATAACCCGCGAGCGCTCCGTCCAAGTGTGGGTTCAGATGTTCTCTTAGATGACGTCGTGCGTGAAACAAGCGCGACATCACTGTGCCTTCCGGAATCTCGAGCAACTCGGCAATCTCCTTGTAGCTCAATTCTTGGAAGTGCCGCAGCGAAAGCATCTCTCTGTCATTGCCGCCGAGTTTATTGAGCGCTGCCCAGAAAACGCCGTGCAACTCTTCATTCTCCACACCCGATTCGGGTGAAGGCTCAAGGCCTTCCATCTCCCAATCGCCATCATCCTCGTCGGCCTTGCCGGACAATGACACCTTCTTGACGCGTTTGGTCTTGCGTAAAAAACTGAAGCAGGTGTTGCGCAGGATGCGATGGAACCAAGGCAGGAAGGGCTCGGTTTCGCGATAGGTTTCGCGGGCTCGATAGGTTTTCAGGAAAGCTTCCTGGGCCATGTCGAAGGCGTCTTCGCGCGATCCGACAAGGGAGTGAGCACTGTGGAAAGCTCTTGGGCGGACCAAATCGACCAATCTGTCGAACGCATCGCGGTCACCGGCTTTGGTGGCTGCCATCAATTGATTCACCTCGATTTCCATTGGTCGGCCGGCGTACGGCGACTTTGGATCCGCCTTCACGGTTTTCGAGATTTCTTTTTTCGGCTCTTCAGGAGCACTTGGGGATTGGCGATCGGGCATCAGCTTGAAAGGGCTATGCCTACTGCGTGTTCGGCGGCTCGCGCTACAGCCCCGGGCGGTCCGAGTCGCTTCGCGGCGAGGTCGAGACCGTCACGGCACTCCGCTCGCCAGGTTTCATCGCTCAGAGAGCGTTCGACGGCCTCTGCAACTTGCTGCATGGGCTCGTTCGGGTCTCCAGCGTGGAAACAGAATTCGGGCAGGACTTCTTTGCCAGCGATCAAATTGACCGAAGAAAAATACGGACAGGTCAGGAAGTTCTTATAGAGCCAATTCTGACGAGCGTTCGACAATCGGTAGAGCACGACGGTTGGCAATCGGCGATGCAGTAGATCGATCAGGATGGTCCCAGAAACGGAGAAGGCTGCGCGTGCTTGTTCGAGTTCCGCATGCAAGTTGCCCGAAGCAATTCGAACCCAATCGGAAGCGCCAGCGGTTTTGACGAGTTCTTCGAGAAGTGGTACGAGCCCGGCATCGCTTTGCGGAACGACAACCTGCAACTCGGGTATGGACCGTTTGACATTTTCGAGCGCCTTCAGCATCCAGGGTAGATTGCGCGTCACAACATGACGGCGGCTACCGGGCAGAAGCGCAAGGATCGGTGCGGTTTGTGATTTCGTTGATTCCGCTCCGCTTGAAATGTCAGCAAGTTCGTCGAGCAGGGGATGGCCAACGTGAGCAACGGGTACTTGATGTCGCCGGAACCAGGGTTCTTCAAAGGGCAAGATGCACAGAGCGAGGTCAACGGCGCGTCGATAGCCGCCGACACGCCAGGGCGCCCAGCCCCAGTACTGTGGCGTGACGAAGTGAACGACCGGAACGCGGTGGCGTTTCGCGATGTGACTGAGCGGTACGTGTAAGGCGGGGGAGTCGACCGGCAAAAATAAATCGGGCCGATTGTGCTCCATGCGTTTAGCAACCGAAGCGAGCAGTTGCATGTAAAAGGGCAAGTTGGAGAATACGTCGAAACCCATCGCTGCGCGCGACACCGGATCGCCGATGATTTCGACTCCGCGCTCAGCGAGTATCGCGCCACCCAAACCGACGAAGCGCGGCTCCGGCGCTCCGCGTTTCTTTTCCAACTCGCGGATGGCGTCGACGAGATTTGCAGCGTGTTTTTCTCCCGAAGGTTCGGCGCAAGCCACAAAGATTTCGAGCGCAGCCTGACCTTTCCCCGGAGGCAACTGGGGCAGTTGCGTGAGGAGCGAAGTGCACTCCAAATCGCTTCTAGCCTCCGATTCTAGCTGTTTGCGCTTTAGCCAATAAAAACAGGCCCGCGCTGGCATGAGCGCAATATCGATGAGTGCCCTCACCAACTCCGCAATCACATCTCCCGCGCCGGAACTCAACGTTTCGTCTCGAGGCCGGTGAGCGCGGAAACTTGCGTATCGGACAATATTCCTGCGTCGATCAAAGCGGCTTTTGACTTCTCGAATTGGATCTGATTGCCCAACTCGTTCGCGTGTGCGTCTGCTTGCGAAACGCGTAGTCCGCGCTCCCATTCCGCATCGCTAAATCCGAAGTCGTACCAAGCAACCTGATTGTCTTTGCACCACTTTTGCACATCAGGGACGCGCGGTTTGCCCTGATCGAGCACGATCAGTGGAATCCCAAGTTCGCTAGCTTGCGCCAAAATGCTTTCGAAACCGAGGCGACAGCGCTCCCAGTTCTCGGCATAGCCGGGCAGCTCTCCAATCGAGATCGTCGGCGCTCCAGGTTCGGATTCTTCGCCGACCAAACGGCGGTATTCGAGAACGCCGCGTATGGCCCAAAACCAAGCGGTCAATTGAGCTTGGTAGAGATCCATTTTCGCGCCGAACCCCGTCGCCGATTTTTGAGCATCGATTTGTTCCATCAAGCGCGTGAAAGCCTCGAAGGGATAGTCGATCACGTCATTGGTGATGAAAGTTACGATGACGGCATCGGGTTGCAATGCGGGACCGACAGCTCGAAATAAATCCGCTTCTTGAGTCGTGTTGTACTGCAGGTGTCCGGCGTTGAGGCAAACAAGCGGACGGCCATCTTTCGCGAGCGCGCGGCGTTCGAGTTTTCGAATCCAACTCTGCCCGTCGTCGACGCCCCAGGCGAGGGTGACCGAATCGCCGAGGAAGAGGATGCGGTAAGCGTCAGAATTGCTCAATGAGTTTGCGGTCGCCCCTGAACCTGGCGCCGGTCCGCGCAATCCCAGGTTGTCCGTGGCGAAATCGAATGTCTCCAATGCGAGATGAACGTCCGGACGGTTTTGGAAAATGCGACTGGTGGGCGTGATCGCGTCGGCGGGCAACAGGGCGATCGCTTCGTTGATGTAGCGCGAGGTGTCGCGGTAATAGCTCATGCCGAAGGGGTTCACGCCGCGAAGCACGAACTCGGCGATGATCACCGTCAGAATTAGCGACACACCTGCGAAGAGAATTCGGCGCAGAATTTTGAGGCGAGAGATGGGGGAGGAGGGCAAGAGCTTCGTGAACGACGGTAGTCGCTGCCGCTATTCACCCATTTTGAGAGCACACCTGCAAGCAGAGGGACGCATGACTACAATTTCGAGATGCTGCGATTCCTCGGATTCTTCGCCCTGACCTTCGTGGTCTATCTCGTGCTGATTAGGCTGCCCGTGATCGGCAGCTTGGCTTCGATCCCCTTCCTTGGGTTTTTTCTCGCTGCAGCGATCGTGAGCCGCTTCCTCACCAAAGGTGGTGCACTGGCCCTCGACCGACGCAAGCAGAAGGCGCTGATGCGAGAATTGGGCGCGGTCGATACGCCCCACAACAAGGGCAAGCTTGGAATGTTGTTCTTGAGCCAAAGGCGCTTCGAGCAGGCGATTCCCTTGTTGAACGAAGCGGTGAGTGCCGAGCCCGATTCCGCCGATTTGAACTACCGACTAGGCAAGGCCTGCCTCGGCGCCAAGCAGTTCGATGAGGCGATTGCAATCTTGACGCGCGCGGTCGAGATCAATGAAGAGCACGCTTACGGGTCGGCCATGATGCGGCTTGGCGAAGCAAAATTTGAAGCGAGTGATCCGGAAGGCGCGCTTGAGGCCTATCAACGCGTCGAACGCAACCACGGACCCAGTCCGGAATCCGCTTACCGCCTCGGTATGACGTTGAAAGCTCTCGGGCGAAAAGAAGAGGCCGTCGCGACCTTGGCAAGCGTGAGGCAACTCGCCCGCGAGGCGGTGGGCTACCAAAAACGCGCCGCAAATCTGTGGAGTTTTCGCGCCGCCATGGCACGCCTATTCTAAGAGACTGCTAGCCCGAATTGTTCATGAACACGCGGACCAAACACCACGAACGACCGGCACTGCCGGTCTATTGGTTCCTGCTGGCACTTTGCAGATACTGGCGTCCTCGACGACCTTACAAGGTCGTCTGCGGGGGCAAGTATCTGCAAAGTGCCAGCAGGAACCAATTCGAGGCGTTTTGCCTCGCGGTTCATGAATAATCCGGGCTAGTAAGTCTCGACGGTGACGCCATCGCGTAGCTTGGCGATCAAAGCCTGAATCTCGGTCATCTCCGCAACTCCCTCTTCGATTTCAGTGCGCAAAGCTGTTCGCACGTCTTCGAATTCGGTGTGTGTGCGCGAGGTCACTTCGATGATGTGAAAGCCAGCTTCCGTCTGAACCGGACCAAAGGGCTCGCCCACCGATGCTTTGCGCACCGCAGTCGCGAAATCCTCTCCGTAAGCTCGATAGTTGTAGTTGGCAAACATCCCTCCGTTGCCCTTGGCCGCAAATTCGTGGCTATAAAGCCCAGCGAGCTTTGCAAACTCTTCTCCCGATTCGAGCCGCTCGAGCACTTCCGCCAATCGTGACTTGCAACGCTCTTCAAGTTGAGCAGGACCCAACTCTTCCTTCGCAATGCCCTGGGCTAGGAGATCGGAACGCATGCGAGCCGCTGATAAAAAGATATGGCGCACTTCGACCAAGTCGCCTCGTTCTCCGTAATTTAGCGAGAAACGTGCTAGCAGCATCTCTTCGGTGACGGTTCTCGTTGCTCGCACAACGGCCTGGGCCAGTAGCTCGTGCCGCGCATCATCGCGCATGTTTTGAATGTAGTCCGCCTGTTGGAAACCGCCGGTTTCGAGGTCCTTTACGAAACGGCTTTCATCGCCGTTATAACGAAGCAGATAACTTGCCCACTTGACCTTTTGTGCGGCTTCGACGTCAGTCTCGAGAACCGAGACCTTCAACCGCTCGGCTTCCAGCTTGATCAAGTGGCGATCGATGAGGGTCTCGAGTGGCCTTCGACCCGAGATTCTGAACAGGTAGTCGCGGTAGGCCTGCATTCCGATTTCGTGTCCATCGATGCGGGCCGCGAAGCCCTTTTCGTCGGCAATCGCGGTGGCGATCGGAGCCCGGGATTCTTCGGAGGGACCTATCTCGGGGAGAAAACGGATTCCCGAGAGCAGGATAATTGAACTTATGAAGATTCGAGCTTTCATAGAAAAAGGTAAGCCAAAGCGGTGAAAGAGGCCATTGCGATGAATCAGGGCAGGTAAGGTAGCGCGGATTCGAAGGGGGAGCACTGATTCCTCGCATCGCTTCCGCACAACTCTTGCCCCGCTCCACTGGGGACTCGATAATCTCCCGCCAATATCCGCCGAATCAGCGGCGCGCTCTGAAGTGCTGCTAATTAGGGAGAAGCCACCTCACCAATTTAGCTTCTCTCGATATCGCGCCAGTCCCCTCGGTGCCCTGCACCACTGAATTTTGACTTACCCTCTGACCGCCATCATCTCTGATCTCCACGGGAATATTCCTGCCTTGGAGGTCGCTCTTGCCGATTGTCGCGCCCGTAAAGTTGAGCGCACCGTCTGCCTTGGAGACGTCGTGGGCTACGGAGCCCAGCCCCGCGAAGCGTTGGATTTGGTGATGGAGAGGTGCTATCCGACCACTAGTGATCGCGTCTTGACTGTCGAAGATGGATTTTGCCTGCAGGGCAATCACGAAGAAGCACTGCTCGGCTCCGCTGCTGATTTCAATGGTCGCGCGCGACGAGCTATTGAGTGGACCCGCGAGGAACTCTCACGCGGCGAAGACGTGGAACAGGACAAGAAGTATTGGAACTTTGCTGGAGCACTTCTGCCGCGACACAGCGATGGCGTCGCCATGTTTGCTCATGGTTCGCCGCGCGATCCCGTTCGGGAATACATGTTGCCCTCAGACGTGAACGATCCCGAAAAGTTACAAGCCAATTTCGAGTGCATGGAAGCACCGATTTGCTTCGTGGGGCACAGTCATGTGCCCGCGATTTACTACGAAGACAACCGATTCTTTCAACCCAAGGGGACGCAAGGTCCATTCGATCTTGGGGATCTGGACGAAGCACGAGCCATCGTGAACGTTGGATCGGTGGGGCAGCCGCGCGACGGCGATCCTCGCTTGTGTTACGCCTTGTTTGATGGTCAATATTTGACCTTTGTGCGTCTCGAATACGACATCGCGAGCGCACAGGCCGCCATTCGCGCGGTGCCTGATCTGCCCGAAGAATTAGCCGACCGCCTTGCGGTTGGTCGATAGTACCGGGCAACGACGCCCGCTTAAGAAGAGATAAGTTTCCGTGGAGAAGCGACTACCGCTGTTTCTGTTACTTTCGTTCGGCGTTTTGATGGGATGGACGGTTCTTTTTGGACCAAAGCCGTCCCCGAAGACCGAACAACAATCCACTCCCGCTGGAGTGGTCATTCCCAACGAGCAGACGCCTGCCGACTTAGCGGTCGAGCTTCCGGATGCCGTTGGCGAACTCGTCGTAGAGACGACGGAGCGTGAAACTGAAGACCTGATCTTTGGTCGTCATGGCGAACCAGGTCTCTACCTCGCGCGTTTTTCGAATCGCGGCGCACGTCTGCTCGAATTGCGCCTTGGGGACTACCCTTCAGCGCAGGGCTTCACAGAGGCCGAGCGCGAAGACACGGAGAACTGGGTTCATCTCCTAGATCCCGTCTTGCAGCTGGACGGCACGTCAACCGGGTCAATGGTTTTGCGCGCGAGTGCATCGGCCAAGGATCTCGAACGCGGAACACCCTTCGAAGATGCGCTGTGGGCGATGAAGGTCCTGAAGAATCAGGATGGTTCACCGCGAGGCGTAGAGTTTGAGTTGGCTCCCGGAAGTGGCATCCGCTTGATCAAGCGCTTCCTCTTCCAAATGGGTGTTCAAGCCTTCACGTTGGAACTCGAGCTGCACAACGAAGGCCTTGCGACAGGCTCGGCGCGAGAATTCATCCTGACGCCTGCGTCGAGCATGCTTCCGGAATTGGATGATGCTTTCTATATCGAACCCCAGGCGTTTGCGGCTGGTCCGCGCGGTTTGGAGCTCGACGAGATGAGCTTTGCGATGGAGGAGAAACTCGACAGCGGGAACGAGCGAGTGGGCCCGTTGACGGTGCCTCCGCCGCTTGCTTTCGCGGGAGTTCAGAACAAGTACTTCGCGATCGTCATGCGCGAAGTTTTGGACAACGTGACCGACGAGGCCACGATGATCGGTGCGTCCTATGCTCGCGTTTACGACGCAGCTTGGGCAGAAGCCAATCCAACAGACATCCGTAACGGTTGGAAGTTTATTGAGACGGACGTCTATCTCAAATTGAGGTTGCCGGATAAGGGCACGAGTACGATCTACACGTACGAGGTCTATGCGGGCCCCAAAGAACGCGAAGGTTTTGTGCGCGCGAATGAAGAGCACAAACTGATCCTTGTTGAGGATTTGGGGTGGATGTCGACCATCGGCAACCTCTTGGTGGGCGTGCTTGGTTTGCTCCATCGATTGACGGCCAACTGGGGCACGTCGATCATTCTTCTGACGCTCATCATTCGTATTCTGCTCTTCCCGCTCAACCGACGCTTCCAAACGTCGATGGCGCGCTATCAGAAGAAGATGAAGCGCGTGCAGCCGAAGATTGCGGCGCTTAAAGAAGAGTTCAAGAACGACCTGCAAAAGCAGCGCCAAGCGCAGGCGAAGCTGATGCAAGAGGAGAAGGCCTTTCCGCCGCTCGGCGGCTGTTTGCCGATGTTCTTGCAGATTCCGATCTTTATCGGGCTCTTCAGTGCCTTGCGGACCAACTTCAATCTGCGCCACGCACCCTTTGCGGGCTGGATTACCGACCTCTCCCAACCCGATCGGCTGCTGACGCTCAACTTCGACGTGCCGATCATCGGCATGATTGAATATCTCAACGTGCTGCCGATCTTGATGGTTGTCCTGTGGGTTTTGCAGCAACGTGGCATGCCGGCACCCGCTGACGAACAAGCTGCGCGCATGCAGAAGATGATGGCCTTTATGCCTGTCGTGATGGGCTTCTTCCTCTACAACTACGCGGCTGGTTTGTCGCTGTACATGATTACGCAGTCGGGGCTGGGCATCTTCGAGCAACACTTCATCAAAAAGCGTTGGCCGATCGACGACACGGAACTCGATGTCCCGGAGAAGAAGCGCGGATGCGGTCCTTTCTCTGGTTTCATGGAGAACATTGCGGCGAAGCAAAAAGAGCATCTCAAGCGCATGGAAAGCATGCAGAAAAACCAGCCCAAGGGCGGTGGTTCTAAGAAGCGCAAAAAGCGTTGAATTAGAACCTTCGAGTTTTTAAGCCGTGTTGATTTCATTTCCCAAACTCGGATAAGCAACGTGGCAATGACGCAAACCATTGCCGCGATTTGTTCTGCTCCAGGTCCTGGAGTGCGCGGCGCGATTCGCGTGTCGGGAAGCTTGTCGTCGGACTTGATACGGCGCGTGCTGGGGACGAGTTTCGAAGCAGGCAGACTCAAACGCCGCGGGTGTTTTCGCGGGCAATATTTTGACGGCGTCGGCTCACAGCCCGTTTTGGTTTTGTGGATGCCCGGGCCGCGCTCTTTCACTCGCGAAGACGTGGTGGAATTTCATTTGCCCGGTTCACCGCCGCTCTTGTCCCGAGCGCTCGAACGCTTATTCGAAGTGGGAGCCGTCGCTGCGCAGCCAGGCGAATTTACCCGGCGCGCTTTTGAAAACGGCCGTATCGATTTGACCCAAGCCGAAGGTGTCTTGGAACTCGTTGAAGCGTCCAATGAATCCGAGCGCCGCGCCGCCGTGGCACTGCTCTCCGGCGGTTTGTCCTCAAGATTGACGCCACTGCGCGACACGCTCGATGACTTGCGCGCCCTGTGCGAGGCCAGTTTGGATTTCGATTCCGATGAAACCGGTGCCGTGCCCGAAGCGGAATTACTCGAGCGCTTCGACCGAGCGGATGCCGGACTGACCGAAGCGCTGCAGTGGGAACTGGCGCGGGTCAACGGCATAGGTAGCCCTCGCCTGGTCTTTGCCGGTGCGCCGAATGCGGGCAAAAGCTCGTTATTCAATCGTTTGACCGCCGAGGGCCGCGCTCTGGTGACTCCGCACAGCGGGACGACTCGAGATGTGCTCGAAGCCGTCTGGGGGGTCTGTGGGGTGGAGTGCGAACTGGTCGACGCTCCCGGGCTCGAGGAAATCGTGAGTGGGCCGGACGCGCGCGCTCAAGAAATGTCCCGCGACAGGCGCGATGCTGCCGACTTGTTGATGTGGGTAGTGGATGCGACTCGTACGGATGTCGATTCGCTTCTCGATGAAGCGCGGCAACTTCATTCGAGTGTTCCCATTCTGCTCGTTTGGAATCAGATCGATCGAGACTTGGCGAAAGGTGAACCTCCCTTGGACCTGCAGGTTTTTTCGAAAGCTTGGTGCGCGGTTTCGGCGGAAAGCGGTGCAGGTCTCGCGGACCTAGAGCAGGCGGCGGGGGAGTTGCTTGGGCTGGCCGGTGTGGAGGATTTTTCGAGCGATTCTGGAGGAGTTCGTGAGCTTTCGATTCGCCATCGCGCGAACTTGGAGTTGGCCCAATCGGAATTGGCGCAAGCTCGCGAAGCGCTTCACTCGGGCAGTCCGCTCGACTGGATCGCCGAAACTTTGCGAGCGGCGACAGCTGCACTGGATGGAATTTCTGGTTCGACCACGGCCGAAGATGTGCTCACTCGAATCTTCTCCCGATTTTGCCTCGGAAAGTGATGCGGGAATTGCTCCGCGAAATGTGGGGCTGGGGGCCTCAGGAGGCGACATTCGAGTCAGTGGATTGTGCGAGCTCGCCAATTGGCAAAGCTCGAGCGAGGAAGATCACTACATATCGTGTGTTCGCGCTCGATATCGGCTGCAAACACCATATATTGGGTGCGATCTGGACTCGCGCGCCGAGTCAGCTCCATGAAATGTCCTCGTTGCAAGTCAGATAACGACAGGGTTGTCGATTCACGAACGTCGGCCGATGGCCAGTCGATTCGTCGTCGTCGAGAATGCCTCGTCTGCTTCCTGCGCTACACCACCTATGAGCGCATTGAATCCACGCCCCTACGCGTGGTGAAAAAGAATGGCGAACGGGTTCGTTTTGACCGCGAGCGATTGCTCGCCGGAATGATGCGCGCCTGCGAAAAATTGAACGTTCCAATCGAACAACTG
Source organism: Planctomycetota bacterium (assembly GCA_047639415.1). Taxonomy (GTDB): domain Bacteria; phylum Planctomycetota; class UBA1135; order UBA1135; genus OFTM34. The sequence goes on along the minus strand of JBLINP010000077.1, from coordinate 3,188 downwards.
GAAAGTGCTGTGCTCCGCATCGAGATGTGCTGCCAAGAGGAATATGACCGTGAAGTGCCGAGCGCTGTGGTCGGATCTCTGGTGATGGATGAACTCAAAGCTCTCAATCAAGTCGCTTACGTGCGCTTCGCTTCCGTCTATCGGGAGTTTCAGGATGTCACGGATTTCCTTGCCGAACTGAAACCCATGATCAAAGAGGAGCCAAGCGGAAGCGGCGAGTAGCCGTTTGAGCGCAGGAACTGAAACATGAGTTCTCGAGGAGCAGAAGGAAACAGGGGCGAGCATTCCGGAGTGCGACGTCGATTGACGCGCGTTCGTAAGCGGGACGGGCGCGAAGTCCCTTTTGACGCATCGAAGATCGCGTCGGCGGTTCGCAAGGCGACCGCGGCGACTGGTGAGGTTGAAGAGCGCTACGCCGTCGAGGTCGCAGAACTCGTCGAACTGGCGTTGATTCAGGAGAATCGAACCCGCTCGACTTCGGCTGGTGCGGCGCCGGCCAACTCGGCAACCATCAGTGGAGGGGCGACGGGCGAGTACGTGCCCACCATCGAGGAAATCCAAGACTTGGTCGAGCGCGTGCTGGTTGAAACTGGCAAGACAACGGTTGCCAAGGCTTACATTCTCTATCGAGATCAACGTTCTCGAGTGCGAGAAGCGGTTCGGGTTGAAAACGTCAACCTGAGTGGCGATGTACATGTGCGGGATGCGGGTGGCACGTCGGCTTGGTCCAAAGGGCGCATCGTCGCCGCTTTGATGACCGAAGCGGAGTTGTCGCGTGGTTCCGCAGAAGAGGTCGCTTCGGCGGTCGAGAATAAAGTCTTCGATTCGGGGCTCTCGCGGATCACCACCGGTTTGGTTCGCGAATTGGTCGACATCGAATTGGTGGCTCGCGGCTGGACGGCGGCGCTCTTGCGGCAAGAGCCGGTCAGTTTGCCCCGGCATGACGTTCGCCGAGTTTTGGCGGGCTTGCCCTTCCGAGCATGGGAGGAGGAGTCGTGGCGATTGGCCGACGGAAATACGCCGCACGCTCCGGCTCCGTGGCCCGCGCAACTTGGAGATCGAATCGAAGGTCCCGTGAGTGGCGAGGTGCTGACGCGTTTCGCCCTCCGCGAAATTTTGGATGAGCAAACCGCCGAGATGCATCTCTCGGGTGAATTGCACATCGAAGATCTCGGTCGGCCGCACTTGCCTTTGGTTCTGTCGATCAATTCCGAACTGATCGCACGCGGCGAGCCGTCTTCCGGTGCAGCGTTCGCCTTGCTCGAAGAATTGGCGACCCTCACCGCGGAATGCGCGTACGGGATCGTCTTGGAAGATCCGGGTTCGGTCTTACAACCGCTGGTGCGCGGTACTCGCGCCAAAAGTCCACTTGGATTAGCGGCTTGGTTGCGATCGGCCTCGGCCATTGCGCGCGCTTCCAGGCGACGTATCGATTTGGGTTCGCCGGGCGAGCGCTTTTCCGCATTCACGGCACGTTTGGTGGAAGAGCTCGCGCTGACCTCGGTGACGGGACCATTTGCTCCGCGTTTGTTCCTCGACGTTGAAGAGTGCCAGTCGCTCATGCGCGAGTCCGTGGAAATCGGCGAGGCCGTTCGCAGGCTTTGCGCCGAAGGCCGCATCATTCTTTCATGGTCTGGTGAAACCGAGCACTTCGCCGCACCAGGCTGCCGACGCTACGGCCGCGAACAGGGCGCACTGGCCGCCAGTGGTGCCGTGGCGATCAACCTTCCGCGCCTGGCGCAACGCGCTGGACCGTGGCGCGAAGACACCCTGTTCGAACTTTTATCGGGCAGCGTGCAGTGCGCTTTGGCCGCAGCTAGGTCGATCGAATCTGCGCGCGCCAAGTGGCAGCATCGTTCGAGCATTCGAGCACGCGGAACCTGGTCGATTGTTCCGATCGGTTTGCGTGAAACCTTGCGCTACCTCGGTGACGGTCAAATCGATCCAGAGCAAGGCGCACGAGTGGTGGGCTTTTTGGATGAAGCTGCCCGTCGATTCGCTGCCGATTTGGGACTTTCAGCCGTGATCAGTCCCTTCTTCGGAGAACGCGCACGCTTGCGCTTTGCGAGTGCCGATCACGAACGCTCCAGACAACTCGAAGCCCAACAGGGCGAGCTTTTTGCGGTGGACGCGATTCGCCGCGAAGCTCCCTACAGCGCCGGCTTCACACTCTCGCCAGTTTACGGTTGCGAGGCGGGGGAAGCGGAGGCCGAGTTGGTCACCACGCTTCCCAGCGGTGCGCTTTACCCGGCGCCGACGCCCAGCCTGCATGACGCTCGCCAATCGGATCGCGCTCCCTTCGAGACTTGGGCGCGCTGTCATTTGCGGCGTTCGAGTGTGGCTCACAACCTCTTATTTCCCAAAGCATCGCCGGGTGGTGATGCTTCGCCTTCACCTTCCACTTCGACGAATCCCGTTAGAAGCTAAGCGCTTCTCCCGAAACACAACATGCGCCTGAAACGACTGGAACTGTTCGGATTCAAATCCTTCGCCGATCGTACCGTGATCGACTTCCAACGCTCCCTCACCGGAATCGTGGGTCCGAACGGATGTGGCAAAAGCAACGTGGTGGACGCCATCCGTTGGACGCTCGGAGAGCAGCGCGCCAAATCGATGCGCGGCGGCGAAATGACGGACGTGATCTTCAAAGGATCCTCTTCGCGTGCGGGTTTGGGCATGGCCGAGTCGACCATGGTGTTCGACAACAGTTCGGGTGTGATCGAATCGCGCGGAGCTGAAGTCTCGATCACGCGTCGCGTTTATAAAAGCGGCGAAGGCGAGTACATGATCGACGGCGAACGCGTTCGCTTGAAGGACATTCGCGACATGCTCTTCGACACGGGTTTGGGAAGCCGTGGTTACTCGGTTTTGGAGCAGGGTCGCATCGACGCGGTGCTCTCTGCCAACCCGCTTGAACGTCGCGCGATTTTCGAGGAAGCGGCTGGTATTAGCCGTTATCGTCAACGTAGAAACGAAGCTCAAAACAAGCTAAAGCGCGTCGAACGCGATATGGAGCGCTTGGACGATGTGTTGCGCGAACTGACGACGCGCTCGCGCTCGCTCAAAATTCAAGCTGGCAAAGCCGAACGTTTCCTGGAGACGCGCAACAATTGGCGTGAACAGGCCACGCGTTATTCCAAGCACCGTGCCTTCGATCTCAAGCGCGAACTTGTCGTCGTCACGGAGAA
>JBLINP010000076.1:0-16055 GCA_047639415.1 Planctomycetota bacterium | reverse complement strand
CGAAGTGATCGTGCTCGAACGACTACCCAACTTGGCTTCTAAATCGGTAAGTCGTTGTTCCAACTCTGCCGCGAGCTTCTTTCTCGCCACCGCCAGGTTCGCCTTCTCCGAGAGATCTGTTTCACGGTTGTATAACTCAATTTGAGGCGTGCGAACGTACTTCCACTCCGCCGTGGTCAAACTGCGCTGCGGCGCCCAACGAAAACTCGTCCACGGCAAATCGGTTTCGGCATAGCTCTCACCCGACTCGATCGCTTGACCGGAGAGCGCCGTCACCAAACTGCGACCGTGCATAGGCTCAACAGGAACCTGCAACAACTCGAGCATCGTCGGTTGAAGGTCTTCGAGCGAAACCAGTGCGTTAACTCGGTGTCCAGCCTTCGAACCGGGCCCTGCAAAGATCAAAGGCACGTGCAAAACCTCCTCGTTTAGCAGATAGGCGTGCTCGATCTCATGATGATCGCCCAGACCTTCACCGTGATCCGCAACGACGACGACAACTGTATTGTCCTGCTCACCGCTCGCATACAACCAGTCCGCTAAGCGCCCATACTGCTGATCGACAAACGTGATTTCGGCGTCGTAATTCGCACGATCATCATTCTCATCTCCCGCACCATGCGAGTGCCATGGGTAGTGTGCGTCATACATGTGCACCCAGGCAAAAAACGGCTTGGCCCCGTCGCCTTGTTTGAGCCATTCGAGCGCGGAATCAACCACTTGATTGCCGGGTCGATATTTGGCGAGCCCATTTTCGACATCCTGCTCATACGCGTCCGACAAGTCGTCGTCGTAAAAGTCAAAACCCTGTGCCAATCCGAATTGTGCGTTCAACACAAAAGCCGCAACAAAGCCCCCCGTTCGATAGCCATTCGCCGAAAGACGTTCGGCCAACGTCATGATTTCATCGTCGAGCTTGTGAACGCCGTTGACGCGCGCACCATGCTCGGGTGGCAGCAAACCCGTCATCATCGTTGAGTGAGCGGGTAAGGTCATCGGCGCCGGCGTGTAGGCTTGCTCGAACACGACACCGCGCTCCGCCAACGCGTCGATCGACGGCGTCTTCGCGAGTTCGTAACCGTAAGCGCCAAGATGATCGACGCGAACGGTATCGATCGTAACTAGGAGCAAGTTCCTTTTGTTGGGCTCCAATGCACTAGAGCCGCCGCAGGAACTGACGAAGGCCGCCAAAGCGAATCCAACGCTTGGAATGAATCCGGCCGAGGTAAGGGGAAGCAACTCGTAATTGGAATTCATGACTCGATCAATGGGGTGGCAGTCACCGAAAGCATGTGATGCCGTGCGCGAGCTTTCGGAGCGGGGACATAGAATACCTTGACGATCAATCATTTGTGCCTCGATTCGCCTATCAGCGGCTTCTTAGCCTTTGAGTCATGGATCAAAAGCCCGATTCTCTAGACGACGGCACCTCGACAAAGGAATGTTTCCGGCTAGTCGACGATTTGGAAGCTCCGGGTTATCATCTCGCTGGACTTCACCTTCCTAATGGCACGTGGATCCCCCTGCCTCCTCCGTCTCGAATCGAAGAATCAGTTTTATGGTGGCCAAACTAGTTCGGAACTTATTTTCGTTCTCCCTATGTCGCGGATCGCGCCAACGACAGGGGGTCATAGCATTCGCCCTGCTAGTAGTCTCACTGGCGTGCAGCGGAAGTCGAGATGCAATAGTCATTGCGCCCATCGCGGGCACGGCTACAAATACTCGCTTCGCTTACATAGCCAACAAGGACGACGACACAGTCTCGATCTTCGTCTTTGACTCCGAACTCGGGCAGCTGCGCCACTACGGCTATGAGCTTGTTGGCAATGAACCAGTTTCAGTCGTGGCGGACGCTTTCGGCGCGTTCGTCTATGTCGCTAACTTTCTCGACGACACGCTCTCGGCCTTTAGGATCGATCAAAGCAATGGCCAGCTCAGCGCTGTTGTCGATTCACCTTTCGCAACCGGTGTGGGGCCCACGGCCATTGCAACGACCCCCGCGGGAACATTCGCATTCGTGACGAATGCAACCGATGCCACATTGACTTCGTTCGTTGTCGACAGAGACACGGGCGTGCTTGCGGAGGCGCCTAACTCGCCTTCAATGACAGGGGCCAATCCCTCGTCAGTAGCCGTTCACTCATCTGGAAACTTCGTCTACACCGCGAATACGGATGGCAATAGCGTATCTGGATTTAGCATCGATCAAGAAACGGGCGAGTTGACCGAAGTCCCAGGCTCTCCCTTTGTGACAGGGTTCTCCCCAAGTTCAATCGCGCTCAACGCTTCCGGATCGGCTGTTTACACAACGAACTTCATCTCGAACAACATTTCGGGCTTTGCGGTTAATGCCAACGGCTCGCTTTCGCCTCTCGCGGGTTCTCCATTCAAAGACAATTTCGGGAGCCCGTTTGCCCAGGGTCCGTCCTCTCTAACAATTCATCCGTCTGGAAATTTCGCTTACGTCGTCAATTTCACTTCAGACGACATATCTGTTTTTGGAATCGCAGCGAATGGCGCGTTGGCTGAATTGAACGTGCAGCCCTTTGCTACAGGGACTGATCCGGTTCAAGCGACTATCGACTTGAATGCACGTTCATTGTTCGTAGTAAACTCCGATGGAGACTTGGTAACCGAATACACGATCGCGTCCAACGGAGATCTATTATTTGATCGAGATGTAGTAACTCGGCCCGGTCCAGTTTCCATCACCATGACAGGCGCTGGGAACGCTGCCAAATTCGTCCCGAACTTCGCCTACGTGGCCAATAATACGTCGGATAGTCTAAGTTGCTACTCAATCGATAGTACGACCGGTGCACTCACCGACCTCGGAGAAACGGTTTCCGTCGCCGACGCTTTCGAGGTCGCAGTCGACCCCTTCGGAAAGTTTGTATTCGTCACGCGCAACGACGGTTCGGGAAGTCTCGGCAATCTGGCCGTATTCGGGATCGAAGATGATGGCAAGCTAAGTGAAATCATTGCCGCCCCGCTCGGAACGGTAGGCTCTCCCTATGCAACGACGCCTCAACCTATAGGAGTAGCAGTCGATCCGTCCGGCAGGTTTATCTACGTGCTTTGTGACGATTCGGGGGAGCCATTTGTAGATGTCTTTAGCCTTGATCGGGATACCGGGCTATTATCGAGAGATCAAAGCAATGATGTCGGTGCCGACAATTCCGCCGGCATCACGGTAGAGCCGACTGGTCAATTTCTCTATGTCGCGGTGACATTCACCGACGAGATTTTCGAGAGACGAATCGATAAATCAACGGGACTTCTGACAGGAACTGAAATCTTTGGAGCAGTCGATCCCGTTGGCCTCGCATCAGACCCAACCGGCTCGCGCGTATGGACCGAACTCACTGTCGATAGGGTGTTCGGACTACCCATTAACCCTGGGGGTGGGAACTTAGTATCGCCCTTTGACTCTGTAACAATTCCAATTAGTGACAGTCGATCGCTGTTCGCTGAACCCTCCGGCCGCTTTCTCTTTGCTGTTAGCCCTACAAGCTTTTCAATCGCGAGACTCAGAATAGATTCTGAAACTCGTCTCCTATCCTCCCTTGGTGCGACCTCGAGTTTCAGTGTCAACAACACCGTGACTGGCGATGTCTCCGGCAGGTTTATCTATGTCGTCGGATCCGGAGTCTCGACGGTTTCTCAATTTAGTTTAGATACCACCTCTGGAGTTCTAAGTTCCATAGCCCCGGGCACGGTGAGCACTGAAACCGATCCGCAAGGAATGGCTACAACGGGTTTCATTCAATAAGCCCAATGACTTCGATTGATGACCGTGGTTCTAGAATTGAAGTTCCAGCACTACGCCACAAGTGACGGGGCAAATTTTCACGCCACCTACACGCCAATTCGATTATTCGCTGATGGCTTACAGCAAGCTTGTTGCCGTCAGCAATGGGACTTATCGAGATTGCGATATTGCCAAAAGACGGTCGTCTAAATGCGCGGTATAGTGGACGCTACTGAAGCATGCAAAACGAGATCTCACCATCCACCGCGATAGCAGCGGATACTGATTCGGAGCCCGAGCTTGAAGTGCTTGTTGCTCCGGGGCGGGGTGATGGCTCGGAGGACGAGGTCAATGGCTCGCCCGTTGCGCGAGTTGCAGCTGCTTGGGTTCTTGGACTGTCGATGGCTGCAATCGGCGCCGCCAGTTTGCAGTACGCTTCGAAGCAAACGGACTTCGGCTTCTTCTTGCTCTCGTTCTGCTTCGTCGTAGTCTTCGGCGCGACTTGGAGCGACGTGGCCACGCGACGCATTCCCAACGCACTGACCTATCCGGCGATTATTCTGGGATTACTCTTCAACGGAGCGCTGCCGCTACTGCTTTCAAAGTTCGATCTAAGCACTGCAGAGATCTTCCTTGGGGCATCGGGAACCATCGATTGCATACAGGGCTTTGGTCTTTGTGCGACTATCGGCATCGTGAGCTTCATCGCGCGTGGACTCGGTGGCGGCGACGTCAAGCTGCTTGCAGCGGTCGGCGCGATCATCGGCTTTCATGGTGTAGTCGCCGTTCTGTTCAACACCTTGATCGTCGCGGCTCTGATCGGTGTCATCAACTGGGTTGCTGGCGGCATGCTCATGCGCAAACTGCAATCCTTCGCTCACGCGGTTTACTTCAGCCTCATCATGCGCGCCGACATGCGGACCGTATATCGCTTTCGCCCCACCGAAAGCCCCTTCGCGCTGTCCTTGTTGATTGGACTAGTCTTAGCTCAATTCGTTGCTCTTCACCGCACCATCTTTTCCGTCACCTGGTAACACGCAGTATGGAAAGACGCCTCTTCGAACTGCTGACCCGGACGCTAAAATCGTTCCGCCTAGACCTCGGCCTCGGGATCTTTGCGTGGTTGGCTTTGATAGGCATGACTGAGCCGACGAAGCTTTCAGCACTCGTTCGGTGGTCCAGGTTCGAGCCAGCAATCGCCTTTTACACGGCCACGATCACGGCGTTCCTCGCCTTCAGTTGGCTGACGTGTCGATTTGCGACACGCTTGGTTCGAGGCGGCCGCAAGATGCGATGGGATACTGAAACGCGAGCGGTTTCGGGCACCGTAATGGCCGAATTCGCACTTGTTTTGCCAATTGTGCTGCTTTTGGTCGGCACCGTGATCCAGATTTCTCTGATCGCCAACGCAGCACTTGTCGTTCGATACGCCGCATTCGCTGCTGCCCGCTCAGCGATGGTGAGCTTCGAGGCCGACATGGGAAGAGACTTGCTTAGCTCACCCGGTGCTAGCCTGACTTCGATGTTCCAGATGCCGCCCTTCCCCGAACTTGTTGATAGGCAACGGCCCACCAATGCGGCCGCGATCGTGCTTGCTTCAATATCACCAAGGGTGCCGGCGTTCATTCCTCAGGACACCTTCATTCAAGAAGTGCTCACAGAAAACGGAGACGTTTGGGATACGGGCAATTTCGCGGAGCGTGTTGCCTACGCAAGAGGAGCCACAACGCTCACCACGATTAGCGATAGGTTCGACAACGCCTTCGAGGCATGGCACGACTCTTTCTCTCCGATGATTCCGATTCCGGAACACATCGTTCAGCCAGCGCGCCAAAAGGAATCCGGAGTCACGACGGCCTATCTCTTACCCGAACCTCCGCCCCTCGAAGATCTCTTTCCCGACTCCATCCCCTTCGAGATTCCGATCAAGTCGATACTGCCCCCCGAAGTCGGCTTCTTAGTCGATCAGTTGGGAGTCAAGCCCATCGTTATCAACATCCCGCTCGAGAAGCCCAAACAACTCTTAAAGCCGGCGCTAGACAAACTAGATTCAGTGCTCAACGGAATCCGTACAGGTACCGCGGCTGGAATTAGCGCTGTTGCGCGCTCACCAGCCAATATCGATCCGTTCGCTCCCAAGGAAGTCGAAATTACTTTGGTCTACCTTTTCAGGCTCACCATTCCGAGCTTGATTCAACTAGCACCCGGAGTTGCCGAACCGGACCCCCAGGGCAACGCGCAAGTCTTCAGGTTTCAGCACCCAGAATTTTTCACTGTACGTCTTCAATCGACCGGCGGTCGGCGTGGCCTCATGAACATCTTCCCGTTCCCGGTCGACATCAAAGGCTCTTTCGAGTCGCTCTTTGAAGTCAAGACTACATCGGATGACGATCTGATTGACGGCAAAGAGTTCAAAGCCAAGTCAGGCAAAGAACTCAAATTTGCTAAGAACACGCCGCTTTACTTCCGCCTTCGTGAAAAATAAGACGACAAGAAGAATAACTAGGAATGAACGGTTCAATTACGATCAAAATCGAGCAGCCCCTTGAGAACCACCTTGGCGCAGCCCTCGCATTTCAACCGCCGCTCAGCCGTTATACATCGCCGTTCAATCCGGCGACGCTCGACGATAAAGATCCATTTTGCGACCACGCAGCTCTAGCAACGGGAGATTCCCTTTACCGTTGCGAGAGGGGTAGCGTTTCCATACTGGTTCTCTTTATGGGCCTGCTGATCTTCGCCTTGGCCGCCATGGTTTGGAATACAGGCCTGACGACCACTGCGAAGATGGAAGCGCAAACGGCAGCGGACTCCGCTTCCTACGCAAGTGCAGTCTGGACCAGTCGTGCGATCAACATGATCACCGCGACCAATATGATCGCGCTTCGCGATGCCAGCGCCCTTGGAGTGAGCGTTCAAGTGATGGCCACGTGGATTCCGCTTACCGTCGTAATCTTGGCGAATCTAATCACCACAGGTATCGCAGTCGTTAGCGCGGCTGTATCCGTGATTGCCACTTTCGGCGCTACCGCGCCAGCCCTTGCACTTGCTGTTGTGCAATTTACCATTGCGCTCCTCGAATTCGTTAACTACTTATTATTCACGATTGCGACGGAAGCCCCAGTCACCCCAGTACTAGACGCGATTGCCTTGGGAAAACACCTAGGGGAACTCCGCGAGTATCAAGAGTCTTGGGTACGCGTCATACCTGGCCTGATCGAGGCTCAAAGGCAGCAGTTTGAGGCTTACTACGATTGCGATATTAGCCTTCAACTTGGAAACGGTTCGCGAACAATCACTGCACCATTACATGCGGGCAGCTTTGGATCCTGCGCTGTACCGATTGGATTGAGATTCCTATACGACAGTTTCGCCAAAGGCAGCTGGAACAGTAGCACCGAGTTCAAACTCATGCCGAAAGCCGGAGCGAAGAAATTTTGGTTACTAGGTGCTGTATTCGGAATGTTGGCGGCAACTCCAGCTCTGGCACTTAATCATCACGTCTTAAGCACCACGGCTCCGAATTCGTTCCCTCCGTTCTTTGAAGTTGGTCCCTCTGGCAAAGGCTTTTCAGTCGACCCTCAAACCTGGGAAGATTACGCCATTGTCGCGGTCGCTCGTAAGCGCATGACCAACGATATTTCAAGTCAGCGCCCCAACCAACCGCTCGCCTACATGGCACCGGGGTTATTCACCGGAGCCGATCAACTGCGACCAGTTGCTTATTCGCAAGCCGAAGCTTTCAACCCGGTCGACGGCCTACTTTCGACCCTAAAGGTCGGCGGTGTTTCGCCTGGTCAAATTATCGGAAACCTCTATCCATGGCGAGTCTGGACAGATTGGGGTTGGCATTGGCAGTCACGACTCACACACGGCACATTGTTGAATGAAGGCGCTTTCGCCGATCAAAACGTGACATTAACGCCGTTTGGACGAGCGTCGGCTCAGCATTAGCATGTACCGATTAACAAACAAATCATCCAAGCGATCGGTTCGCGGAACCGCAACGACAGAAACGATTCTGATCATCATGCCGCTCATGGCCGTCATCTTCTTCACGCCGTTGATCGCGTTTCTATTCCTCGATTTGCAAATCACGCGCTCAGAAGCACATCGAGATATGTTCGACAAAACAACGACGACTTTTCTACTGCCATCTGCACTGATGAGCGCACATGTCAATGATGAATTGTCCGCGCAATTCGGTGCGCTTACGACTGAAAATCGCCAACACGCGTTTGCCGCTTTTCCGCCCGCGGTCCCCGATGGCGCCAACGACCCCAACGGACTCATTGATCCGCCCGGCGCGGTTTCGATTGGCGCTAAAGTCTCTGGATCCGCAAAGAAGGACCTCGGATCGCTCGACCTCTTCGAAGGCGGTTTTCCCAATAATACTACAGAGGGTTGGGAATATACCCCACGTCGTGGAATGTTCGAACAGTCTGACGACATCCACTTCATGACCTATGCAGCCACGATTCGATCCCCCTGGACTTATCTCGGTTGGCCCTTCGTTGCGGCGCAAGACATGATCTTCGAACCTGCTCAAATGCAAGGTTGGGCGGGCGATCAAGTGAAAGTTGACGAAGATATGCGTGGGCGATTGAAGATCGCTGAATAGCCGCGCGTTCGTTTGAGATAAGCCACTAAAGACCGCGCCTAACTGCGCACTTTCAGGGCCTTTCCGTATACAATTCGTGCTATCGCGAACGTTCCATCCGACGTATTCAATTTCTAAGCTCATCGCCGAAATTGCGCGGATCGTTCCGGCTAGAAACAGCGTTATTTTCGAACGATGAAAGATCGACTCATGCTGCTTGTCGCAGCCATCGCAGGGCTTGCAGCGACGGCTTTGGCATTTCTTTATATCCAGTCGGCGACGAATGAGATTGAAGAGGTCGTACCTCCTCAAACTTTGAAGGTGCTCTTCGCAATCGAAGACTTGGCACCGAACTCGATCATCGACGCTCAAAAGGATTTGCGCGAAGAGACGATCGTTATCGATAGCACGCCGGGGTTGGCGCGCGCCGCTGTGAAAGCTTCTGAACGCGCTGCGGTTGACGGTCGTCCGATCAGTTCACCAGTACCCGCCGGTGTGCCGTTGCTCTACGCGCACCTAACTGAAATCAAAGACGTCAACATTGGTGCGGGCATGCGCGCTATGGCGATTAGCGTTACGGCCGAATCTTTGATGGGTGGAATCCTTGTTCCTGGCGATCACGTCGACATCCTCGTCAGCTATCAGATGGAAGAGAAGGAAGAGAAAGTCGAACCCACAACTCCAGATGCCAACGACGGCGGAGCGCAAGCCGCTATCACCGATATGATGGGCGCGATGATGGGGCAACTTGGTTCGCTGGGTGGATCGGTTCCATCCGAGTGGGTTACGGAAGATGTACTCCTCGACGTGCGTATTATCGCCGTCGGCTCCGCCCTCTCAGGGTCTCGTCAAGCGCAGCTATTTGGTCTTTCAGGCGGTTCTGGCCGCAGTTCCACAGTCACGCTTGAAATCACGCCCGCCCAAGCCCGCGAACTCGTTCGCGTACAGGCCGGCGGACGCAACCCACTTACACTGCTACTGAGACCGGAAGATACGAGCGGCGAGTCGGCAACGAGTTCATTGACAGGGGGCTGATTTTTCATGGTACGCGTCGTTGTTCAAGACACACTGAAAAACAGGCAATGGGTTGGCTATGACGCCGACTCTGGCTTTGCAATTGGGCGCGAGTCCGATTGTGCGCTGTGCCTTTCGACTTCGCGCTTCGTTTCGAGGCAACACATTTTCGTCGAGCCATCGGAGACGGGCTGGTTTCTAACCGTTGATTCGCGCGCTAGCGCAATCACTGTCGACGGTGAGATCGTTAATCCGGGTTCCAGGCACGACCTCAAACCCGTAAGCCAAGTCCGGCTAGCCGAGTTCGTTCTAACTTTCGTTCAAGACGAAGTTGACGGTCTCTCGGAAGAAGACGCCGCGCTTGAAGACATGAATTCGTTGCAACGCGAGTTGCATTCGGCTGTGTTGCGCAAAATCGATTTGCGTCGCAGTGGAGACTCCACGCTTGAAGCTAGCGATGAAAGCCTTGAAGCGATCAACTCGTTTATCGACGACTTGATTCACAAGGATTTCAAAGAACGCCTAATCGGAACAAAGGTCACTCGCGTTCGATTGCTCACGATGATGTTCGAGAATCGCCTAACGCATCTCGTTTCAGAATCCACCGCTCCGACAATCGACATTGATCGCGTTACGACTCCCGGGCTAAACATCGCGCTTGAAGAAGCCGCGGCCGACTTCACCAAGCGCCTAGCGAGTCGCATTGGGATGAAGTGCGAAGCGGAACATGCCGCAGACGATCTCGAATTGATGACGGAGAAGCTCAAAGAGCATGCTGCGGATGTCATCGATGAGACGCCCGACAACATTCAGTTCTATCTGATCGCACGCTTCCTGAAGAAGATCGTTTGCGACATGGTATTTGGGCTGGGTCCGTTGCAGGACTTGCTCGATACGCCGGCCATCACTGAGATCATGATCGTTAGCCCGGAGCTCGTTTACGTCGAGCGCGCCGGTCGCGTAGTTCGTTCCAACCGCTCGTTCCTCGGCGACGAAGCCTTGATGGCGGTTATCGAACGAATCGTTTCACCGCTCGGTCGTCGCGTAGATCGCTCGACACCAATGGTCGATGCGCGGCTCTCCGATGGTTCTCGAGTCAATGCGATCATTCCCCCGCTCGCGCTCAAAGGTCCGTGCGTCACGATTCGGCGCTTCCCTACTAAGCGCATTACTCCAGAAGACCTAGTTGGATGGGGGTCGTTCACTCCGGCTGCTCGGACTTTTCTGGAGGCCTCAGTCAAGGGTCGCAAGAACATCGTGGTTTCTGGTGGAACTGGTTCCGGTAAAACAACTTTGCTCAACGTGCTCTCGAGCTTCATCCCAGCGGACGAACGTCTCGTCACCATTGAGGACGCGGCCGAATTGGACCTCGCGCAAGAGCACGTCGTCAGCCTCGAAACACGCCCGGCGAACGTCGAAGGTACCGGCGCCGTGAACATTCGCGACCTCGTGAAGAACGCGTTGCGCATGCGACCCGATCGCGTGATTGTCGGTGAGTGTCGGGGCGAAGAAGCGTTCGACATGCTGCAGGCGATGAACACGGGTCACGACGGTTCGATGACGACCGTGCACGCGAACAGTGCTTTCGACTCCATCTCGCGAATCGAAACCATGTGCTTGATGGCTGTCGACATTCCCTTGGCCGCGATTCGGCGTCAAGTCACCCAAGCGGTTGACCTAATCGTCTACATCAAGCGGCTAAAAGATGGGCGACGCCTGGTTGTCGAAATCACGGAGGTCATGGGACTACATCCGAACACCGGCGAACCCGAACTCCGCAACGTCATGGAGGCAACCACGACGGGCGCTTCCCAAGAACTGCGTGCAACAGGCTTCATGCCGACCTTCCTCCCCGACCTGGTGTCGGAAGGTCTACTCGATCTCGGCCACTGGTTCGAGGCCACCAAAGCATGACAACTTTTGTGCAGCCACTTCAGCTCGCGCTGACGCTTGGGCTTTCATGCGCGATGATCGTTTATTCGCTTCGTGCAAGCTGCATTCGCCGATTCGAACGGGATGTCGCCTGGTTGGAGCACACGCTTTGGCGCTTCAGTCCCTCACCGAAGCCAGCGCGCCCTTACGTCACCGGCGCGTACATTTTCGCGTTCGCCCTACTGCTCGGATTGCTTGTCCTAACCAAGAATCCGATCCTCTCGATCATCGTCTGGACGATCGTCGTTGTCATCCCGCGCCTCTACGCAGGCTATGCGTGGAAGAAACGGCGGAAGCAGATCGACGAGCAACTCTCCGAGACCGTTCGTCAACTTTCGTCCAGCGTCGGTTCGGGCCTCTCACTCGCCCAAGCCATCGAACGCTTGGCGGTTCGCGCTCCGCATCCGATTCGCACCGAGTTCTTCGTCATCTCCAACTACTGGAAGATGGGCGCGGACTTCGAAACCAGCATTCAAGATGCCAAGCGGCGGCTCGAACTCGAGAACTTTAACCTGTTCGCGTCGGCTATCATCGTCAACCACCACATGGGTGGCAACGTTACTTCCACGCTCGACCGATTGGCGAGTTCGCTCGAGTCAATCGCTCGCATGCGTCGCGACATCTACGCGGCGACCGCTGAAGGTCGCATGAACATCAAAGTGCTGGCCGTCGCGCCGGCCATCATGCTCGCCTTGGTTTCCTTGATGGATGCCGAAGCCGTCAAAATGCTCTTCACTCGTCCAGTCGGACAAGCGGTTTTGGGCGTTTGCATCGCACTCACCGCCACCGGAACTTGGTGGGCCTGGCAGATCGTGAAGTCTGATGTTTAGTTTCAGCAGCCCCGTCGTTCTGATTCTGGCATGCGTCTTAATGGGCTTTACCATCTTCGCGCTCTTCTTCGCGATTGGACGGGAACTCAAAGCGCGCGGTCTCACTGCCGAGATTGCGAAAGAGAGCGCTGCTAGGAGCGGAAGACCTCAGCACAACATGCGAGGGCTCATGGCCCTGGCCGCGCCGTTCCTTCCAGTCGCGACGGCCGTTGGACGCATTCTCGGATTAGACTCACTACGGGCCACTTTGGCCGAACGCTATGCACGCGCTGGCTACCCCGGCGGTCTCGATGACGACGAGCTGATCGGCTTAGGCCTCCTACTCGGCATTCCACTTGCCCTTCCGGTTGCGCTCATCCTGTCCATGCTGAATACGCTTCTGGTTCCGCTGGCCGTAATCATGTTGATCACCGGGCCGGGACTGCTCAGCTCGGTCTACAACTCACAGGGCAACAAGCGAGAGCATGCGATTGCGCGCACCATGCCCTTCGCCCTCGATCTCTTGGTCTTGACAATGCGCGCGGGCGCATCGCTGCAGCAAGCGATGGAGCAAGTCACCGAGGACTATAAAGATCACCCGATTGGTGCTGAGTTCTCCGCCGCACTAGCGGACCTTGCCACGGGTTCTGCATTGCGCGAAGCCTTCGAAAACATGTCGGAGCGCCTTCCGATTCCGGCCATTCGCTCCTTCTGCGACGACTTAATTCAAGGTGACGAACTCGGTCGTCCGCTAGCCGAAGTCTTCGAGCGTCAAGCCGACCAATCACGCATCAAACGTGTTCAAGATGCGACCGACACTGCTGGCAAGGCGAAAGTACTCGTCTTGATTCCGGGCATGCTCGTTTTCATCGCAGTGTTAATCATGCTCTTCGCACCATTCTTCGTCCGCTGGTATTACGGCGGAATGCAGATGTAGCCCATCGAATCGAACTATGGCATTTCAAATAACAGTCCAGGGCGGCATAGACGACGGAAAGACTTTTCGCGTCGATGGCCAGTGCATCATAGGCCGCGCTCCGCGCTGCCAGGTGCTCCTGTCCGAGCCGGACATCGCGTGGGAACATGCCTCGTTGCAGGATTTGTCGGGACGACTCTTCCTTCAAAACCTTTCGGCATCCGGCACCCGAATCAATGGCAAGGCCATCAGTGCTGATACTCGTTTGGTCAGCGGCGACGAATTCGAGATCACTCCCAATTGCACGTTAGTCGTCGAAGAACGCATCGGGAAACAAAGCCGGCTCACTCTGACGCCCCCGATCATCGGCGGAATCTTCGTACTGATTGCTGTGCTCATGTTCGGGGCATACAAAGCGCTTCAAACACCGCCGCGATCCATTCCCCCGAAGACTCTGGCGCACTGGAACACCGCCGTTGAGCGATTGACGGCACGCATGGTTGAGTGGGAACAGCGTGGTGAGTTTCCAGAAGAAGGCATCAAAATCTTTAGCGACGCCTGGCGCTTTGAAATGGCCTACAACGACAAAGTAGCCGCCGAACGCTGGGACATTTTGCACTCCGTTTTACTAACCCTAAAACTTCCAGGTTCAGGTAGCAATCGACGCAGCATTGCGGAGTCGGCCAGCCCCAATGCAAGAGCATTGGACGTCATTATGGGCTGGGATCAATACACAAGCATGAGCGTTGACCCGCAGTGGCGAACCGATGAAGCCTTTGCAGATGCACTGACTTGGTTCGTCCGAAAGCGCGGGATATCGACAAACGAAAAGGCAAGCGAGGCAGGCCAATGAATAAGCAACTCGGAAGATTCGAACTCCATGAGCAAATCGACGTTGGTGGATACACGACGGTGTACCGCGCTGTCGAGGATCTAGGGCAGGGGCTTTCTCGCCCGGCCGCCATCAAAGCCTTGCAGGCATGGAACCTCGATGACGAGGAGCAAATTTCGCGGCTGAAACGCGAAGTCGGCATGCTCATCGAAATCGGTGATGCTCCGAATATCGTCTCCGTGCACGGCATGGGTATCGATGAAGAGCTCGGTCCATGGATTGCGATGGAGTTGGCGGGCAGAAGCCTGCGGTACTCAATAACAGACAAGCCCTCTGAGCCCAATCACGTCCGCTCTTTGCTTAGAGACGTCTTGCACGCCCTTCAGTGGGTGCATGGAACGACTCCGCCCATTTTGCACCGTGACCTCAAGCCACAGAACATTCTGCGGACCGGGCCGGGGATTTGGAAGGTCGCCGACTTCGGACTCGCGAAGAAGGCTGGCGCCGAAGAGACCATGCAGCTGGCTACGGTGAAGTACGCCGCGCCTGAATTGCTGGACTCGACACTTGGCGAAGAGACTCCGCGCGTCGACATTTATGCGCTCGGCATGATTGCCTATGAAATGGCGCTCGGCAAAACGCTCTTTGAAGCACAGTTTCCGTCGGTTTACGACCCGATGCGGGGATCGAAAGATGCCAACTCAGACGATCGCCCGAAGTGGATGTATTGGCACACGTCGATGCAGATGGTTTTGCCCGCTCTTAGCGAGTTGATTGCAGGCTATCCGCAGGATCTCTCCGACTTGATTCAGGCGATGATCTCCAAGTCGGTCAACGATCGGATTGCGTCGGCAGATGACGCGCTTGAACGTTTAGGACAAGTCAGTTCCTCCGCTCCCGTCGAGATCGTTGATGAAGACGACGACGAGAACAAAAAGCCTTCCATCCTCCCCAAGCTGATCGGCGGAGCTCTCGCCGTTTTGGTCATCGGCGCAGTCGCTGCGATGATGTGGGTCTTCTTAGAAGGCCGACCAAAGATTTTACTTCCTAAAGGCATTCAATTCGCGAGCACGAACAGCGTTGTCTCGGTAACGGGCAGCATCGATAACTTTCCCGAGCAAGGTCGGGCGGAAATCAGAGTTCGGCGCGGCGGCTCCCGCACTTATACCGTCGACTTCGACGGGCAAGGCGGATTCTCGTGCAACGTCAAGCTGACCGAACTGGGCATTTTCCCCGCAACGCTCACGGTTACCGATAGTTCAGGCCGACGCGCTGCTTCACAAGCTCTCGAGCTTGTTCGGTCAGCGCCCGAATTCGTGAGCTTTGCGCTCAAGACGAAGCCGATCGTCCCCGAGGCCACCGTTCAATTGCGTCCGATTGGCGGCGAAGCGATTCAGCTCACCACCAATGCGATGGGCATCGCTGCGACCAACATGCCCTTCGGCGAGTTCACATTCGAGCTCTTCCATCCCCGCTATCAACCGATCCCGCGCTCGACGCAACAAACCGGCATCGATCCGGAGTGGACGAAAACGGCCAATCTGATTCCGCGCGACTTCTCGGCACTCTTGGCCGACATGCAACGCGAAATCGATCGGCTCATGGGGTTGACCAAGCGCAAAACGACTTGTCCTCCCGGCCCCTTGACCGAGGCCGAAGAGCAGCAAGTTCTCAGCTCTGTGGATCGCCTGCGACAGTTGGCCAACGGCGATGCGGACATCGAACTGTTCCTCGAATCCGTCGGCAGCACGAAGGACTGTGATCCCAGCTCCATGCCGGCCGCTCCCCCGCTTCCGCAAGATCCAGGTTCGGCGGGCGACCCCTCCTCGAGCGACCCTGTCGGTCAACTCGACCGCCTGCTCGACCGCGTTGAAAGGCTGATTGACCGCAAAGTGACTTGTCCTCCTGGTCCGCTCTCTGCATTCGAAGAAAGCACGTTGGCGACCACCTTGGCGGAGATCGAAGCCACCTCACTTGGCGATCTCGACATTCAACTCTACGTCGACTCGATTCGACGCGTCGAAGATTGCGATCCCTCTAGCCGACCCGAACGCCCCGAAATCCCCGAGAGTTTGCGACAGCAATTGATTGCGGCTGCCGGCGGTGGAATCGGTGTCGCCGGAGCGATGGGTATCGGCGGCGCAGGTTCCAGTGGCGCGGGAGGCAAGGATGGCTACGGATCTGATGGAACCTCGGGTACT
>JBLINP010000075.1:0-16135 GCA_047639415.1 Planctomycetota bacterium | reverse complement strand
CACGAACTTCGAATCCACGAGCTGCAAGGCGCTGAGCTTGGTTGATACAAAGGAACTCTGCGCCTCCGGGC
This sequence comes from Planctomycetota bacterium, assembly GCA_047639415.1. GTDB lineage: Bacteria > Planctomycetota > UBA1135 > UBA1135 > OFTM34. The sequence continues at coordinate 16,064 of JBLINP010000075.1, read as the reverse complement.
TCGAGGAATGCTGGGTGAAAAAGTACGATTCGTTGCAAGACAACTCCGACGGCCGCGCAAAGCAGCGGCGTATTCAGCTGGTGGTGATTTTAGTTCGAATACGCGAACTGCAAAATAGGCTAGGGAACATTCGGAGATGATAGAAGTCGCCTCCCCAGGGTACACGCCCCGTAGCGAGTAAATTATTTTCGATAGCCCTAACGGACTCACTGCGTAGAAAGGTTTCGCGGTCCCAAATTACAACTCAGATGTGAACCTGGGTTTCGGAATGTGCTTGGGCGTGAACACTCCATTATTCGATCGAGCTTTCTTCGGTCGTATGCCGAACCGTGGGGCAATAGCCGCCCTTACCGGGGAAGCTGTCTGAGGGGTAATCGAAGGCTCCAGGTAGCAGTCGATATAGGCCGGAAGGTTGATGCCGTCGGACTTGTGTTGTTCAGACACTCAGCCATCGAGGTGCTGCCCTCGGGCATGCATGCAAGCGGTCGCAAGCGGCTCACCACCGCCCGTCTTTTCAATGCTCAGGGGCCAATGCTGCAGCCCGAACTCGACGGGTATCGCACTTTGCCGATGACGTTTTCTAGCAAGCAATAATCATCCAGTGCATGGACGGGGGCTTTGCCTGCGCAGGAGACGAGCAGCGAGAACCTACACACGAGCAGGACCACTCGCTTGGTCGCATTACAGGGCCTTCGACCCGAGGCGACTTCTAAATCAGACCCTCAGCTGCACGCGGTCGATACCAAATTGAGTCGCGGTCGACGCCTTGGGATTGAACTTCTGATCATAGAGTCTGTTTGAGTCGACTCTGTGAGTTGTGGGAGATGCTAGGATTCGCCGCTCCTCAAATCGCAGGTTGAGGGTTTCATCCAGTCGGCTTGCGATCTTGAGTCCACATCCCAGCCTCCCGATGGAATCTACATCTCTCAATGTCCTAATCGTCGGGGCGTCCGGCTTCATCGGCCAGCACCTACTTAGACGTTTTGCCATCGACGGTGCGCGGGTTGAAGCTTGGAGTCGATCGTCGATCGAAGCCCCACCTGGAGCCGAAGATAGGTTCATGTATCGACCCGTGGATCTTCTTAGCAATAATCCGCTCCCTATGCCGCCACCCGGCGGCTGGGATGTCGTGTTTCAGTTGGCAGGGGAGTCCCGGCCCAGTCGCTTCATTGGGCACGAGCATCTTCGGAATACTGTCCGTATGGCGGCTCGGGTGGCCGAGCATGTCTCGACCGTTTCTGCTGGCTGTCGATACTTCTTGAACTCGAGCGCTTACGTATACGGACCTTCGGAGCTTCCGTGCGACGAGAGTGCTTCCACTGAACCCACTGGTCCCTACGGGCTCGCGAAATTGCTGGCTGAGGACGTGACGCGACTGCATCAAGAAAAATTTCACCTCACCATCGTGCGCCCCTTCAATTTAATAGGTGCCGATCTTCCGCAGGGGCTTTTCGCGACAGGCTTGCTCGCCCGGCTACGTGAAGGCCAATCTAGTGTTGAGGTCCCAGCGCCGAATGTCCGTCGAGACCTGCTCGATATTCGCGATGCCATCGATGCGTACCAAGCGCTTTTGGCTTCCAAGTACGAGAGCGGGACGGTCTTCAATTTTTGCTCTGGAAGCGGAACGCTTTCGTCTGAATTTGCCACGGCACTTTTGGCAGCGCTTGGGAAATCGTGTGAAATTCGATTCAACAAGGAGGCGGGCTTCTCGATTCTGGGCAGCTCCGACCGTCTCAAGGCGATCACGAATTGGATGCCTAGATTCCAGGCTTCTGATTCCGCTCGTTCGTTGGTGGAAGCTCAGGGCGGCTGAGCCTAGTGAATTGCCGTAGCTACTCTGGTTCAAACAGGATCCAAGGCCTAAAGTAGTCCCCCAGAACCAAGACCGCGGCGTGGATCCACACGGTGGAAATCCAGGCTCAATCGAGGCACAGCGCGGTCCGGCCCTATTTATCATGAGCGACAAGAAAACAGCCCTGATCACCGGCGTTACCGGCCAGGACGGCAGTTACTTGGCAGAGTTATTGCTCTCCAAAGGATATTCAGTTCACGGTCTAATGCGCCGAACGAGCCTGTTCAATACAGATCGCATCGATCATCTGCACATTGGAGGCAATCCGAACCCGGACTTCCATCTGCACTACGGTGATCTTTCGGACGCGGGTGCTCTGCGCAACGTGCTCGACGACGTACGCCCGGACGAGGTTTACAACTTGGGCGCACAAAGCCACGTGCGAGTTAGCTTTGATCAACCTGAGTACACGGTGGACGTAACGGGGGTCGGTGTCATTCGCTTGCTCGACGCGATTCGAAGTTTCCAGAAGCATTCGGATCATACGGTGCGCTTTTATCAGGCAGGCAGCTCGGAGATGTTCGGTGCAGCCAAGCCGAGGCAGCACGAGGGAACCGCTTTCCAGCCGCGGAGTCCCTACGCCTGCGCCAAGGCGTACGCGCATTATCAAGTCATCAACTATCGCGACAGCTACGGGATCTTTGCCTCGAACGGCATTCTGTTCAATCACGAGAGTCCGCGACGAGGTGAGAATTTTGTGACGCGCAAAATCACGCGTGCTGCGACACGGATTAAGTTGGGAATGCAAAGCAAACTCTATCTCGGAAACTTGGACGCCAAGCGTGATTGGGGTTTTGCCGGAGACTATGTGGAGGCAATGTGGCGCATGCTTCAGCACGATGAGCCTGGCGATTTTGTAGTAGCGATCGGAGAAAGCATCAGTATTCGCGACTTCTTGCTCTTGGTCTTTGAGCAAGTCGATTTGGATTGGGAAAAGTACGTCGAGATTGATCCGCGACATTTCCGTCCAGCTGAAGTCGATCACTTGGAAGGTGACTCGACACGGGTGCGAGACACGCTGGGCTGGAAGCCAGAGCATGACGTGCGCTCTCTTGCGAAAATGATGGTCGAGTCCGACATGAAACTCGCAGAGAGAGAAAAGACACTGATGGAAGCTGGGCATATCGAGCCTCAAAACGCAGGACTGCGCTGACCGGGCGAACTAACGTTCTTTATTTCATATGAGTCAACTCGGACAGAGCGGTGCGTATTCCTCTTTCAAGCGACGGCTAAGGTCGTTTGGTCGAGGGCGTCGGGCTCGTCAAAGACTTCGTCGGCTTTCGGATCGCCTAGACAGGGTTTATGACGTTACCGATGCTCTGGTCGAGTTGCAGGCACGTGAGCACGCCAAGCGCGTCGCCGCACTGCCGGCCGGCACGCCACTCAGCGAGTGCGAGTTCCGCATCTACTCACAGTTTGGTGAGGACGGAATTCTTCAACATTTGACAGCCCATGTGCCCTTCGCCGAAAAGTCCTTCGTGGAGTTTGGCGTCGAGGATTTTCAGGAGGCGAACTGTCGTTTGCTGCTTCGACTGGCACCTTGGCGAGCATTGATTCTCGATGGCCGACCGGACCTCGATGAAGTGCTTGACGCTGATCCGTTAAAGTTTTGGCGCAACCTTACGGCTCGTTCGACCTTCATTACTGCCGAGAACATCAATCAGCTGCTGACCGAAAATGGTTTCACTGGTGATCTCGGAATTTTGTCGATCGACGTTGACGGCAATGATTATTGGATTTGGCACGCTGTAGAGGTTGCCGAACCTCGCATCGTGATTATCGAATACAACTCGATCTTCGGTCCAGATGCCGCGGTTACCGTGCCCTATAAGCCAGACTTTGTGCGTGGGCAAGCGCATCCAAGCATGCTGTATTGTGGCGCAAGTTTGGCTGCACAGTGTCATCTCGCCGAATCACGCGGCTATGTATTGGTAGGCTCGAACAGCGCGGGCAACAATGCGTTCTTCGTTCGCAAGGATGTACTTGGAGATCTGCGGCCTATGACTGCGGCCGAGGCATGGGTCGAGAGTTCCTTCCGCGAATCGCGCGATAGTAAGGGACGGCTAACTTGGGTTACCGGATTGGATCGACTCGAATTGATCGCAAAAGAAGACTTAGTCGACGTTCGAACGGGTGAGACGCTCAAAGTTGGCGATCTCCTGAAGTAAGCGGACTGGACCTCTCAGGAGCTAATAGCCCAAGGCGTCGAGCATCTCTTCTGTCTCCGTGTCGGCGTGCGCTTCTGCGCCTACTGCGGACGAATGAACCGAATCCTTCTTACGCCACTGCTCGATAGCCGACTGCATTTCGCTGGCGCGTTCTGGCTTGTCGGCGTACAGGTTGTGCTCCTCGCGCGGGTCTGCTGCGAGATCAAAAAGCTCGTGCCGACCGTTATCGTTCCAAACGAACTTCCAGTTTTCGCGAACTAGGATGCACTTCTCGCCAACTGAACCGATCGGCTGACGGGCGAAATTTTTGATTAGCTTGCGCAGGGCATCGGAGCGCTGGAGATCCGTATCTTTGAAGTGTCGGCGCTCGGCGAATGCGTCACGATTGCGCATGGAAGCACCGCTTAGTGAAATCAGGCTTCGGCCTTTGATCTCTGGCAAGTTGCCTATCCCGATCAGTTCGAGAATGGTCGCGGGAAGATCGATCGTTGAGGTTGTCGAGGCGATGCGCAGTCCGCTTTCGATGACGGGCTGATATCGAATGATGAGCGGAATGTTCACCTGCTCTTCGTAGAGCAAAAAGCCGTGGCCTTGGTAGCGGTGTTCGCCCAAGCCCTCGCCATGATCGGAAGTGACGATGACAAGACTGTCGGGGCCGGTCGCGCGCGACTCCCACGCTGTGAGCAGCCGCCCGAACTGCCCGTCTACGTAGGTGAGTTCAGCCTCATAACCGGCGAGCATCTTGCTCAAGATGTCGCGGTTGTATTCCGCGGATGGTTCGGCCCGTTTGCGAAAGAAATTGAGTTCGCGTTCGGGATGAAGTGGCGACGGCTGCGGCGGCTGATACGGATCGTGCGGATCGTAGAGATGAACCCAAAGAAAGAGCGGGCGCTCATCCGGTTGTTCAAGAATTCCAATGGCGCGGTCGATGACCGATTCGGCATAGCGTTCGTACTTGCCGCTCTTGCCCGCCGGTCGCAACACGGTCGGGCCAAAGTCCTCGTCGAAGCTTTCGAAACCGCGCGCAAAACCGTGCTTGGATCCGAGGATGCGAGCGCCAATGCTCGCGCCAGTTCGATAGCCGCGGTCATTTAGAATTTCGGGCAGATTGGGGAGCTCGCTCCCGAGCAGTTGTCCGTTCTTTGTTAGCCCGTGCTCCCGCGCATAAAGACCGGTGAACATCGTGGCGTGAGCGGGAGCCGTGGTCGCGATAGTTGTGAAGTGACGCTCGAAGAGCGCGCCTTGCTCGGCGAGCGCATCGAGATTGGGCGTCGATTTGCGTGGGTAGCCGTAGGCGGAGACGAAGTCGCTGCGCAGCGTGTCGATGGTGACGAGGAGGATATCGTCGGAGCGCTCGGTGGCTTCTTGCTGGCAGCCGGAGAGCAAGAGGGCGAAGGCGAGTAGGCTAGCGGCGGTTTTGGTGGGATAGACGATCATTGAAGCGGGGAGTTTCGCCGCCAGTGTCTCGCCGAGCCAGATCAAAATCCCGTAGACCGGAAAAGCACGCGGCCAGCGCGAATTCTCGTTCGAAGCGACGGAATGCAGACTTCACGGGCTCAGAATCAGTCCAGGGGCATCGCAGGACCAAGGCTTTACAGACTCCAGACGGCCCAGTTCGTGAAGAAGGACTAGAATCCCAAGTCGATTCGAGTTCCAGCCCCACCGCTGGGGCGTTCCGCGCTTCGCCCGGCAGACCGTACTCAGAGCTGTCCGTACAAAGAGCTGACAAGAGTTTTTGCACTCTGCCCTTTAGGAAAAACTTTCTTCCGACGAGGAAGAGGGAGAGCCCCTGGGAGTCGAATCCAACCCGCTTCCTAGAAATTCTTTCACGATTCGGTGCCGATTAGCAGCGCCGGTCCTCATGTGTCCTGGAGATATGAAAATGACGAAGATGAATAAGCCGACCGGACGCCTTGCGTTTGGAGTGCTTGGTGCAGCCGCGATGGTCCTGTTGACCTCAACGGTCTGCGCCGACGACGAGAAGAAGCCTGACTTTCCCGATTGGGACAAAGTCTCTGAGGGCTATTCGAAGGTGACCTCTACCGCCGATGGCAAAAGCCTTTATGGAATCTGGTCGCGTAAGAAGGACGGTCAAGTCCTCGCGGAGCTGCCCGCCGGCTACGCAAGTCAAAAGCATTTCATTGCAATGACCACGCCGACAGGCGAGATGTTCTCCGGCTTGCAAGCAGGCGACGTCTACGTCTTTTGGAAGCGTTTCGACAAGCGCATGGCGCTGATCGCACCCAACTTGGACGTCCGCACAACCGGCGACTTGGCTTCGGAAGAGGCGATCTCTCGTCACTTTGTCGACAAAGTCGTACTCGACGTCCCGATCGTTTGCATGGGCCCGGGTGGTCAACCGGTCATCGACCTCGACGGAATGTTGCTCGGCAACGCCAGCACCTTTTACGGTGGGGCGGCTGCAGGCCTGAACACGAAGTTGGCGACGATTTCCAAGCTCAAAGCTTTCCCCGACAACGTCGAAGTGGCCTTTGAGGTTCCTTCACGAAGCGGAGCAATCAAAGTTTTCCATTACTCGATCAGCAAGATCACGAAGACGCCCGGCTACAAGCCGCGCAAGGCCGACGACCGCATCGGTTACTTCACGACGGTCTACCGCGACTTGGGTAAGTTCCGCGACGACGAAATCACAACGCGTTACATCAACCGTTGGCACTTCGAAAAAGCCGCTCCGAGCATGAAGCTGTCTCCGCCGAAGAAGGCGTTGACGTACTACGTGGAGCACACCGTTCCGGTGAACTACCGCCGCTGGATTAAAGCTGGCGTGGAGTACTGGAACGAAGCTTTCGAGAAGGTCGGGCTCTCCGACGCCATCGTGGTCCAGTACCAGGATGCGAATACGGGCGCGAACATGGACAAAGATCCGGAAGACGTGCGCTACAACTTCATTCGTTGGCTAACGAACGATATTGGTACGGCTATCGGCCCGTCGCGCGCTCACCCGCTTACCGGTCAAATTCTCGACGCTGACGTCGTCCTGACCGACGGTTGGATCCGCCACTTCTGGTATCAGTACAACGAGTACCTGCCCGAGATGGCCATGGAGAGCTTCAGCCCCGAAACGATGGAGTGGCTTGAACGTCACCCGAACTGGGACCCGCGCGTCCGTATGGCTGCGCCTGTTGATCAGCGCTCAGTGATCGAGAAAATTCAGCGTCACCGTCACGCACGTCAAAACGATGCTGATGGAATGGCGATGCTTGCCAATCCTTACCTGTGGCGCGAAAGCGAGATGCAGGAATTGGTTCGTCGCGTAGGCTCGAACTTCGCTCTTTGCATGGCCTCGACTGGCAAATCTTCTGACATGGCCGTGATGGGCTTGACCATGCAAATCATGCGCATGATCGAGGACGAAGCGGTTGAAGGTGAAGAGGGCGAAGAAGGCGAAGAAGACGAAGAAGATCCCGCGGATCTGATCGACGGCGTTCCGGAATGGTTTGTTGGACCGATGTTGGCCGACTTGGTTGCCCACGAAGTGGGTCACACGCTTGGTTTGCGTCACAACTTCCGTGCATCAAGCCTTTACACGATGGAAGAAATCAACAGCGAATCAGTCAAGGGCAAAGAATCCTTCACCGCTTCGGTAATGGATTACACCCCCGTCAACATCAACGTTGAAGACGGCGAAGTTCAAGGTGACTACACCATGATCAAAGTCGGTCCCTACGACGAGTGGGCGATCGAGTACGGCTATGGCTTTGGCGATCCGACGGAAGTCTTCACGGAAGTCAACGATCCCGCTCATACCTATGCAACGGACTTCGATACCTCTGGTACGGACCCCTTCGCACGTCGTTATGACTTCGCTGCTGACCCGATCAACTTCGCCAAGAGTCGGATGCGCCTTGCTGAAAAGCAGCGCGCTTTGATTCTCGACGAGTTCGTGAAGGAAGGCGAAAGCTGGGGCAAGGCTCGCCGTGGTTATGAAATCACGCTGGGCATGCAAACTGGTTCGATCAGCATCATGGCGAACTGGATCGGTGGCGCTTACGTCAACAAGGATCACAAAGGTGATCCCGGTGACCGTGCTCCGATCGAGCCCGTTTCGGTTGAAGACCAGCGTGAAGCGCTGAAGTTCTGCATCGAAAACTCATTCTTCGAGAAGTCCTATGGGCTTACACCGGAGCTCCTGCGCTACATGACCGTTCAAAAGTACGGTGATGGAGCTCAATGGTGGTTGGCCTACCAGGATTCGACCTGGCCGATGCACGACCGCATCTCTGGCATCCAAGCGTCCGTCTTGACGATGATCCTGAATCCGACGACTTTGCGTCGCGTGTACGACAACGAATTGCTCGTCGATCCGAGCGAGGATGCTGTCACGCTTCCCGAGATCCTGAATTCAGTGATGGAGAACGTGTGGACCGAGCTTGCCGACAAGGATTCGGCATTGGCTAGCACCACGCGTCAACCGAAGATTTCGAGCCTGCGTCGTGACCTGCAGCGCGAGCACTTGCAGCGCTTGATTGACTTGTCGATGGACTCCGGCAACGGAGCCGCGGCCAAGACAGTCCGCAGTTTGGCGACCATGCAGCTCACCAAGCTCGCCAAAGTAATTACTAAGGCAGCTGAGAAGGGTGATAGCTTCGACGCTTACACCCTCGCTCACTTGGCTGAAAGTGGACTCCGCATCGAGAAGGCTCTCGACGCTGGCTTCATTTACAACACGGACGCAATCGGCGGCGGCGGCTTCTTGATGTTCGGTCGCACCGAAGATCAGCAAAACGACTGATCAGAGTCTTTCTCCAAAACACAACAAGCCCCGGCAGAGCATTTCGCTTTGTCGGGGCTTCTGTTTTTAATGCTCACCGGGCTGATTTATCGATGCGGGCTCTTGGATTGACGTATGGCGGACGAGCTGAGTTCGCAATGCTGAGAGTGGATGACCAGTGCCCCTAATGGATACTTGCCGGGGAAGATTGGGCGGCATTCTCCGGAACAGCGGAGGTCTCGAACGCATTTACCACGGGGAATCTAGATGCCCGAGAGGAGGACATCAGGTTGAGGGGGGGGCGTTTATGAAGAGGGAGCGAGAGAGAGAGAATAATTACTTAAACGGGAGGGGTCGGGAGTTGGCGGAGGATCGTGAAGTTTGGGAGAAGAGCTCGGGATTGCGGGGTTGCGAAGAAGGGGGGAGGATTGCGCAGCTTGCGAATTTGGGAGGGAGGTTAGCGAGTGATAGAGATTGGGAGTTGCTGGGTAGTGGTTGAGTTTGGAGCGAGGCGTGGAGCTGCGAAGGTTGGAACGGATCGGCTGGGGACGATGGACTATTCGTGCCGGAATTTGGGCGTGTAGACGGAGGCGATGGAGCTGCTGACAGGCTCAGTTGGAACCGCGATGTAATGTCGTTGAATTGCCGGATGGAGCGACATTTCGGCATTTATTCGTGTGTTGAGACCATTTCCATTGTCATGTTTTCGGCACTAATCCGTACACGAGTTCATGAACGCAAGGCTCGCAACAATGGAATCAACTTCACTCGTTCCCGAACTCTCACTCGGCCAATTTCGAACGGTTACTCGGCAGGTTGGTCGATCGAGGATTGGCACTAATCGAAAGGTGGGAAACCAGTCAGAGGTGAATACGAAACCAAAGTCGAAACCAAAGTCGAACGCGACGGCGAAAGCGACGGCGAAAGCTAACGGCCGTGGGACGGCAAGGTATGGTGGGCGACAGAGCTCGAACTCAAACAGCCGGCCTGTCTTCAATGGAAAGCCAACCTACGTGAACCCTGATGAGCCTGAGCTCTCAGCAAAGTCCGGCAAAGTCCTCCACTCGGTTAGGCCCTCGGTCTCCGGCGCTCACGGTGTGCACGTAACAGTCAAGCTGCGCAACGGCATTCCCAACCTGCGACAAAAGCATGTCGTCGAAGCCCTCGAACGCTGCTTTTGCAAAGCCAAGGATCGCTTCGAGTTCGAGCTCAACGCGTACACGGTGATGAGCAATCACTTTCACTCCCCCGTCTACGTCCGCAGAAACGAAGCCCTCCGTCGCGGCATGCAAGGCCTAAACATCCGCATAGCCGAACCATCAATCGACTCTTCAACCGCACAGGCGAAGTCTTCGCCGACCGCTTTCACGCCCGCGTCGTTCGCGGCTGGAACGCGATCAAAGAAGCCCTGCGCTACGTCGTGCAAAACGCGCGCAAGCATCAAGTCCAAATCCCAGCAGGCCAATGGGACCGCTATTCCTCCGGTCACTATCGACACGTCCACGGAACCGACCCAAAGGACCTCCCCATCCTCAGGGCCAGCGACTCCTTCCTGATCATGTGCGCCACCATGTAAATTCTCCCCAGCGAATTCCCAGGCCCGCACAATCGCGCCGATCCAATTCACTAACAGGTCCAACTCCTGCTGCTTAACTTCGCCTCGCCTCACTCTCTCAAACTCCGCAGTCGCTGCTCTCCCTCCCAAATCTCACTCTGCCCGTCAACTCCAGCCCCTGTCGTGTAAGTGATTCTCGGATCGCCACACTAACCCTGCACTGCCATCCATCTTCTTGCGCCAAGTTCGAAGCATCACACGAAAACTCCTACTTCAAAAGTTCATAGACTTCATCAAGTGAAAGTGAATCCACCTGATTCAACGCGCTGAGTCGATTAGGAAAACATGCCTACCCGTCCGGATCTCGGCAAAAACCAGAGTTAGAAGCTGATTCTAGACATCAACCCTGTAAGGCCGAACGAGTGCTCTTCCTCACTACTCTGCTTTGTGCGTAGCAAATATTTTTATGCGAGTTGATTACTCGTAGTGGATTTCATTGGAATCAATCGCAATACTAGTTGCCTAAATCTATGACGAAGACAATTAGTGCTTTGTCACAAAGGACACCGACGCTCCCTCACCGTCACTAAGAGCTCGCTCTACCCTCTTAATCCCCTCAAAATGTCTAACACGAATATCGAATCCGCTATCCGCGCTAGTGTCGACACTCTTGTCGAAGAACTCACCACCATCATCCGCCAGGCTGCTCTTGAAACGGTTCAGGAAGCACTCGGCGGTGCTGTCGCCTCTGTTGCTGGAGCCACGGCTCCCCGCAAAGCCGGGCGTCCGAAGAAAGCCAAAGCGGCAATAACGGCTAAAAGGAAGCCGGGTCGCCCGAAGAAGGCAGCCGCTGCTAAGGCAAAGCCCGCCAAGGCGAAGGCAAAAGCTAAGAAAAGTGCTCCTGCTCCTAAGAAGAGTGGCACGCGCGTTCGTCGTAGCGCCGACGACCTCGAGCAGACCGCAGGTATGATCCTCTCCTATCTCTCCTCGAATCCCGGTGTTGGCGTCGACGCAATCAGCAAGGGTGTCCGTCGCACGACGAAGGACACCAAGCGTCCGATCCAGATGCTGCTTTCAGCTAAGCAAATTCGTACCGAAGGCCAAAAGCGCGGAACGACTTACTATGCAGGCAAAAAGGGCAAAAAAGCTGCTCGCAAGGCTGGCTAGTTTGAATTGCTGAATTGCCCTTCCAGGCGTTACAACAAGGGGGTGAATTCCACCTCCGGCACGCATGGATCGGGCACCTCCGACGCGACTGCAAAGGCGCGTACGGGTAAAAGTCGGCGGCGCAAGTGGATGCTTGTGCCGCTGATTCTATTTATAGGAATCTTTGTGCTGCTCCTCATGCGCAATTCGCTCATCTGGCCTCGGGTGGCAGAGCAGATTGAGAAGGACTTCAAGGTCACGATCGAGTTGAAGAAATTCGACCTCGCACCGACGCTCAATGGCTTGGTGTTGACGGGCCTATCGATTCGCGACTTGACCGGGCGCGAAATCGTCCGACTGAACTCATTCGAGGTTCAATTCGGTCTGATTGGAGCTTTGTTCGGCAGCACTGAAGTCAGCGTCGACGTCTCGGGCTTGGAAGTGACTGCCTGGGAGGAGTCCGAGGGAGTTTTCAACTTCGCTCAACTCGAGAGAGCGAAGCCCGGAACTACAACAACGGTCGAGTCTGCGCCAAAAATTTCGGCTGACAGTGAGTCGCAACCGGCTAGTTCATCGGAAGGTGGATTCGAGTTTGATTTTCGCTCACTCGTGCGCTTGGATCAAATTCAACTCAACGTTCTTGAGTACCAGGACGGCGAGTTAGTGCCGGCTTTCGAGTCGATCACTTTGAACACGGATCTCGACGCGATCGTCGAGTTTGGTGCAGACGGATCCGTGCAGGCGGATGTTGCCAAGTTCGATTCGGACTCGCAATTTCATACTGGCTCGCTCTCGGGCAAAGTTGAACTGCCTGGCGGCGATTCATCGTTCTTGCTTGCCTTTGAAAGCCTAAGTGGGCTTTGGTCCATTCAGCCGAGCCGGATCCAAGAGGCTTTCGGGATCGAACTACCCGCTCAATTCACGAAAGAAGCACGCGAGACCTTAGAGTTCGGAATCTCCGGCAGCATCTCTTCGACGGAATTGCCCGGGATGCTTTCCGACTTAGATGGACAGCTCCGATTGGGCTTAGACGGTTGCACTATTGAAGGACTGACTCTCAACGGCGACTTGGACACAAACTTCGTTGCCGGTGCGATTGAGTTAGTGGGCAAGTTCGACGTGAACGAGGGAACGATTGATCTGGATGGTCGAATTGTCCCGAGCCATTCAACCGCGTCCGCTGCTGACCCGGCCTTCAAAACTGCGCTGCTCATCGACCATGTTCGAATCGGAAGTGAAAGCTCCGCGCTACTGGCCCTATTGCATCCCGCTTTCGCCAAGTTGAAGGATTCGGACTTGGCCACGGTCGACGCGGTTGCCGATGCTCAAATCACCTTGTCGTACGGTGCTCCAATTCCGTGGGAAATACTTGGTGAGGAGGAGTTGGAGCTATTGCTCGGGCCGTTCTCTGCCGACGGGTCCCTGGTCGTCGAAGAACTCGTGATCGAGGGCTCGGAATTCCTCGACAAGTTGTGCGAAGAGTTAGGTGGAAGTTCGGACGCCCGATTGCAATTGCGTCCGGTTAGTTTCGAGCTGAAAAACAGTCGATTGCGTTACGCAGAGCCTTGGACTTGGACGATTGCCGATTCCGAAACCAGTTTCGATGGTTCGGTGGGACTCGACCAAAGTTTGGACTTGGTTTGGCACGTTCCGATTACCGACGGCTTGGTGAAGCGTCACCGAGTGTTGCGGAAGCTCAAGGGCAAGCAATTGGATGTTCCGATCACTGGCACCGCGTCGGATCCGAAGATCGATTTTGGCAGCGTGATTGCAAAGGCCGGCGAATCGCTTTTGGACGGCTTCTTGCCGAACATCGGTGGCGGGGGAGACAATCAGGGAGAGACGCCGGAGGGGTTGCTCAAGAGCGCGAATGAACTATGGGACGCGGAGCGATTCGCCGAGGCGGCCGCAATTTATAGTCGCATCCGATCCGAATACAAGCTCACCTTGCTCTACACTCTCAATCGCAAGCTGATCAAAAAACGTAGTAGCTTCACCGAATAGCCGCTATTGAGCGCATCTCGACTCGAGTATCGATAATGACTGAAGATAGACCCACGACACGTCCTTTCGCTTTGCTCGCGCTCGCGCTGGCGACGCTTTGGTTGCTGGCTGGTGCCGGCTTCAAACTGTTCCTCGGAACGCCCGCCGACCTTCCCGAGATCATGCACGGCCTGCCGTTCGACTTGGGATTGACCTACAAGCTAGCGATCGGAACGGAACTGCTTTTCGTCGTGCTGGCCATCGGCGCGCCACGCATCGGCTGGATCGCGATCGCGGCCATTTACGTGGTCTTTGAGGTCATCCTGGGATTGCTAATCAACGAGGGAGCTGAGTCTTGCGGTTGTTTCGGATCGAAAGTGACCATCCTGCCCGCAGAGATGATGCTGTACGACGGAATCTTGTTGGGCTTGCTCCTGATCTCCCAGCCCTGGAAAGGAACGGCCCCGGGCTTCAACAAGTTGTTCGTGAGCGTGGCGTGCGTTTTGGCAATGGCGGTGCCTTTCCTACTCGACCGCGAGGTCGATGCGCCTCCGCCTGCGCCCGTCGATGAGAACACCGAGCCCGTCCAGACTTTCAATCGTCCTTTTGCCGTCCTCGATATCGAGAGTTGGGTGGGGATGAGCGTCTACGACACGCCGCTTGTCAATCACTTGGAGCAGGACATCGGAATGCTGCCGACGGAAGGCATGTGGGTGCTCTGGCGTTGGACTTGCGATCACTGTGCGTTGCATCTTGAGGATCTCGCAAAGAATCCCCCGGCCGTCCCGTTCATAACTTTGATTCGAATCAAGGAAGAGATCGATAACGCCGAAAATCAAGCCGTTCACATCATGCCGAACGGTCCTGAAGTGGTTGAGGCCAGTTTGCCCTCGACGGTTGATTACGCGATCCAAACACCAGGTGAGATGATCTTGGAAGGCAGCATGATCATTTCGGCCAGCGAGGACGTGGGTCACTAAAAACGGACTCGCGGCTTTATTGGCAGCTCGACTCGGAATGCGAGTGATCGCTACTGCGCATTAATGCCCCGCGATTTAGAGTGATGAGCGCTTCATCGTCCTCGTCTCGCGGTTCCGTTTAATGAGTGATCTACACTTGCCTCGCGCATCTTTTTTTCTGGTCTTAACCCTCGGTTTTGCGGCTTGCCGGTCCACTCCAGAGCCTAAACCTCTGGTTGCACCCGCACTCGATTTTACGGTTCGGCACTACACGGGTTCGCCGCTAGCCGGACCGACTTCATTCGCGGTAGATGAAGAAAACGCCCCCAAAGTTGGAGCGGAGAAAAGCCCCTGGTTCGTCGATTGCCGAGTGATTTTCCTCGAGGATATGCCCGTCGGTGAGTTGGAGCCTTTAGCTACTCGCACTCGCTTGATCGCGGCGGCTCGCGGCGAGGACCCAGTGTTGACTTCGACCTTATTGACCGCCGGTGCGTTGGTCGGAATCGGCAAACGCGCTGATGAGTTCATTGAGTCGATCGAAGAGGAGAACTTCGGTCGCTTTATGGAATTGGGAGCTCCAGCTGCAGCGATTCCGGTCGGAGTTTCGGCCTGGTTTAAAGCGACTGCAGAGGAATGGATCGATGTGCCTGACCTGGGCTTGCTTAAAAAGGTGGTCTCAATTTACGTGTCACGTGAAGTGGCCAGTGACGAAGCACCGTCTGTGGTGCTCTCCGTCGAAGATTTGGCGGACAGCTCCGGCGAAGACGATGGCAAGAGCCTGCAGGAAACGCCTGCTGTGTTAGCGACTTTGCGGCGGGAATTGATTTGCCTCGATGACCGTCCACAATTGGATGAAGAAACTTTGGTTCTGGTCTTTCCCTCTCCGTTTGGGAACGCCACCGGAGCTTTGGTCGCCGTGCTTAACGTGGTCGGCGTGGCCGACGAGTCGCGCGATGAAGTCTTGGCGCAATGCATAAGCGACTTGGAATTTGAGCAAACCAAAGCTGAAGTCATCGAGAAGGATCGAGCTGCAGTTCGCACGCTTGGGAGCGCCTTCCAGGCTCTCGATTTGGCTCGCTACCACCGCTCGGGACTTTTGTACCTCGCCTCGAATACCGGCGCAGCGTTGGTTGAGGACTTGGCGTTGTCCTCTGATGATGTTGCCTTGGCCGCATTCGTCCGCATGTTGAAGAACGAAAACTCGGACCTCGAAAACGATCATACGGCCCAAACGGGATGGGAGCTGGATTGCCAAGCCTTTCGATTCCTGGCGAACCTACAAATCGAATCGCCACCTTTGCCTCCGGAGCTCTTGGGCATTCTGCTTCGCTATACGGGAGAAGTAGGGCGTTATCCCGGGCTAGTACAAGAGATAGTCAGCAACAGCGTGGATAGCGAATCGTTGCGAGACATGTGGATTACTGAGAACGATTTGTTCCTTGAGGACTCGAATCCCGGTGCGCGCGTTCGCGCATACGATTGGTTGAATTCGATTGGGGAAGGCCCAGAAGGTTTTGATCCATTTGCCGAGGCCTCCGATCGCAGACGTGCCCTATCGCTAGCGCGTGAAAAGCGCGACGCTGAACTAGAAGCTGGAACTGTCGGTGCGGACCAATGAGTAAAGTTCGAACAATCAAGCGTTGGTCCTTCCGACTCTTGCTGGTGTGTG
>JBLINP010000074.1:0-16154 GCA_047639415.1 Planctomycetota bacterium | reverse complement strand
AAATGGGCGAGGCAATCAAATACCTGCGCAATCAATGGGAGCACTTATCGTGCTTCTTGAAAGACGGGCGCGTGCCGCTCGATAACAATGCCTGCGAACGGGCCATTCGCCCGGTCGCCGTCGGCCGGCGCAACTGGCTCTTCGCAGGTAGCGAACGCGGCGGAGAAGCGGCTGCGATCTGCTATTCGATTATCGGCAGTTGCAAAGCAGCGGACGTCGATCCGTTCGAGTACATCGCGGACGTGTTGATCAAAGTCGCGACCTATCCGGCCAGCAAGGTCGCGGATCTGGTGCCCGCGCGGTGGGCAGAGCTGCGGAAAACCGCGGCCCGGGACTAAACTACGCCCGTGAGGGCAGTCAAGCCTCTGTCCGGGCTCGGCGTCGGACGCTTACGAATCGCTCCGTGGAAAATCGTTTAGCAGCATCTTCACCGATGCCCTCACTCGTGACGCTATTCCCGATTCGGCCGTATCAGACCCAGGATCGCGATGGCCGCGACGAGCCCAATCAATGACACGGAGACTTGCGCGCGCATCAGCGCTTCCTCGCCTTTGGTCTCCACTTGCATGAGCCCGTTGGCATCGCGCTCAAAGTCGGCAGCCACCGCGAGCCACCCATCAAGGACGGCGGGTTCGAGGTCTTGGTTAGCCACCGCACGTTTCAGCTTTCCAATCCAGTTCAGAGCGCGCTCACCGTCTTGCAACCAGATTTCCGAGGCGGAGGCCCGCCACAGTAGTTCAAGCGCTTCAGGCTCTGCTAGAAGGCCCGACTCCACTTCCCGCAGTACGGCACCGAAGTCGCGCGCTTCGAAGAACACACCGGCGCGACGCGATGCACGCAAAACGGGATCGTCGATGCCGTCAGCTTCCGCCAAACGAGTGGAAAAGGGGCTTTGAAGGATTGCCGCTTCGGGTCGGTTCAAACCGGAAGGTTCGATTGCGAGCGGAAAGGCGAAAGCGGCGAAGCCCAGAACTTCAAGTGCCAGCATGGAGTCGTGCTCCTCCTTCGCGCAACGATTGAAGTTGAAGTCGTTCGATTGGATTGCGGTCGTCGGTCAACGGGGCCTCGGATGGCGGACGGACAACTTGCCATCCTCCGGGAAGGTCCCGTGACAGGAATAAACGCTCGACGATTGGGTTAGTCGAAGCAGAACTCCATTCGTCCGACCCCGGTGCGGGTACTTCAGCATCGCGCCTCGCAAGCAGCGTGAAATTACGGGTGCTGGGTACGCGCAAAACCAAAACATCGCGATCGAAGCTCGCAGCCAGAGTCAGGGCGATATTGAGTACGACCGGATCGTCGAATCCAAAGCCGCCGACATTGGCCACGGCCCAACCGCCTGGAGCCAAGCGCTCCCGCACCGCATCGAAAAATTCAACCGTCGACAGGTGCGGAGGAATCTCGACTTGGTTGGCGTAAGCATCCAAAACGATTTGATCAAACGGACCGGGCAGACTCCGCAAGGCAAAGCGAGCGTCCAAACCGCCAAAGACAGTCAGCCCAGCGTTGTTTTCAGGCAAGCTAAACCATTCATGTCCCATGCGAACAACGTCGGCATCCAATTCCACGCCAGTAGTCACGAGCTTCGTGTTTTCGGGCTTGGCGCCGATGAGTACCCGTTGAACCGTTCCGGCACCGAATCCGAGAACGAGCAAGTCCCACTGACTCTTCTGCTGCGAGAGCCACAAGGGCAAGACGAAATCGTCGTAATAAAACCCCTCGCCAAGCAACCCCAATTGCTCGGTCCATACCGATTGGTAGGAATCAAAGCCTTCATTGACTTGCAGGTATCGATAGGAAACTTCGAAACGCGAATCTTCAACGGCACGAACCGTTTGATAAACGGATTCGAGTTTGGCGAGTTGAGTCACACCTTCAGAGAGTTCCGGGAGCCTCAGTCGACCAAAAAAAAAGGCTGGGAGAACCAAGAGCGGAAGAATCGCGAGTGCCGAGGTCTTGCTGGAGTTGCGAAGCGCCACCGCCGACCAAATTGCGCATGCTGCGAGCAATACTCCAACGAGCACGAATGTGCGCGAAACCCCCAGCAAAGGGTGCGACAGCGCAAAGTAACTCGTTGCGAAGGCTCCTAAAACACTGCCCAAAGTCGAAGCCGCTAGGACTTGCCCACCGGCAGAACCGGCGTGCTTTTCACCGCCTCGGCAAATCAACTCGACGAGCAAGGGGCCGACCATTCCGAGGATGCACGCGGAAGGCAGAAACAGGACTAAGCAGGCGGCTAGACTTCCCCAAGTCAGCAGCGGCGCGGCCTGTTGG
Source organism: Planctomycetota bacterium (assembly GCA_047639415.1). Lineage (GTDB taxonomy): Bacteria > Planctomycetota > UBA1135 > UBA1135 > OFTM34. The sequence continues at coordinate 13,880 of JBLINP010000074.1, read as the reverse complement.
AGGGCCAAACCCGAGGGTAAGAACCACTCGCAAATCGGAGCGGCGAGCAATGGAGCCCACGCTGTGAATAGAGCTCCGGCGAACAACACCGCGGTCAGGCGCTTGCCGGGGTGGTCCCCCACCGAGAGTTTGGCACCTGCGAGATAGCCCAAAGCTAGGCCGAGTAAAATGACCTCGAGCACGTTGGTCCAAACCACGAGGCTTGTGCCAAACCAGGGCGAGAGCAGACGTACCGCTGCAATCTCGACGGCCATTGTGCTTCCACCTGCGAGGAAGGCGATGGCCAGCGGCCAACGAACACGCTTCAATTGCTCAGTCACGCGGGAATGGCTTGTTGGTTGTGGCTCGAATCGAATCGCTCTGCAAATCGTTCGTTCCGATGTAAACGGCCCTGCTCATACGCAAGCAACTGGAACGTTCGCGCTACTCGTCTTCCTGCATATCGAATTGATAGCGATTGACGTAGGCACGCTTTCGATCGCCTGATTCGTAGGCCCAGTTGAGCGCGACGTCGAGACGCCTCGGAAGTGTAATTTCGTGCTTCACGCCGTTGGCGGTGACGACGATCTGCTTGTCGAGGTCGACCAACAAATCGTTGAACGAAAGCATCACGGTCGTAACGCCCGAGCTCACAACGGTAATTGAATTGGTATCCCGATCGATGGTTGCGCGCACTGTCGGGTTCAAAGTGGGATCAAATCCTTCGAGGGCGACCCAATAGGCGGACCTCCCCATATCGTTCGTGGGGGCAATCGAAACGTCCAGAGGATGTGGATTTCGTTTCAAGCCCTGCATCCACGTCCAGATGTCAGCCTCGGTTCCATCCGCTTTTAGCGTGCAGTTCTCAATTTTGTCAGCCTGAGCGGCTTCGCTGAAAGCGGTGCTGTTTGCCCCGCCGCCGGCGAAGTAAGTCGGCAAGTTGCGGAAGTTCGTCGGCAAATGCTCTCCCATATCACCGGCTCGGCCAATCACTCCGGCAAAGGTATGCGGGTACAAATTTGCGGTTGTCATGGCGGTATCCACGGACAAGCCGCGCCCAGCCAGGAACACCTGATCACCGTCGACAGCGAACTTTTTCATTACGTGACCAAAGATCTGCATCGCGTTGCCGACGCCGCCCTTCAACATGTTCCAAATGTCTTTGTCATCCGGCATTTTGCAAACGACAACGATCGTGCTTGCAAGTAGCTCTCCGTCGATCCAATTCGACGTTAGGTGTGCTTCCGGATCTTCGTCCGTATCGGTCAAACAGAGGAGTAAGGGATAGGGTCCCTTCGATGCCCGATAGCTTTTGGGGGTTCGCAGGACGTACTCGAGTTGACCCAATTCGCTGTAGTAGTTGTCAGCCTTGACCGTAGTTACTCGCCCCTTCGTACCAGCATCTTTGTATTCGCGCGCGAAGTAGAAAATCTCTTCCATGTCATCCGTCATCGATAGAAACGGAGCCTTGGCCTTCTTTTCAATCTTGGCGATTTCATCCCTCACCTTATCCAAGGCTTTCGCCGCACCTTTGCCCTTGGGGCCTTTCGCCTCGAAGTACTTGCCGATCAGGCCGCCCAATTTTTCATGATCGCGTGCTTTCAGCTGAGTATCGGGCGCGGGAGTTGCCGCGACGGTCAGCAACAGCACAAGCCCGGTCAAGAGAGTCCGGAAACGGGTGGGCGATTCTTGTTTAGACATTTGGAGAGAGATGAGGTGTGAAGGCTGCGCGACGATCGAAGCGCAACTCAAGGCGAGACGCACGCTCTATGTAGTCAAGGAAGGGCATTAGGGTACAGAGCTTCTAGCTTGGCTGCTCTATTGCTCTTTTGAACTGGCTGGAAGGGGCTTCAATTGGGCAATTCCCCACCCTCGCAAAGCCCAGGCGCTTTCGGGGGAATCAACGAAAACGGCTCGGAATCCAGAACGAGCAGCTAACAATCGATTGGCTGCCAAATCGAGACGCGCCAGATTGACCGCCGCGTTTTTCGAGCCCTTCGAGAGGGCCGCACCAAAATACGTCCGCGAGCGCGCTTCGTCGCCAGCGGCCAAGGCGTTCAAGCCGCGCTGCGCGAACAGGTCAGCACTTGAATTCGCTCGTATTTGATCGCCTAAGACTCGATCGGCGCGTTCGTAGTGGCCGCGCCGGCGAAGCGTCATGGCGAGGTTCATCGCGCTCCACTCAGCGCCGGCTAGATCGTGTAGAGGTTGTTGAATGGAGAGCGCTTCATCGAGCCGCAAATCCTCCGCTGCTTCGACGCCAGCCAAGTAGATCTGATTGATTTCAGCCCTCGTAAGACTGCGCGGCGTCAGGGACATGGCCTCGGCTAAAGCTCGACTGCGCTGCGGGCCCACATCGAGCACACCCGCAACCAACCAACTTTCACGAGCGCTAAACGGCCACTTCAACTCACGTTTGAACCGCTTGAGCTCGTGAGACAGAGCTCGCTCGGAGGAACTATCGGCGTCGTTTGATGGATCGAGAAGTGCTCCAAGCAATGCGCTGCGAAGTGGATCGCCACGGCCTACGGCAAGTTGTCGAATACGATTTGGTGCGGTCGCTGCATTCTCGGTTGAGTTGGCCTTCCAGGCATCCACCGCGTCCCAGACCGCTGACCAGCCAGCCGACGATTGTTGGCCAGCGCTGCTCGTATTGCTCAAAGCCACCAGCATAAAAAGCACGACTGCCAAGTAGCGATGCGTGCAAACGCGCCCCAAAGAAAAACCCACTAGGAAAGCGCGCCGTCGTCCCACTTGACTACGCCCGTACCCGTCTGGACGGTGCCGATGCGAAACACTTCTTCACCCCGTGCGCGAAGATCGTTCTGTACTTCTTCGCACTTGTCTTCATCGACGAAAAGCACCATGCCGATGCCCATATTGAAAGCCCGATAACTCTCGTCATCCGCCAATTGGCCGCCTTCTACGAGCATTTTGAATAATCCCGGACGCTCCCAAGTGTCGCGATCAAACACGGCGTCGAACGCTCCTCCCAAGATGCGCGGAACGTTGTCGATCAAGCCGCCACCAGTGATGTGCGCCATGGCCGGAATCAGACCGCGCTCAAGCAAAGGCCAGAGTGCGGAGTAATAGGATTTGTGCGGTGCGAGCAGGGCTTCTGCAACCGTGCGGCCACCGAGTTCGGTTGGCTTGTCGTCGAGCGCCAGGCCGAGTCGATCGAACATCACCATGCGCGCCAGGCTGTAGCCATTGGTGTGCAAACCAAGAGAAGGTAATCCGAGTAGGACCTGTCCCGCAGCGACGCGACTTCCATCGAGGATTTTGTCTCGGGCCACCGCTCCGACGATAAATCCGACGAGGTCGAAATCTCCTTCGGCGTAGAGCCCGGGCATTTCCGCGGTCTCGCCTCCGAGCAAAGCCAAACCATTGTCCGTGCAGGCATCGGCGCAGCCGCGAATGAGTCCGGCCACAACTTCGGGCTCGAGCTTGCCCGTTCCGACGTAATCCATGAAGAAGAGCGGTCGCGCTCCTTGCACCAAAATGTCGTCGATACAGTGTTGGACGAGATCGCGCCCCACCGTGTCGTAGATGCCGACCTTTTTGGCGACGTCGAGTTTGGTTCCAACGCCATCGGCGCTCGCCACCAGAACTGAATCACCACACCCCATCTTGGCTGGATCGAATAGCCCGCCGAACAGCCCGACATCCGCCAAAACGCCGGCGGTTGCACTGCGTTTGATGGAGGCCTTGGAAAGGGCGAGGGCTTTCTCTTGGGCGTCGATATCGACACCAGCCGCTTTATATGTCAACGAATCGCTGGTCACGTCTTGGAATCCTTCTGGTTGTGGTGCCCTGTGGGTGTAATCCCCCTAGGTGAGCCTGCTGCGGATACTATCATTGCGGAATAAAAGCGACCGACAGTCGTTCTTGCCACGTGATCCGAGGGGCCCAATTGGCCTACACTACGCCACCAACGTGCCCATCGCAATCGCAGTTGAACCGCTCTCGCGTAGGCACTCCAATTCCCGCCGCGCGCCATGAAAAAACTCATCTCTCTCGGCAGTACTGGTTCGATCGGAACGCAGACTCTGGATCTCGTACGAGCCGCGCCGGAGCTCTATCAGGTCGAGGGGCTGTGCGCGCACAGCAATTGGGAGCTGATGGCCGAGCAGGTGCGTGAATTTTCCCCTCGAGTGGTCGGCATGGTCGACGAGGAGGCTGCGGAGCGGCTGAAGAAATTGTTGCCGAGCGACGTCGCCTTGATCCGAGGGATGGATTCGGCTGAAGAATTGGCCTCAGCAGCCGAATACGACCTCTGCGTTCACGGCGTGGTCGGCGCGGCTGGAGTTAGGCCGTCTGAGAGAGTGCTCGAGCGTGGCAAAAGCCTGGCGCTCGCCAATAAAGAGTCATTGGTGGTGGCTGGCGAATATCTAATGGAGCTCTCTCGGCGCAACTCGGCTCCAATTTTACCCGTGGATAGCGAACACGCGGCCATCTATCAATGCCTGCAGGGCGAGGATGAGCGCACGATTCGCAAGATTTATCTCACCGCCAGTGGAGGTGCACTTCGCGATCGTCCACTTGGGGAATTGGATAGCGTCGTCGCCAGCGAAGCCCTCGCTCACCCCACTTGGAGCATGGGCCAGCGCATTACGATCGACTCCGCTACGCTGACGAATAAAGCGCTGGAGATCATCGAAGCTCACCACCTCTACAATTTGTCTGCGGATCAAATCCAAGTCGTGTTGCACCGACAATCGGTCATTCATTCGATGGTCGAATTTCACGACGGATCGGTCATCGCACAAATGGGTCCGCCCGACATGCGTGGGCCCATCCATTTCGCGTTGAATCACCCACGTCGCGTTTCCAATCCAAATTTCAAGGGCTTCGATATGCAGCTCTATTCCCAGCTAACCTTCGCCGAGCCCGATTTGGAGCGTTATCCCGGCCTGGAACTCGGCTATCGCTGTGTTCGCGAGGGCGGAGATGCGGGCGCTGTGCTCAATGCGGCCGACGAGGTCTCCGTCGCTGCTTTTTTGGCCGGTGAAATTGGCTTTCAAGACATCTCTCGAATCAACCGAATCGTATTAGACGAGCGCCCTGCTCTAATTGCGGGCGATTCGAGTATCGACTCGCTTTTAGCCTCGGATGTAGCCGCTCGAACCAGGGCGCGATCCGCTGTGGATTCAGCCATCACGCTCGCCAAGTAAACATCCCCCACCACGCGACAATCCGCGTGTTCTCGACGATCCCCCCCCTAGTTATGGACCTGACCGAAATACTTAGAGTGCTCCAGGTTGTTCTGGGCATTGGCCTTGTGATCTTCGTTCACGAAGCCGGGCACTTTATTGCCGCGCGCATCTGCAAGGTTCAAGTTGAAGTTTTCAGCCTCGGCTTTGGACCGCCGCTCTTCTCGAAAAAACACCGTGGCACCATCTATCAAATTGCGATGGTTCCGCTGGGTGGATTCGTCAAGATGCTTGGAGACGAGCCGACAGAGGAAGGGCGCTCCTACGCTCGTGATCAAGAGCTGATCTCTGGCGAAGGGCAGGTAGAAGTACAGGAGGAAGTACAGGAGCGGGAGAAGGATGAAGACATCCCCCAAGGATCTGAACTCAGCTCGAAATCGGTCGGTCAGCGATTCTTCATCTACTCGGGTGGAGTGTTGATGAACTTGGCATTTGCCGTGGTGGTATTCCCGATCTTGTTCGCAGCGGGAGTGCCGTTTACCAAGCCATTGGTCGATCCAATTCCAGGCGGACCTGCGTGGCAAGCAGGAATCGTTTCCGGTTCGAGAGTGGATTCTATCGATGGAAAGCGCGCCTTCGAGTTTGGGCACATTCCAACTGCGGTTGCCTTGGGCGATCCGAATCGCATCGAAATGATGGTTACGGCTCCCGGGGAATCGACTTCGAAGCGTTACGTGCTGAAGCCCAATCGTTTGGAAAGCATGGGCATCAACGTTATTGACGTGAGAGTTGGTTCCGAGCCCGGGATCCCGATTCGGGTCAACAAGGATTCTCCTGAATGGGAGGCTGGTTTGCGCCCAGGTATGGAGTTGGTGTCTGTGGACGGTGCTTCAACTGCATTGCTACCAATTGAGCAATACCTCGTGCGTTACAGGGCCGGTGGTGAGATTGTTGTTAACGTCCGCGACAATGGCGAACTGCGCACCTTTCGCGTGCAACCTGGACTGTCAAAAGAGACCTCTTCCCCCCGCCTCGGAATTCGTCCCCCGATCAATACGGTTATGGCCATTCGGGAGAATGCTGACGTAAAGGCACTTGAGCTTCGGGAAGGTGACAAGTTGTTGTCCGTCAGCAACCAGCCCATTTACCGAATTGGGGACTTTGCCTCAGGACTCGTCGATAGCACGGATTCGCTCAGGTTCGAAGTGGAGCGTGATGGGCAATTTCTGAGCTTGAGTTGGTCCGAGAGTGATGGGGAGATGACCCCCGCTCGTCGGCTGGCTTTGTATTCAGATATCGCACTTGCTCCCAATGGCGATTCCACGGAAATCATAGTCACCGAGGGCGAACCGGGTTTCGAAGCCGGGTTGCGCGACGGTGATCTAATCACCCATATTGACGGCGTTCAGATCGACAAATGGGACTTGATCTACGATATGCTCGCTGCCGCCGGAAAGCGTGAATCGGCTGTTGAATTGAAGATTCAACGCATTCGCGGAGACTCTCCAGGCTACCTGGAGCTGACGGTGACTCCTCGTACTGCACCGGTTCCAATCCTTAGTGGAATGGGGCTCGCACATCCGGAATACATTTATCAAGCCTCCAGTTTCATGGAGGCTATGACGGTTGGTGTCGAGTGCTCGATTAAGTTTGTAGAAGACACTTGGCTGACACTCAAGCGCATGATCATCGGGCAAGTCAGTCCGAAGAACATGGGCGGCGTCATCATGATCAGCCAGGTTTCGTACAGCGTTTCGAACCAGGGTTTGGCAAAGCTATTCTTCTTCCTCTGCATGCTCAGCATCAACCTCGCCATCATCAACGTGTTGCCGATTCCGGTTCTCGACGGTGGCCACTTGTTCTTCCTCCTGATCGAGAAACTGAAAGGCTCGCCGGTCTCCGACCGCGTACTTGGTTACAGCCAGATGGTCGGTTTGGTTTTGATTCTTTCGTTGATGGTTTACGTAACCTTCAACGACATCCAAAGACTGTTTGAGTAGAGCCCATTGTTGCGTTCCGTCTTGGCGCGGCGCCGTATAGTTTCAAGCCGTTCGACTTGGACTCTTACCGCAAGTCATAAGGGATCTATCCATCCAAATCGCCCAGCGGGTAACGACCGCGAGCTGCTTGTATCATGATCATTTGTGACCAGAAGAACGACGTGGCGACGAAGCGCGACTAGCTGCCCATGCAATCGAAACCAAGCTCAATGCATACGTGGGGAAAGTTGCTACGACTAGCACTGGCCCCCACGGCCATCGCTGACATTCTTGCTGGAATCGTCGTGGGCGCAGGTGGTTGGCCGCCTACGTCGGGAGCGCTGTGGTTGGTCGGCGCAGCCTTTTTGATTTATCACGGCGCCATGGTGCTCAATGATTGGGCCGATCGCGCTTGGGATGCCAAAACGCGTGCCGATCGTCCCTTGCCGGCAGGTGAGGTCAAACCGCGAACCGCACTGATTGTCGCGTGCTGCATGTTCCTGTCCGCACCCGTTTTCGCAGGGCTGTCGGTAGCGGAGCACGACACGAGCTTTGCAGCAGTGGCCTGTGTCATGTGCAGCATGTTTTCATTGTTGCTGGCCATCGCCTACGACTTGGGTCCCCGGGGAGCATGGATCGGTCCCCTTTTGCTCGCCGGATGTCGCGCGTTCAATTTAAGCGCGGGAGTCTTTTGGGGGCAGAGCGCGATTCAAAGTTCGTCTTTGTCTCAAAGCGCTGAGAACGTCAGTCTCGGTCTTCCGATCGCGGCAGTGTTGGCCTACGGAACTTACGTGTTCATCGTTTCAAGGCTTGGGCGCCTCGAGGACGGTGAAGCGAGTGAAACCGACGAAGAACTCGAAAAACTAGCGCCCCGATATTGTCGGCGATTGGCGATGCTCTTGGCGGGCGTTGGATCCATGGCCGTGCTCCGACATATTTTTTATGAAGGCGAACTTCCTAAATGGGAAGCTCTTCCGCCACTCGTCATCGGTTGCGCAGGCGCTTTTGGGCTCTGGAAAATTTCGAGACGCAAAGTTTGGGAACGCTCCGATGTCATCGCGGCGATGGGCTGTGCGCTGCGTCGCTTTCTAATCTTCACGGCCTGTGTCGCGCTCTTGAATCCGAGTCCGACTTCTCAAGTGGTGGCCGCGCTCATACTTTGCGGCTTTCCCATCAGCTTTTGGCTCCGCAAGGTGTTTCCACCGAGCTAGGAATTGTCTTGGGGGCGCATGTCACCGCGGAGTTCGTTTGAGAGCCACGCATCCGCCGATTCCGTCGAGTCGACTTCTTGATTGAGCTGAGCTTCTTCGAGCTTTAAGAGCAGTTGCCCCAATAATGGACTCGGTTCAACACCTCTGGAGATGAGGTCGGCGGAGGTGAGCAAGGGGTCTGGAAAAAGATCGGCCTTGCCAAGCCCTTTGGCGAGCTTTTCGATTCGATCCAACACCTCACCAGGTCGTTGTTCAATGGCAAACCAAGCGCGGGCTGCAGCGAGTCCACAGTTCCAGTCAACTTGACGCAGGAGCCTGATCGACTGTGCCCGAGTGCGCGGTTCAATCCAGTTGAAAAGCTCGAGCATCACTCGCCCGATACCGGATACCTCTTTCAAAATACGCTTGGACGCGTTCAATCCGCTCAATGGTCCAACTAATTCTAAATCGGAAAGCGGCTCTTGGCTGGACTCACCCACCGCGGGTCCGAATAGAATCGCGAACCCCAAACCCACTCCCGGCGGGTCCGCAAGATGCTCTAAAACCGCCAAACGAGATTCGGAAGTGCCACTAATCAAATCCCAATTGGGCACGGCCACCTCCAGCAGTTCGAGTTGATGCAAGGTTCGAATTGCGATCGCAGAACCCGGGTTGGCAAGCATGGCAGTCAGCTCGGCAAGTACGCGTTCTGCGGAGACGCCAACGAGTGATTGTCGGTTTTCATGCGCAGCTCGGCGCGTTTCGGGATCGATCTCGAATCCGAAACGCGCGGCGAATCGTGCCATGCGCAAGAGACGCAGCCCATCTTCCCGAAAGCGTTGCTCGGCTCCCCCTACGCACCGGATCAACCCCGCTTGAATATCCTCCAACCCGCATTCGGGATCCTTTAGCTCGCCGCTAATGGGATCCAGATACATCGCGTTGCATCGAAAGTCCCTCCGCTTGGCATCTTCCAACAGAGATTCACCAAACTCAATTTCATCGGGACGGCGGCTGTCGCTGTAACCGGACTCGACTCGATAAGTGGTCAATTGAACCTCGTAGCCCTCAATCAGGAGTACGACCGTTCCGAAGGCTCGTCCAACCTCGTGGGTGATGTCAAACCACTTTGCAATTTGAGCCGGTGTTGCTGACGAGGCCATGTCGACGTCTTTGGGTGTGAGCCCCAGTGCTAGATCGCGAACGGCACCTCCGACAATCCAAGCTCGGATGCCATGTTCGCGCAGTTTCAAAGCGATCGTCCGCGCCGCATTTTGCGCAGCTAAAGGGAGTGCTTTTATTTCTGGGGTACGCATAGGCTTGATTCGGGACGCTTGGTTTTCGAGAGTAAAGAGCACATGAGCCCTTTGTCGAGACCAACTATGAGCAAGCCAGGAAATGCCCTTTCCAAATTGCGAAGCAAACTGCCAAGCACGAGCGCCCTCTTGAGCCTCAGCGCCATCGGATTGGTGGTCTTCATGGTGGGTCTGCCTAGCCTGCGCAATTTCGCCATCAAACAGAACGAAATTGATGCTCTGCGCGTGGTCGTGGCCCTCGGAAAGGCATCGTTCAGTCCGGCGAGCAATGCAAGCACCGCTCTAGCCGATCTGCTGGTTCAGCACCCCGATTTGAAGCATCGCTTCGGGGATCTCGAATACCTGGATGAGTTTGGGCTGCTGCGAGCTCACGGCTATTTATTCGAGTTGACGGACATCGACGGGAATCTGAGTCTGACCGCGTGGCCTTGGTCGCATCAGCGGACGGGTCGTTCCGCTTTTCGGTATCGGCCCGACGGGAAGATTCTGGCCAACGTAAACGACCGTGGTTTGTGGAGCGGGTGCCGCCCCACGAGCGAGGCTCGCGCGCTACGGACTTGGCAAGAGCTTCGCTGAAGGCTGGTTCCAGTCAGGTTCGATTCGGGATCAATACCACTTCCAAAGCAGGCAACGCATTCCACGCCGAACATCTTCCTGTTCGATGCGATAGCAAATGCGCTTGAGCAACGAGGCGACATCTTGTGAGGGACCCAGTCGCGCGAGAGCGTCGGACGCGAAGAGGATTTCGTAGGGAGATCGTTTTGGGTCCGCTAGAAATTCATGCAAGCGCTCGCGGGCAGCATCAGTGCGATAGCAAGTCGAAGCCCATAGCAAATCGATTCGTTTTAGCGGGTCGCTTTCCGTCTCGAGCTGTTTGAACAACCATCCACGACCAGATTTGCCGGAGTTGGATGCGTGAACCATCAACATCTGATGGGTGCGACGCCCCTTCATGACATCGGGGTTCGCAAGCGCAATTTTCCGCAAGGCCTCGGCCGTTGCCGCACCCGGAATAAGCCCGAGCGGTTTGATGACCGCGAAGCGTTCAGTCAGCGGTAGATGCTTAATCGATTCGTACTTGACGAGTAGATGCTGTCGCGCACGATCGGCCAATTTAGGATCTACGCCCATGCGTTCACGGAGAACGACAATCCCGTCGTGTGTCGCGTCGAGGTCTCCATCCAACAAAGCCAACGCGCGTTCCGTGTTGGCCGAATCTCTTCGATTGACCATCGCGGTCAACGCGAGGATGCGCACTTCACGACTTGGGTCGGACGCGCAGGCGTCCAAGGCTTGATTGCATTCCGGCGAAGCTTCAAGTGCGGTCAGACCCGCGACAGCCACGTTCCGAACTGATGAATCAGAATCGTTGAGCGCTGAATACTTGAGTTGTTCCAGCAGGCCAGCTTGGCCGGCGGCCAGTGCAGCCGTTTGACGCACAATGCGGTTCTCGCTCCTGAGCGCTTCGTCAAGACTGCGCAATGACTCTCCATCACCTGTACGCGCGGCACAGGCTGCGATGAAGGGTCTGAACCTGGCTGTGATCCTTGATTGAATCTCCACGCAGCGCTCAGCCGTCTCAGGCCGTTTGGAGCTAGCGATGATTGGACCGATGGTTTGCCAAACAAAGGTATGCGACTCGTTGCTAAACCAATCTAGAAAAAGGTCCTCGGCACGATCTCTATCGGCGGTGACTAGGCTCGGCAGAAACTGCTCTTGAACCCCAACGGATTCGCCTTCAAGTTGGAACCAAAGTGAATCGAAATCTTCGGGACGAGCATGCCGAAGCGTCATCCCCCGGAGCGCGATCAGCCGCAGCGACGCTCGCGGATGCTGAAGGAATCTCATCACGATCTGACGAGCAATAGGCTCGTCACTCATGACGGCAACGTCCAGCGCGTTTTGGGCGTAAGCTTCGTGAGCTTGGTCGGTGTACCACGTTTCCGCCAATCTCTGCACGGCGAGCATGGCCTCAGGCCCGAGATTGGCTAGCTCACTCTTGGAACGCTGTAGTGGCTCCGTATAACCCTTCTGAAGCTTCTCGATCAGAACGGGAACCATGTAAGACGTATCGCGGTTGTAGTAGTACTCACTACTGCAACCAGCGAGAAGATCTCTGATTCTTGAATCGGACAAGTAGATAGAAGCGAGATCCGGGGACGATTCAGCGCTGCTCAGTTCCGATTGATTCGAAGCAGTGGAATTCGCAGTTGTTGGCGAACCGTCACCCGAATCAACATTCGATACGGATGGTGATTCGGCTTTCTCGGCTGTCTCTAAATTGTCTTCGCCACAGGAAATAATGAGCAGGCAGACAAAGGCCCCACGCATTCCTCCCAGCCAGAAGCGCTGGCGTGCAGAGTTCTCGGTCCTGTTCATTTCGCACTGCTCTTTTCGCCAATCCAGCCTTCGGAACGCTGCAAGCTCGCAACGGCTCGAGCAAACGCCGCTCGGGTTGCTTTTTCGGTAGAAAGTGCCTGAGCTAGATCCTCCTGAAACTGGAGGAGTTGGAACGTCGTTGAAAGTCCTTCTCGATACCGAGCTTGCTCCGCTTGAAGTTGACGTTCCGCAAGCTGCAAGCTCTTCTGTGAAGCTTGCACAGCTTTGCGCCGATAGTTCACGTCGCGCACGCGAGCGCGCACATCGGAGACCACGTCTTGTTCAATGCTCTCGTAGCGAAGTTGCGCACTTTGGAGGCCGATTCGCGCGCCACGCCTGGCGTTGCGAGCGGACCGATTGAACACCGGTACTTCGAAGCTGAGGCCGGCGGTGTAAGTCGGGAGATCACTCCCAAAGGAATCGTTGATTGAATCGGTGAAGTCGTCGGAAAAGCCACGGTTGCTGGCGGAAAGCGAAAGATCCATACGCGGCAATGAATCCGATTCCGAACGCAGCAATCGTAGGCTTTGGGCTTGAATCTCAATGCGTTGCTGAACCAGCTCTGTACGCATTTCGAGCGCTCGCCCCAGGGAGCGTGTCCAGACTTGATTGATGGAGGGAACTACGTCGGGCAAGTGCGTGAGAGGAATGATGGGGGTTTCCCAGTCATTCAAATAGCGATTCCATTCCTGGCTTTCATTCCGGTGAAAGAGCAGAGATTTCAAAACGTCCATCGCCGCTTCCGCTTCGACTTGTGCGAGGAGCAGCTGCTCTTCATTGGTGGCAATGTTTGTTTCGGCTTGCAACACGTCGACTTCAGTTCCAACTCCAACCTCAAGGCGGCGACGATCCTGATCGAGTTGCTCTTGGCCAAGCTGCAAACTCAGCGCGCGGACGTCGACAATTTCAATAGCTTCTACGAGATTCCAATAGGCTTCGTGCACCCGCAAAACCAGGTTTTGTCGAGTCTCGCGCCGACTCTCGGAGGCTTTGGCGTAATCCGCTTCCGCGATGCGTTGCAGCGAGGTCGAATAGGTACTCCAAGCGCCTCGAAGCAAGGGCTGGCGAAGAGTCAACGACAAGTTTGCATTCGTGGAGGTATTGAGCGCCAAACCCAAGCGATCACTGTTTCGATTATTGAGTGTGTAGGCAAGATCCAAGCTACCGCCCGATAGCAACGGAAAGGCCAACGCTTGTTGAGTATCCCGAGAATCCTCTTTGAACGGGTTTGCACCTTCGATCGATTCGAACGGTTCGTTCGTACTCTCGGTGTAATTGGCAGACAAGGTGTAGATCGGGTCAAAAGCCCCCCACTGACCAAGCGCATTGAATCGAGCAATTTCGGTATTCAATTCCTCCAAGCGCAACTCGAGGTTTTGTTCCAAGACGATGCGTACTGCGTCATCCAGCGAGAGTTCCAAAACGCCTTCAACTGACTTCTCCGCCCTCTGCTCACGCTCGTCGACAGCCGATTCCTTCGCCGTATCCGGCGTGGTGATAGCCGCCACATCTTGCGCAGGTGGATGCGCAAAAAAGGGCGTAGCGGATATGGAATAGGACGCGAGCACGACGAGGATTGGTCTGGCGATCATAAGACCGGAGAGAATAGTCGACCCACGGGGTCGGTACTACATCCGACCCCGCTTATGAACGACTTGGAGAACGACCGCGTGCTCGGGTTCGATCTCTGGCATACCGCCCGAAAAACGGCCTACTTCGACAAAGCTCTCCCACCAGTCGTTGCGTCGGACTCGCGAAGCCGTGACGGGCGGCCCTAGCCCGGATTATTCATGAACCGCGAGGCAAAACGCCTCGAATTGGTTCCTGCTGGCACTTTGCGGATACTTGCCCCCGCAGACGACCTTGTAAGGTCGTCGAGGACGC
>JBLINP010000073.1:0-16264 GCA_047639415.1 Planctomycetota bacterium | reverse complement strand
GACCTCCGCTCCCAAAGCCGCAAAGCGCTCGATCAAAGTAACCGCCGGTGATTCGCGAACGTCGTCGACATTGGGTTTATAAGCCAAGCCGAGGACGAGCAACCGCGAGCCTTTCAGTGCTTTGCCGGATTCGTTCAAAGCCAGTAACGTTTTTTGAACGACGTACTCGGGCATTTGAGTATTGATCTCCCCCGCGAGTTCGATAAACCGAGTCGCGTGCCCGAATCGTCGGGCTGCCCAAGTCAAATAGTAGGGATCAATAGGAATGCAATGGCCGCCCAAGCCTGGACCGGGAGTGAACTTCATGAAACCAAAGGGCTTGGTGCTCGCCGCTTCGATCACTTTCCAGACGTCGATATCCATCGCGTCCAAAATCACCTTCATCTCGTTGACGAGAGCGATGTTGACGGATCGGAAGATGTTCTCGAGCAATTTTGCAGCCTCAGCGATCTCTGCGCTCTCGACCAAGGTCACCGAATCTAAAACACAGGCGTAAAGGTCGTAGGCTAATTGGCCGGAAGCTTCATCCGTGCCGCCAACGAGCTTCGAAATCTCGCGCACATCGCCGCCCTTATCGCGACCGGGATCCTGACGTTCGGGCGAGAAAGCGATGAAATAGTCTTCGCCAACTTTGAGTCCCTTCGTCGCCAGAATATCGCCCATCACTTCACGAGTTGTGCCGGGAAAGGTCGTCGACTCGAGCACAATCAATTGGCCCGGTCGCAACTCCGCGGTAATTGCTCGCACAGAAGATTCGACATAGCTCAGGTCTGGATCGTTGTGTTCTCCGAGCGGAGTCGGCACGCAGATGATCGCGACGTCGCACTTTCCCAGTAGAGCAAAGTCTGTGGTCGGAGTGAACTTACCGCCTGCGTTCATCTCCACGACCATCTCGTCGCCGAGGTGCCCGATGTAATTTCGGCCTTCGCAAAGCGAGACGACTTTGGATTCGTCCGTGTCAAAACCGAGCACTTCGAAGCCAGCTCGGAGCATGGCGGAGGCGAGCGGTAGGCCGACGTATCCCAAACCGATTACGCCAATCGTAGCGTCGCGATTCTGAATCTTTTCGTTGAGCGAATTTTTGGAGGACATGAAGCTTTTTAGGATCAATCTCGGATTAGGGGCGGTCAGTTTGACCGTCCCCCTCGAACTTGTCCAGACAACCAGCTCACTCCATCGGAAGTCGCACCGAAGCAGCCTTACTTATCTTCGTCATTCTCATCCGGATCGCCGAAGTAACCCAGATCGCCCAACTGTTTCACTGCGTCCAACTCCAATACGGATGGAACTGCGCCAGCGGCATACTCGCGAGCTTCTTCAGCACGCTCAGCTTCCCGCTCCATGACCCCACGCATTCGCGACAATTCGAGAGGGTGCGATTTGCTGAGCTCGTTCAACTCCAACGGATCCTCGGCCAAATTGTAAAGCTCTTCGATCGGTCCCTGCAATTGAGCGACGAGCCCCCGCTCCACTGCCTGCTTGAGTTCAAGATGGGCTTCCAGATAGTCGAGCGTTTCTCGATTGGTCCTGAGTGTTTCTGTGTACCAGGCAAAGGTTTCCCGAAGCCATTTCCGATCAACTCGCGGGTGCGACAACTGCGTAGAGAGCGACGAATCGAGCGGTTCAAATTGAATCAATTTCCAATCGCTTTTCACAACCGAAGCCTGCTTCATGATGCCGCTCTCGCTGAATACCGCGATCGTGTTTGTACTGGGCTCGTGCAGCAGAGACCTTCCGTGACCCTGCATTCGCTGGGGGAGTTCAACCACCTCAGCAATCGTCGGAATCAAGTCGACCAGTTGCACATTGTCCGATCGCCGAGTTCCTCCGTGCACTCCGCCTGGCAAGTGAATCGCGAGTGGAACTCCAAGCACCTCGTCATACATCGTGCCGTGATCAAAAAAGTAATCGTGCGTGGTGAGCGACTCTCCGTGATCCGCACTAAGAATGATGAGCGCGGAATCGTAAAGCCCTGCCTTGCGCAGGTAATCGAAGAAGCGGCCAAGTCGCTCATCCGTTTCCGCAATCTTAGCATCGTAAGCAGCAACCAATTTTCCGGCGTCAATCTCCGCAGGCAGATTGCCTTCCGGAATCAAACTGCGAGCAACGTATTCGGGGACAACCCCAAAGGCATGCAGCTGATTGTCGCCAGTCGGAAGCATCCGACGCTCGTAAAAAGCATCCGCTTCAAACTGCCGCATGAACTCACCGCTCGGCAAGTACGGACCATGCGGATCTAGGATTTGCAGGAACGCGAAAAACGGAACGCCGTCCCCCAAACTGCCAATCCAGGCTTCCGCCAGTTCGGCCACTCGGTGAATGCCGCCGAGAGGATTCTGAATTTGGTTGGGCGGCGAAGCGGCGCTCTTGTCATACAGGTCAAAGCCCTGTTCCCAGCCCATGTCTCGCGCCAACCAAGGGTTATCGATCCACGCAGCAGTTTCATAACCCGCTGCCCGCAGCATCTCGGCCATCGTCCAACGGTTCGATGCGATTTGATTGTGAATGGTGTACGGCGAGTCTGCTTCGTCCGCATCGGCTGTTAATCGATTTGCAGGCGGATACAAACCGGTGAACTGAGACATGTAACTCTGCACGGTATAAGGCGCGTTCGCGCGGGCGTTCTCGAAGACGATGGCGTCGCGGGAGAAGGCTTCGAGATTGGGTGTCGTGTTGCGCTGATACCCATGCAGTGACATGTTGCGAGCCGAGAGCGTGTCGATGCTGATAAATATCACGGGCGGCCGCCTGGCAGCGCGCTCCTCATGCAAATCCATTGCAGTCACGATCAGTTCCGACTCTTCCGAATTGGCCGACCACAGCAACTCCAACTGAACAAGTTCGTCTTGCGAACGTTTCAACGGCAATTCCAGCTCGAACTCGTCATCGCCAATCTCCAACGAACGTGCCCTTGCCTTTGACTGCACGAGTCCCGTTCGCGGATTCATTATGCGTGCTGAGAGCGTGACCGTACCACGACCCTGACTCTTACCCGCCAGCTTGACGTTCGACTTGCCCAACAACTCCAGGTTGACTCGCAGTCCAGTGCCGTTTGCTAACCGCAACACTTCAGCTTGCGCGTCGTAACGCGGCAGACGTTTCGTTCCGTAGGACACCCCTCCAACGGCCAAGCTTGATTTGGCATCGGCTTTGCCCAAAGCACCGCGCTCGAATTCGAAGCTCAGTTGATTGTTGCCTATGCGCCAGCCCTCGCTCGCTACATCGAGTGGATACAGCTTCGGACTTCCGCTCAATTCGATTCGCGCTAGGACCAGCTCTCCGTTTAGACGAACGATCACATGACTTTGCTTGGTGGCGCCAGCCCGACGATTGACCGACCACATTTTGAGTTCGATGCGACGATCACGAACATCAACGATTGGCAGGGCGAGCGAACATTGGTCAGACGCACTCTCCACGTACAAATCTCCGTTGGCGCGTTTTTGAGTCCGTCCCTTCCATCCGCTGAGACCAAATTCGCCCCACTGCTTCTCGGCGGTAGGCTTCAATTCATCGAACTCGCGAATCCACTCGCTCGGCGTCCGCTTCAATAGGTCTTGCCCGCGCTCGCTCGTCACGGGCTCGGAGCAGCCAAGCGTGACGAGCAAGAGGGCCATGCTCAGCATCGATGGCCATGTCAAATACCTTGCGACTCTAACCGGACGCCTTCCGCTAGTTGCCCAACCTCGGCCAGACTCCGTCAATTCCGATTTACTCACTGATTGGGAACCCAGAAGAACTTGGGCCGTGTTGCGCGACCAGTCGTTGGCCAAAAAACATGTTCATCGTCGAAGACCTCGCCCGCTTTTTTATAACTCGGCTTGACTGCGTAAGTCCCAACCATAAAGGCATCGTCTAAGCAAAGCGCACCGAAACGATGATCGGCAAGCGCCGCATTGATTTCGAGCTTCAACTTGTGGGCGATTTGTTCTTCACCGGAGCGGCGCAAGTCCTCGATCGCCATCAAGTGAGCGTACGTCTGTTTGCCAGCCGCCGCAGCGAGATAGCCATGCGACGGAATCAAGACGTCGCCCTCTACCGAAGCGATACGCTCGACGAGTTCATAGCCTGCACGGCGATCCTCGGAGGTTGGGATCAGGGCTGAGGCGTCGTAGACCAAAGCGGCGAGCTGCAGGATGAACGCGATTGAAACTCCCCAGCGAATAACGTGAGTACTCAATGAGTTGCGTAATGTCGTTGAACTCCAGCTATGCGCGAGCTGAAATCCCGCGTGCAACGCAAGCACGAGATAAGCGGGTAGCAAAACGTTCTCATAGCCGCCTCGATGCAAACGCGAGAGATAGGCCGCAATCAACATGCCCCCCACGAGACCGCCGTGAAACACGAGCGACTCAAATTGCTTCGCTTTGGCCAGCCGATATAAAAACGCCAAGGTCAGCGCGAACAGCACGGGAACTGTGGACAGCATATCGATCCACCAAAACGAAAGTAGATCCTTCGTCATGATCGAATGGCGCGCGGGAAGTTCGTAACTGAAAAACCAGTACCAACCGTCGTGCAGCCAGTCGAGCAGCCAGGTGGCTCCACCCGCGAACAACAACAAGCACCCACCGAATACCAGCATGGCGCGCGGGCGAAAGGCCAGCGCACCGACCAAGGCCAATGCGACGGGCAAACCGGTTTGCTTTGTTAGGATCGCCAGGGTGGCGATGCCTGCCGCCAGGATCAGTGACCTCTGACTCTCGCCAAATCGCAACAGGTAAGAGGCTAAGAGCAACAGGAACAAAAAGAGCGAGTCGACGCGCCCGAGGTCCAACCAAGCCCCGCCGATTGCGAAGCACGCTAGGAATGCTGCCCCGGCGCTGAAGCCCGCCGCTGACGAATGCGATTGCTTTGAAACCCAGCGACGAACGAGTTCGAAGCACCCGGCGGTAGCAAGCACTGAAATTAGTCGCAGAGCGAGAAAGCCATCGCCGGTCAACGTCGAGACCGCTGCCGAGATGTAAAAGTAAAACGGCGCATACAAGTACGGCACGAACTCCAAGCTCGGCTCGCCGTAGATCGCGGAGCCGGCGCGAATCCGAGCCACGAGATCGACGCAGGAGCCTTCCATCCACTCCAATTCGAAGGGGTAGAACAGCCGACCAGACACGGCGTAGATGAACAGGGCTACGTGCGCCACTGCAGCAATCAGTACCAGCGTTCGAACGACGCTCAGTCCGCGAGGATCGAGCGTTGTAGTCTGTCCGTCGCTTTTGGCTTGATTCACAATGGGTCGACGGCTCTTCACAATCCGCGCTCCTGCATATTAATCAGGAAGAGTCGTGAAGAGCAAAGACCAAGCGCCTGCCCTCAACTCTATTTGCAGGTAGTCTATGGGGGCGCCTTCGCAATACTCCGATGCGAGACAGCTTAGTGGACCCGCCTTCTGGACCTTCCCCAAGCCCGCCACATCCAATGCCCGATTCAGATCACCCCAGCATCGCGATCGTGATGCCCGCGTACAACGCGGTCAATGAGGTCGAGTTGACGATACCTGCGGCCCTGGCTTCTCTGGCTGAAGCCGGTGGAGGTGAATTGGTAGTCGTGGACCCTGCTTCGACGGACGGCACCGGTGACGCGGCCGAGCGACTGGGTGCCAATCGCGTCATTCGCTTGCCGGAGCGCGCTGGTCCAGCCCACGCGCGCAACGTGGGCGTGGAGACTCTCAACGTCGACATCGTCCTGTTTATCGATTCGGATTGCGTGGCCAAGCTCGACGTTGCGCGTCGAGTTCAAGCGGCCTTCGCCGAGGATCCAAACCTCATCAGCATTACGGGGTCTTACTGCGAAGACCCGCCCCATCGCGGGTTTGCTTCGTTGTATATGAATCTGCGCCATCACTTCACGCACCAAAACGCGCAAAAAGAGGGAGCCAGTTTTTGGGCGGGGCTCGGAGCCATGCGCCGATCCGTTTACGTCGACGTGGGCGGTTTTGACGCGGTGCAATTTCCGATGCCGATGATCGAAGACATCGAATTGGCGCTGCGCATCAAAGGACGCGGCCGAACAGCGCTCGACCCCACTCTGCAAGTGACACACTTGAAGCGGTGGACGATTGGGTCGGTCATCAAGACGGACATCTTCAGTCGCGCAATTCCTTGGTCGAAGCTCATCGCCGCCTCTGGCGAAATGCCGAATGATCTCAACCTACGTACGGCGCAACGTGTAGCGGCGGGAATCGCTCCGCTCGCCTTGCTGGGAGTGATCACTTTGCCCTTCGCAATGATCTACTCGCTCCAAGTCATCGGGATTATCGCTGCGGCCCTGATCATACTTTCGATCATCCTCAACGCGCCCATGATCGCATTCTTCTCGAAGGCTGCCGGTCCGCTGTTCGCACCCTTCGGCTGGCTCTTCCACCAGCTCCATTTGAGCTACAGCGCGGTAGTATTCGCGCTCATCTCACTGTCCGCTCGAATGCGCGGCTAGCTCGCGACGTGTCTCCGCAGACCGCGCGAACGCTTGGCGTAATCTCTAGCCCGAATTATTCATGAACACGCGGACCAAACACCACGAACGACCGGCACTGCCGGTCTATTGGTTCCTGCTGGCACTTTGCAGATACTGGCGTCCTCGACGACCTTACAAGGTCGTCTGCGGGGGCAAGTATCTGCAAAGTGCCAGCAGGAACCAATTCGAGGCGTTTTGCCTCGCGGTTCATGAATAATCCGGGCTAGCGAGGCTCAGCAATGGCGCGCTTATGCATAGCGCGCCGGTTTCTCGCGAGCTTATCCGCGCGACGCGAAGTTGTAGATGCCACAACCCAATCGAGCGACCACGTAGCCCAAAATCATCGCCCAAGCGGCGCCGATTAAACTTCCCACGAAGGTCACGCTGTAGCCGTAGAAGTATTGGGAAAGAATCCCCAAGTGCTGGCCAACGTTCTCGCCACCCTTGAACACCAAGAAGTTTGTCGCGGCAAACAAAACGAATGCCAAGACCAGGGCGAGTGAGATTCCCCAGACGTTTCCGTTGAGCTTCCCAACGTACGCCTCGATGGCTTCTTCTTCAGGTGCAGTATCTGTAGACATGCTCGTAATTAAATCTGGTCCAAAAAGCCTTTGTTCGCGTCCAGGTTGCCCCGAGCACGAACGCTGAAAAGAAAAATTCGAACGACCAAGTTTCGCAAGGCCGCCACGACAAAGCCCAAGATGAAACCAAGTCCGATGAGCCAACAGGCGCCAATGCCTGCGCCGCCCAAAGTGTCCGGCTCGTAGCCCGTGAAGTATTGACCCAGCAGTCGCAAGTGTCCGACGGGATCTTTGCCGAAGGGCATCGAAGTCAGGTTCTCGGGAACGCCCGGTTGGAAGACAATGTGGTAAGCCGTCACGAAAAACAGAAGGCCGCCAAACGTCAATCCGGTAGCGAACCCCAAGGCTCGCTTTTTCAACGGGGCGAACGCTCTGCGCATCAGGGGCGATAGCTGTTCAAACTCTTCGGAGACGGTCTTTGATTCCATATGCTGATCGTTAGGGTCGACGAGCGCTATTTTCCATCCTCAGGCACACAATAGGAAGGACCGTGTGACGATCCGGCCCTTTTATATCGCGGACCTGCCGCCGAACTACCGACTGAGTGACGCTTTTAGCCGCCGAGCGGTCGCTCTGACGCGGAGATGAGCCCGAAATCCGAAACTCCCCCAATTCGACAAACGCGCGAGCGCTGCCGGTGATCGGTAATACCAGGCATCCAATCGAGGCAGCAAATTGAGCTGGGGCCGCTCGGGCAGTACGGCCAACTCCGTAGTGCAGCTTTGATCGAAATGCTCCATTGCTAGCTCCCGGGCATCAGTACCGTGGTAGCCGTACGGGTAGGCGAAACTCCTCGTAACGACGCCCGTGCGATCCTCGATCATGGCTTGCGATTCAAGCATCTCAGCTTCGATCGCGGTGCGCGGCAATTTCGACATGTCGGGGTGCGTGCGACTGTGACAGCCGAGCTCGACACCCGATTCGGCCAAGCGCGCAAGCTCATCCCAATCGTGTAAGGGCAGGCTGGGAATGTTCGACTCGGATCGGCCCCCCCATTTGTTGGTGGCGCCGGTGTGATCGCTGACTACAAATTGGGTCGCGGGCAATCCATGCTCTTTGAGCCGAGGCCATGCGAACTCCCCAAAATTTCGGAAGGCGTCATCAAAGGTGATCGCAACGGCGTCTTGCGTTGCCGGCAGTGTCCCGATTTCAGCGAACGGAACGACGCGTACTTTTCCCGAAGCCAACCAAGCGACGTGTCGTTCGAACTCCGCTTCACCGATCGAGATCGGGGAACCCGATGAATCGACCGAGTGGTACATCAGCACGGCTCGCACGATGAAGCCCTGCTCTCAATCCTCGCCAGCGGCGAGCTTCACTTTTTGATCTTCAATGACGTCTTCGATGATCTTGGCCAGCGGAGTCCGCGGGCGAAAGCCGATCGCTTTTTCCAGCTTGGCGCAGTTCGGAACGCGTCGCGGCATGTCCTCGAATCCCTCCGCGTAGGCTTCCGAATACGGGATCTTGACGATTTCAGACTTGGAACCAGCAGCGTCACGAACGCGGCGTGCGAGTTCTTCGATCGACACTTCTTCATCAGCGCCGATGTTGAATACCTCGCCGCTCACGTCAGCCGCTTCGATCAAACGTTCCACCGCTTCAACTGCATCGCGAACGTGTCCGAAACAGCGCGTTTGTTCGCCATCGCCGTAAACGCTAATCGCTTCGCCTTTGAGGGCCTGGCGAACGAAGTTGGGCAACACCATTCCATAGCGCCCGGTTTGACGCGGACCGACGGTATTGAAGAAACGCAGAATGGTGACGGGCACTCCGCGCTCGCGTTGGAACGCGAACCCCAGCCATTCGTCCATCGCTTTGGAACACGCGTAGGCCCAGCGCGAGCGCGTCGTCGCACCGAGCGAGAGATCGCCATCTTCCTGGAACGGAATTGCCGTGCTTTTGCCATAGACCTCCGAGGTCGAGGCGATGAGCACGCGTTTGCCCTTGCGTTCGGCCGCTTCGAGTACGGCCGCAGTCGCTCCCAGATTGGTTTCGATCGTGTGCACCGGTCGCTCGACGATCAATCGAACTCCAACGGCGGCCGCTAAATGAACGGTGACGTCCGCGCGATCCACGTACTCGGCCACCAATCCATGATCGAGCGCCGATCCGATGCGGTACTCGAATCCATCGCGACCAATGAGGTGTTCGATGTTGGACATCGCCCCCGTCGAGAGATCGTCGAGGATGTAGACCGTATTGCCACTACCGAGGAGTCGCTCGGCCAAGTGCGAACCGATGAATCCGGCTCCGCCGGTGATGAAGATCTTCTTTGCCATGATTGCTTGAAAGCCTATCTCGAAATCGAGCCTGATGTATCAGCCTCTTGCCGTGCGTGCGAAATCTCGCAGTCTTCCGGCCAATTCAGTCCGATTTGTACGTTCGGCGACGCCGCCGACCAATTCCAAATAGCGCGGAAGCACCACACTCTCGCACCAATGTTCTGTGAAAGCCAATTGCGCGGAAACCGCCAGCTTGTCGCGATGCTCTGGATCGAGCATGCGCCGCATACATTCCTCTAGTTCTTGGGAAGTCTCGAATAGCTCGCCGCCTCCCGCACGCTCGACGATCTCCGGGAAGGGTCCCAGTCGACGAGCGATGACCGGCGTCCGCTGGCGAAAGGCCTCGATCAGGATGATTCCGAATGTTTCAAAGCAAACCGAAGGCACGATCAAGGCGACGGCGTGCGCATAGTAGTTGCGCAGTTCCATTGGAGTGATACGTCCCAGAAATCTCACGCGGCCTGAAAGCTCCGATCGACCGACTTCACCATCGACCCCCAGCTTACTTGCGAGTTGTTTCAGCGTTTCGGCGTAGTCGCCATCGCCGGCGATCAGAAACTGTGCTTCGGGAAAGTCGCGAAAGATCGGGATTACGTCGTCGAGACCTTTGATCTTCTCCAGTCGCCCGACGAACAAAAAGTAAGGTCGCTCTTGGGGGCGTTCACTCGTAATCGAACCGGGTTGCGACTCAGCCAATTCCGTTTCCGTCAAATTGGGCAGGAAGTACGGCAAGACTTCCATTTCCTCTTTGAAGCCGAATTCAGCGTGTTTTGCGCGGCTGAACTCGCTCATCGCAATGAACTGATCCACGTGCTTCGCGGCACGATCGATTAGCCCTGTATAGCGCCATAACTGCGGCGGTCGACGATGCGCGATTACACAGCGCATGCAATTTTTCTCGTCGCAACGCTCGACACCATTGCGCCACAAAACGTGGCTAGCACACACCAGCCAATGCTCGTGGGCCATCGTAATTTTAAGTGAGTCTCCGAGTTCGAAAACACCGGGCCCGCCCACCAAAGAAACGTTGTGGAAATTGATCACGTCGAAGTTGCCCTCGTCGAGGATGCGACGAATCCGACTTGCGTGAACCACTGGACGGCCAATCTGTTGCGTCAGCAATTCAGAGACAACACCCATTCGGCTGGCCAGCGCGTGGACTTCCAAATTTTCACGCGGCTCGGGCAGCTCGGGGCGTTTGCCTCCCGACAACATCGCGTAGGCGTCCGCGTCGAGTATCACCGTGTTGTGGTGACCACGAGCTAAGAGCGCTTCCACCAGGCGCTGAATTCCGATTCCATCTCCGCCGAAGTTGTAGGGCGGATAGAAAGTGGTGATGTGACAGAAACGGAGTGGTTTCATCGCGATGGCTCCGGGTTACGAACCGTATTCGAACCCGATCGGGAGGTTAGCCTCCTCACATCGCCAACCGTCAACAAGACTCTTGGTTCACTTTCGGCGAGTTACTGCGCCGAAGCGCCGCCAGAACTGGCCGCGGATTCTTGCCGAGCCTTCTCTTGAGCATCCTCAGTCGAAGGCTCGTCATTGCCAGCAGCATTCGGCTCCAACTTTTGCTCTTCGTGATACTCGAAATCCGTATTGACTTCCCAAATATCGTGCTTGGCGCCCTGCATATTCCAAACCACCATCATCGACGTCAACATCGAGTGATCTTGGTTGTTGTACTTGTGCAATCCGTTGCGACCGACCAAGTGAAGGTTCGGAATCGGATCAAGGTGCTCGCGAACCTTGTCCAAATGATCGCGGTAAGCGGCGTCGTAGATCGGGTAAGCCTTGGGCATGCGGACGACAGCGCCGTCCACTATCTGCTCGCGCTTGACTAGGCCAAGTTTCGAAATTTCGTCTTTGCCCAACTCGATCAAAGCTTCGTCACTACTGGTCCAGAGACCGTCGCCTTCGAAGCAGAAGTACTCCATGCCGACGCAGGTCCGTTTCTTGTCGGGCACCATGTCCATACTCCAGTTATTGAAGTTTTGAATGCGGCCGACTTTGACGCCCGGCGTATGGATGTAAATCCAGTTGTCCGGGAATACATCTTGGGCGTCGATGATCAGGGTCACGACTAAGAAATCGCGGTAGCGCAGGCCTTCGCCAGCTTTGTTCGCTTCCACTGGCATGTCGGTTTTCAGCGATCGAACCAAACTACGCACCGGCATGCTGGAGATGAAATGCTCGGCTTCAAAGCGCTGTTCGCCATCGGGACCATTGGCGATCACCGCAGTGACCTCCCCATTCTCCATCTCGTGCGTATGCACTTTGGTCTCCATGACGATTTTGCCACCCATCTCGATCAATCGATCGCGGGTGAGCTCCCACATCTGGCCAGGGCCTAGTCGCGGATAGCGGAATTCATCGATCAGACTCTTAATCTTCGTCGAGCGTTTGTTCAGCGAGGCCGCGTTGAGAATCGCCTTGCCAAGTGACAGGTTTTGAATGCGCTGGGCCGCCCATTCCGCTCGAATTTCGGTGCACTCGATTCCCCAAACCTTTTCGGTGTAGGTCTTGAAGAAAATCTCGTAGAGACGCTTCCCGAATCGATTGGTGACCCACTGCTCGAAGTTCTCTTCGACCTTGTTCGGCCAAATTTGAACCTTGACATACGAGAGTACAATCGCGATCGCGTTGAAGATTCCAAGCCCGGATAGCGCGTTCTTGGCCTTCAGCGGGTAGTCGAAGAAGTTGCCGTCGTAGAGGATGCGCGACATGCGCGGCACGCTGATGAACTGGTCGCCCAGCACCTCGTCCCAGAGGTCGATCACCGGCTGGATTTTGGTGAAGAAGCGGTGGCCACCGATGTCGAAACGGTAGCCCTTGTACTGCGCGGTTTGCGAAATACCGCCCACCATGTCCGTGCCTTCGAGCACGGTCACCTGCGCGCCTGCCTTCTGAAGCATGTACGCGGCGGTTAGGCCAGCGGGGCCGCCCCCGACAATCAAGACGCGATCACCGGGTTTCAGTGGCTTAATATCGCGCGGCGGAAATGAAATCTCAGTGGTCATCTAGAGAACGATCGATGGAGCAGAAACGGCGCTGGAGCTGTAGGACGGCGATCGGGGATCCGAAAATTCCTGAATTCGGCCCCGTGATTGGAAGCTCGCTTGAGTGCAATTCCCAGCCAGCCACCTAGAAGCTTACCCCGAACCTGACGCCCGCCCCATATTAGCTGGGCGGTTTAGTAGAAGGTCGTGGAGAGAAAACCGGAAACCTCGGTTTAGGCACCTAGAATGCCGCATGACGTTAAAGGGGGATTAAAGCTCGCGTCCGAAAAATTTCGACTCTGAACTTCACCTGATTCGAATATTCGAGTTTGAACAGCACGGTAGCTCACATCCCAGCTTGCATACGTGTGAGATCGGCTTGCGCCGCGTCGTTCTCTGGATCGAGGCGTAGAGCTTCTTCCAGTGCGGGCAGTGCATCCGACACATTCCCGAACCGCTCGTGCCAGAGCGCAATCCACCGGTACCTCCGTACCTGATTGCGATAAGCCAACTCAGCGTTCTCCGCCGCCTCACGCTGTTCTGTCACCCGTCCAGCGTCAGCCAGCCAACCGCTCACGATTTGCCATTCTTTTGGCGAGTAGGGTTTGAGCTCCAAGTAATCCAACATTTGCTCGATAGCCAGATCTTTATCACCAGCTCGATAGGCGAAGAAACTCGATTCGGCGACTAAACCCCACTCAAGTTCCCGGAGCGGAGAGTTCAACAATCCCTTGGCAAAGGCTGCCGCCTCATCCATGCGCCCAAGTGCTGTCAGGCACTGCATTCTAGAATACTGCCCAGGAAGATGATTAGGACGCAGCAACAGTGCGCGTTCGAGATCGGGTAGAGCCATCGCGTACTGTTCGACTTCAAACGACAATGTGCCTCGCATGTACCGTGGGAAAAACTCTTCCGGCGCAGCCTTCACCGCCTGATTGAGAAGCGCCAGAGCTTCCGTCGGATCGCCACCCGAATTGAAAATATTGTAGGCAGCGAGCACCAGACCAAACTCGGGTTTGGCTTCTGGCGCAAAAGCCTTTTCAACGGTTCGTGATAAGGGTGGATAATGGCGCTGTTCCGTATAGGCAACGGCCAATTCTTCCAGCAGTAGATCACGGGGTCGGTCGGACGCCCCCATGATGATCGGGCCGATACCACTAGAGAGCGGCAGCAAAAGATCATCGAGTATCGCAGGCGAACCGAGTCGATCGTCATACAAATGCCAAGGAGCATCGAGCTCTACGAACATCGAATCGTCGGTGTTTACCACCGTGGCTTCCAACGCCAGTTTCCGCAACACCTCGGAATCGAAAAACAGGAGACTCCAAAAATCAGCCGTCGACGAAATGCCGAGGCGCGAGAGGTCCTTTTGCACGGCGAGCGGCAAGCTCTCCCATTCCACCAGTTGATCGAACTCAATCGGCTGGTTGGTGGCGATCAGCATCAAGTCCGTGCTTCCGGCATTCGAGAGGAATCCGTACGCATAGTCGAAAGACTCGAATAGCGCAGCCAAAATCGATTTCAGACCGGTTTCGTCGATTCCGTAAAGCTGCACCCACTGAAGCAATCGCCCCTCGGGCTTGAGCTTTGCATCGACAGCCACAAAGAACTCTGACGTGAACAGGTTCGAGCAGCCGGAGATCCAAGGATTGGATGGTTCCGAGATGATCACGTCGTACTGCTTGTCGGTGTAGCTTAAGAACGTACGACCGTCGTCAAGCACGAGAT
This sequence comes from Planctomycetota bacterium, assembly GCA_047639415.1. Lineage (GTDB taxonomy): Bacteria > Planctomycetota > UBA1135 > UBA1135 > OFTM34. The sequence continues at coordinate 2,221 of JBLINP010000073.1, read as the reverse complement.
TGACTTCCTCGCGCTCGAGCGGCCGGTGGTTGTAATCGTCAAACGCATGCGAGGCATTCACAACGGCACTTTCGATTTCGATGACGTCAACACTGTTTTGTTCGTAGAGACAGACCGCTCCTGTAGTGACGCCCGACGCAAATCCAATCACCATCGCATCGCCCGGTTGGCCACCGAAGAGATACGGCAAGTGCCCGCTCAAAATCTGCGTCGATTGATCGAGCAATGAAGCATCCGTTTTTCCGTTGATACGCATGCTAATGCCGCCCTCCTCGATTCCACCCGCAGTGCGGTGAACCGAAACGGTGCAATTGATGCCCTCTTCGTAAAAGAGTGTGCGGGCGGCAACGGCGCCCTTCATCGGGATCACTTCTAGACCGAAATCGAGTTGGGATTTCGCTCGATAGTACACGCCCAAAGCCAACTTTTCGGTGTTCAGTTCGGGAGGAAAGACGAAGACGGCGACTGCCGTCAGGCCTGTTGCAAGCGATGCAAATTTGAACGCACCGGATCCTTGCGTTCGATAGAACCAAAGCACTGCGGCAGCCGTGACGAAGTTGAGCGTTATTGCAGAAACCATCGTGCCCTCGAGACCGAGGAATGGAATTGCAATGAAGCCCGCTGTAAATGCGCCTAGGGCCGAGCCAATCGTGTTGACGAAGTAAACGTCACCTACAGCCGAGCCGCTGCCGCGATCGTCTCCGACGATACGGACCAACAACGGAAACAAAGCGCCCAGAACTAAAGTAGGCGCGAGCATCACGACAAAGGAAACGATCAATCCCAACCAAACCAGGGATTCACCGGTAATTCCGACGTCTGCGAAGACGTGCAAGAATGCGTCGGGAATGAATCTGAAAACGAAGAGCACGCCAAGCGATGACAATCCGAGCAAGACCAAGCCGCCGGCGAAGAAGGCGATCGGCTTTTCAATTCGATGAAGTAGGCGTTGGATGATCAACGCTCCGAGAGCGATGCCTGCTAAGAACCCCGCGAGCATGGTAGCGAAGGCATACGTCGACGAGCCCAGCACCATTGCGAAGGCGCGCGTCCACGCTACCTCGTAGCTCAGTGCAGTGAAGCCGACGAAACCATAGGCAATCAGCGCCGGGCTCCAACGTCGACCGGTTGATACGGTTGGCGCCTGTGCGGCTTGTTCGGTCTCAGCTGGATTCGTCGAACTCGATAACTTTGGAGCAATCAAGAACACGGCAATCAGTCCAACCGCAATGTCCAGGCTCGCAGCCAGGGTGTTGGTTCCCTGAACGCCGATGCGACTGAACGAAATGAACGTAACTGCCAGGACTCCGACAACCGCACCCAGGGTATTGACGCCGTAGAGCAATGCCGTGCGTTGCCCCAAGTCACTGCGCTCGCGCACCAAGGTTGCAACCAGTACAGGCAAGGTCGCTCCCATCAGGAAAGTGGGCAACAATAGAAGCACGAGGACCAGGCCAAAGCGAACGAAGGCTGCTGGCCAGAAGCCGAGCGGCGCGAGCATGCTTTGATTGAGCTGCGGGTAGAGACCTAGAATTGCCGGAACGCCGAAAGCGTAAATTCCGACGGCGATTTCCATGTAGCCGTAGGCACGAATTCCATTTTTGAATCGCCCCGCCAACTTGCCACCGATCAATCCGCCAATTCCTAAACCGGCCATATAGGCCACGAGAATGGTCGTGATGGCGAGTGTCGTCGATCCGAAGACGAGGCGCAGTAACCGAGACCAAACGACCTCCAGTCCCAGGCTCGCCGCGCCCGAAGTGAAGATGCAGCAAGCGATCAGAATCGTCAGGCGGGTGGGAATCGAATTCATGGAATTGACGCGGAAATTGGTGGGCTGAGCTGCGTCGCAAGTGTTTCTGCCGGATCAGAAAAGCGAACGGAATCGTGGTCGCGGGCTACGTGCGCCTGCCGAACCCTATCGGGCAAATGACGGCGCCGCCCGCAAACTACTTCAGGCGACCTAGCGATTTCCAGCGGCAGACCCCACCTTCGTGTACGTATACTTCGACCGACAGATGAACGACCGTCCCAAATCCCCTTCGCCCGCCCCCAACGCCTATGGTGGCGTCGAGCGAGCCGCTGATCTTCCCTTGGTGGACTTTTGGGAGATCATCTACGGACGTAGGTCCGTGCGGCGCTACAAAACCGATCCCGTCGACCGTGAACTACTGGAGAAGCTCACCAACGCAGCGTTGATCGCCCCCACCTCTTGCAACTT
>JBLINP010000072.1:0-16279 GCA_047639415.1 Planctomycetota bacterium | reverse complement strand
TCGTTCATTCACGGTGTTGGTATCTTGCCAGGGCATCCGGCAAGCGTGACACCCCGACACCACACGGCTACGGCAAAGTGTTACCCAGGTGCCCGGACACCATTGTTACCAAGGTGCCCGGTCCGGACCAACCCCGCGCCCTCCTCCCAAACTTCACACTCCCCCCCCAACTCCCAACTCCCCCGTTTAAGTGAGCTATTTCGTGAGCCAACATGGCTTCTTGTTGCTCGGAGTCGAGTTCCGTCAGCGCACGTTCCGGAATGCTTATTTCTGCGAACCAAACTCCGAAGGTGATTGGCGCATCGAGCTCACTACTAATCGATAGACGGATCGGGCGTTTGACTCCGGAACGACGAAGCAAATTCGCGAATAGCTCCGCGACCGGCCCTTCGACCAATGGGCGACGTCGACTCAGCGCTTTCTTCAATTGAATGAGCGCAATCGTCACGACGCTGCCAGCCAAAACGATTCCTACCAACCAGGGCAAGAGCAACCATGGCGAAGCCGTGACTTCCGCTTCGGTCGGGTTCGAGTCCTTCGCCGATTTAGCCGCACTCCTCACGCTAGCAAGGCTGCTGTCGTTGGGCGAAGACACGAAATCGAATCGGTTCGGTTCCGAAACAGTAGCCGGTGGTGCGACCAGTCGTTTCGGTTCCGGAGACGAACCCGTAGCTTCAGTGCTCTCATCCAAACCCCTGATGCGAGCAGGTTTTCTCTTTATACCCGTCGGTTTGGGCACTCGTCGATCATTAATCCACCGGGGTGAGCGCTGAACATCGTTCTCAACTAAGTGACTCGGAAAGGAGTCTCGTTTGGTTTGCCCACTCGATTTCAACTCGGGCGTACTCTGCCTCGGAGTCAATGACTCCCGTAACTTGGTCTCGGGTGCGGGCACGAACTCGTTGGGTCCGACCACTTCAATCGGTGGCAAAGCGGTTGTCGGAGCCACAATCTGTTCCTGATCGGGGACGACCTGCTCCTCGCTAGTCAGCAGGAACAACCGACCACCAAATGGCTTCACTCCCATTCCAACTTGAGTGGTCGCCGTCACAACTCCGCCGATCATGGCCAACTTCCACAAGCCATCTCGGATTCGCTCTGGAGTTCCGGATGCGATCTTGAACAGGAGCCAGGCCCCTCCCAGCAAAACCGTGCTGTGCAGGGCATAGGTCATCAACCATGCCAAAGCCGTCATCATCCAGTCGGCGTCCACGGACCAAATTTCGATATTGCTCATATCAATCCTCCAATCGGCGACGCTGTTCAATCATTCCCTGCAAACGCTCGAGTTTCGTGACGTCAATTTCTTGACTCGTCAAAAGGTGACTGACCAGCGCGGTCACGTCGCCTTCGAACAATTTCTCGGTGAGCGAGGCGACCATTGTCTTCTGCACCTCGGCTTCGCTCACGGTGGTTCGGTAAACGAACTGCCGTCCCTCTTCGCGATGAACGACGATGCCCTTCTTCTCCATCTTGGAAAGCATCGTCGCGATCGTCGTCAGCGCACGCTGCTCCTCCAAGTCCCGATGGACACTGGCCACCGTTGCTTCGCCGTGCTCCCAAAGCACCCGCATAATTGCGAGTTGCAGTTCGCCGAGATGATGCTGTCGACTCATGACGTCTTCTCCAATTCCCCAGTCCGGACTGAGGGCTCTGCCGGTGCCCGAGATAACAACTACCTCGGTAATACGACCAAGATCGTTGTCGTCGGCTGTCACGCATCTATATTCTCCTCGATCTGTGTTAGAGAACTGAACGAGGGGCGGAGAGCGAATCGACCACCGCCCGTAAACCTCTTTACGGAAACGAGTAATCGCAACTGAGCTGCATCGCGTCCCGATCCCCGCCGGCAGCACTTCTCGATCGACTGCCTGCCCGCCCCGAACCACCCAATCCAAATAGGACCACGGAACTGACCGGCATTGGTGTTGATGCGGCGAGCTAACCGCCTACCAACCAACCACTTACGAGCCCATTCGCCGTTTGAGGCCCCACCCGCCACCTGAACGATGGCAGCCCTTTACCCCCTTAGGACTTAGCTCCGAGTGAACAACACGGATGCCAGTCAGTTCGGTAAAGGCATTCAGATGGGCTCGATCAACGTCCGAGCTTCAGCGGGAATCGCCACGCTCTCCAAATTTTCGTTCACCCACACCAACGTCGCTTCCGCACGAGCAAGCAGGACCTCGTCTTGAAACACTTCGTACTCCATATCGAAGCTCTTGTTGCCCAAACGAACGACCCCGCATCGAATCGTGGCCAGGCTCCCAGCTTGCCCCGGGTGGAGGTATCGAACGTGGGTGTCGCCCAGCAAAAAGGGGAACTGATGGCCTTCAACTAGGCCTAGGGACCCAAAGTAGGCAAAACGAGCCTGCTCTAAAAGAGTGAGGTAGACCGCATTATTCAAGACGCCGGCAGCGTCAAGATCGACCCAGCGAATGCGCTCAGTGTGCTCGAAATGGAGTTTTGGTCGATCCTCTGAGCTAGTCATGACTGTATTTTCTTCCCTGTTAGTCGCGCGAGAACGCCCGACTGACCGGAGGCCGTCCGCAAAACGTTGCCTGGTTCTTCGAATGCATCAAAAATGATACGGAACGAGCCGCGCAAGGCCGCGCTTAGTCACAGAGAAGCGTCCGGAATCGTCCATCCACCTCCCTCCGCCGAGTCTCTCCCTCACCCCCGTTCGGCCCTCGTCGCCGAGACTCACAGCTTCACAATTCAGAGAACACCAGAATGCTGCTCACCCTGCTCCTGACCGCCATTGGCTCAACTGTTAGTCAACCGGCTCCAGTTCACTCAAATTACCTGCTCACGCTAACCCCAAAAGATGCCGTTGCCGTTCTCGCGATCGGCAACATTGACGACTGGCGAAGCAACTCGCTCAAGAACTCGTTCTGTCGATTTGGTCAGGACGAAGAGGTCGCCAAGCTTATCGAGCACTTCACCGGGAATTTGATGGAGGAGGCTTCGAGAGAGTTCAACCTCGACCAACTCCTAGGAAGCGAATTTGACGAAGCCGCTTTCCTGTCTGCATTGAATGGGTCGGTTGTCGTCTTCACTCAATTGGTCGACAACAATCCTGAGAATCCAATCGTCGGTTTGATGTTGGAGCTCGGCGACGATCGCTCGGGTTTTGATCAATTGCTCGGAGGCTTGCTCGAACGCTTCAAAAGCGAAGTCGTCCTCTCCGGGTCCGAACACGGTGGCATCCAGATCATGTCCGCCAGTGGGAAGAACCTTCAGGAACCCTTCACGGTGAAAATCGCTGAACTCGGCGACGCCGTTGTCATCGTGGGCTCGCAAAGTGACAAAGCTGTCGGTCAATCAATCACGGAAGTCGTTGACCGTTGGTCAGGCGATAACACAGATGGTGGGCTCTTGGGGACGGATGACTTCAAGAAAGCGCGCGGTGCTCAAGACTTCGATCCGCATGTTGAGTTTCACGTCAACATCGGCGCGTTTTGGGATGGTTTGAAAGCTTCCGGTCAATTGCATGGGTCACCGGTACCGGAATCGATCCTCAACGAAATTGGTCAAATCACGTGGTTGCACGGCGGCGCCAGCATCGGAGACGGCGAGCAACTCGATTTCCAAATCGCTCTTTCTATGCCGAAGGAAGGATTGATCTCCTCCTTCCGCTACTTGCTTGGAGGTATCCCGGTTGACCTTCTCAAACAAGTTCCCAGACAGAGTTCGAGTCTGTCGACGGTCAATCTCGACTATCAGGGCATATTCAATATGGCCCTCGATTTACTGCACTCCTTCGCACCCGACGAGTTCGCCAAAGCTCAACAAGCGCTTCAGGGTGTTGCGGCAATGGGCATCGACATCGAAGGCGACTTCTTAAATCAACTAACAGGTGGTCAGGCTAATTTTTCCGTCGAGGTTCCGAGTTCCGAATCTTCGTTCGGAATGGCGAGTTCGATGTTTGGAGCCGTGAAGGGCGATAGCCCCGTTGCTAGTTACGGCAGCGCCGCTTTGATCGGGCTCCTTGATTCCGCACGAGTTGAGACCGCGGTCGATAACCTCGTAGAAATGTTTTGGCAGCAAGAGGTCGGTTCCAAAATTGTCAACGAGCATGAGATCAAGTCCATCAACTTCGGCATGGCCGGAATCCATTGGGCCTTTACCGAAAGTAGCTTGCTCATAGGCATGCAACCGACCCCCATAGCCGAAGCCATTCGCATGCTCGATGAAGGCTCCATCTCGGTGATGGACAAGGGACGCTTCGCCGACCCCATCCTGAAGAATCGCAAAGCGACGAACTTCTCGATCTACGAAACGCAGGACAATCTCAAGTCGATCATCGCAGGCTTGCAAAGCGCATCACGCATGCTGCCCATGGTCTCGATGATGACCGGTTGGAAGCCACCCAAGGGATTCCCGATCAACCCTAAAACGCCGTGGCCTTCACCCAGCATCGTGAGTCGCTATTTCGAGGGCACGATTTATTCGGCCTTCACTTGGGACGAAAATTCGCTGCGCTTCCGTCTCTCGGCAGAGTAAAGGGAGTTCGAGACGAGCCGGGGTGTGAGCCTTCTTAGATCGCCCCATCGATAAATCACGAAGCCCTCGCCGAGTCACCTGACTCTGCGAGGGCTTCGTTGTTAGGGGCGCTCTTTCGACTGGTCGTTTAGAGCCAAATTTCGCAGTCGCCATCGATCTCGCGAACTTTGTAGGTCTTCGCGCGCTTACATACTGTGTTCATCGCATCGCCATTCGCGGGATTGAACCAAAAGTTGTGCAGCGGGCAGACCGCGTACTTTCCGTCGTGCAGCGGTCCCTCGATGATTTGACCGTCTTCATGCGGACAAGCGGCATCGAGCGCCTCCAACTTGCCGTCGACTCGGCATAGAATCACCTCGACACCCTGGCCAGCGAGGGGATCGCCGAAGACGATTTTCTTCGCGAAGCCCTCCTCTAGCTTACCGGCACCACGAATTAGAGCGGGTTTGGACCCGAACAACGAAAAGACATTCTTCAACCAGGACGACATCGCGGCATGCTATCAGACTTCGAGGAACCAAAGTGACCGCGTCGCCCATGAAACCCGTGCTATTGCTCAACGTCGTCGGACTCAGCTCGCGACAAATCGACGAGTCCACGCCCAACCTTTTCGCTCTGGCCAAACGCGGTGCATCCGCGCCGATGACGTCGATCCTGCCGGCGGTCACGATGAGTGCCCAAGCGACGATGCTGACCGGAAAACTCCCAACCGAACACGGCGTTGTCGGCAATGGTTGGATGGACCCCAAAACCCAAGAGATTGCCTTTTGGAAGCAATCGAACGCTTTGGTCGATGGGATGAAGCTGTATGAGAAGGCCCGCGCTCTCGACCCGAAGTTCACCTGCGCCAAATTGTTTTGGTGGTTCAATATGGGAGCGGCGGTCGACTGGTCCGTTACGCCACGCCCCTTCTACGCGGCTGACGGTCGCAAAGACTTTTCGATCTACACCTCCCCGCCGAGTTATCGCGAGGAGTTGGAAGACCCGTTGGGTGCCTTTCCCTTCTTCGACTTCTGGGGACCGCGTGCCGGACTCGCATCGAGTCGCTGGATCACCGACGCCGCTCTCGTTTCGATGGAGCGCCACAAACCGTCATTGACGATGGTCTACTTGCCGCATCTCGATTACGACCATCAGCGCTTCGGACCAGAAGCACCGCAATCCAAGCGCGCGCTCGTCGAAGTGGACGGGCTGGTTGGCGAACTCGTCAGCGCCGCCGATAAGTTTGACGCGGAAACCATCGTGGTGAGCGAGTACGGCATCGAACCGGTTTCGCGAGCGATACACATCAATCGCTGCTTGCGCGAAGCGGGGCTACTGAAAGTACGACCGGGTCCGTTCGGCGAGTACCTCGATCCGTTCGCTTCCGAAGCCTTCGCAGTCAGCGATCATCAAGTCGCGCACATCTACACGAAAAGCTCCGCATCAAAACAAGCAGCTCTCGAAGCGTTGCAATCACTATCCGGAATTGACCAATTACTTAGCTGCGACGACCGCGCTTCAGCAGGACTCGACCATGCCAACGCCGGCGACATTGTTGCCGTTGCCGAAGCCGGCGCTTGGTTCACCTATTACTACTGGCAGGGCGACGCCCAAGCACCCGACTTCGCTCCCACCGTCGACATTCATCGCAAGCCTGGCTACGACCCGGCCGAACTATTCGTCGACCCGTCTATCAAGTTCCCCAAAGCTCGAATAGCCAATCGATTAGCGCGCAAAGTCATCGGGCTGCGCTACATGATGGACGTGATCCCGATCAATGCCGAACTCGTCCGTGGTAGTCATGGGCGTTTGCCCGCGACGCCCGACGCTGGACCCGTCTTTATGTCCAGCGCGGGATTCGACAACTGCGGCGGCGCTCCCGCGACGGGCATCGTTGAGATGACCTCCGTCGCGGATCGCGTACTGGCTCTTCTACTTCGAGAAGACCCAGCCAATTAGTTTGCGAATCGACGGGGCTTGTCCCGTCGAGAGCAAACCGATGCGGAAGACTTTGCCCGCAGCCCAAACGCAGCCGATTGTGAAAAGTGCTGTCAAAACGACCGACAAGGCTAGTTGCCACTCAGGCGGACCCGGAGCGATTGAAACGCGCACCATCATGATCATGGGAGTCGCAGGCGGGAATAAAGACAGCACCGTCGCCAAGGTTCCGTGCGGCGATTCGAGCACAGGTCCCAAGAAAAACATCGGTAGCACGAATATCAGCATCGCGGGTGTCATCAAACTCTGGGCGTCGCGCATCTCCGAACAAGCGGCACCGATGGCGGCAAAGATGGAGCTAAAGATTGCCAGCGCCATCAACTGGAACAATAAGAACCAGCCGTAGTTGAGAAGCGGAACCATGTTCTCGACTTCGAAGTAATGCGTCGCGGCCATGATCCCACCCAAATACAAAAAGGACAGGGTCATCGAGAGATAAACGGTCCCCAATAGCTTGCCCATCATCAATTCGAAGGGGGTCACAGCCGAAATCAAGACCTCGGAGATCTTTTGCATCTTCTCTTCCAAGACCACGTTCAATGACTGCGGTGCACTCATCATGATCATCGCGAACATCAAGAACATGGACGCAAAGGGGATCACAAAGGTCTCGAACTTGTTGTCCTCCTTCTTATCGGATTCCCCGCCTTCCTCATTCTCTTTAATCAGACCGTACTCGTTGAAGTGAACTGGGTGAGTTATGGCTTCGACAACGTCCGCGTCTAGTTCCTCCTTTTCAAGTCGAACTCGCTCGACCTCCGTTTGAATTTCGGACCGGACCCACTGGGACAAATCGCCGTAGGACGGAGAACCTGAGTAATATCCGATCAGATCCTTGGGCTTGCTCTTACTCGCGAAGGCGTTCTTCTCAATCACGACAAAGGCGAAGAGATCACCGTTACGTACGCGTTCCGAAAGAACGAGTTCCGCCGAACGCGTCTCTTCCTCAGCATGTTTATAGCGTTCGATCGGAAATAATGGCCGAACCTGATTGCGCTCTGGCTGCTCCCCATCCACAGCTGCGACAACTAACTCAAAAGCCTTGTCATTTCGCTTCTGAACAGCGGATTCCAGCACTTCGAAGAGTTTCCCCGTCTTGTCGAGAACCGCAAAGTTGCGCTCAGTGGTATCGACGGTGTCATCCACAATCGCTTGAACGATTATTCCGCCAGACATCATGATCGGCATAAAAATGATGCCGATCAAAAACGCTTTGCTTCGCACCGCATTGAGATACTCAGTTGCACCAATCGTGAATATCTTAGACATGAGCGACCTCTTCTGACTCGGGACCAGCGATGCGAACGAAAATATTGTGCAGCGATGGCGTCGCTTCTTCGAAATGATGAACTGATGTCTTTGCAAGCAAGCTTCGCAATAACTCCTGCGTATCCCCTACGCAGCGCACTTCTTGCATATGTCCCATATCGACGATTCGATCGATACCATCGATGCCGTTAAGCGCTTCTCGCCCACCCGCGACCTTTAACCGAATCGTATCGGCCCCATAACGAGCGCGAATCTCGGCCACCGTTCCATCGAGCACTTTCTTACCGCGAAAGATCATGAAGACTGAATCGCACATCTGCTCGGCCATCGACATGTCGTGGGTAGAAAAAATGACCGTCGAGCCCTGCTCGCGCAGTCCGAGAATTGCTTCGCGCAAGACTTCCAAGTTGACCGGGTCGAGCCCTGAGAAGGGTTCGTCCAGAATCACTAACTCGGGCGCGGAGATCACGGTGCTAATGAACTGCACCTTCTGCGCCATGCCTTTCGACAAGCTCTCGATCTTCTTGTCGAGCCAATCCCCCAGTTCCAACCGCTCCATCCATTCACTTCCAGCACGCTTCGCATCGCGAGCAGTCATGCCCTTGAGCGAACCGTAGTAGGTCAGCAAACGCTTGACCGTCATCTTCTTATACATGCCGCGTTCTTCCGGCAAGTACCCGATGCGATCGTTGGACGCGCGGGACTCATGCTTTCCAAGCACCTCAATCTCACCCGTATCGGGATGAATGATGTGCAGGATCATCCGAATCGTGGTCGTCTTGCCCGATCCATTCGGACCAATGAAGCCGTAGACCGACCCCTCCGGAATTGCGAGGTCGAGCGAATCGACGGCTTTATGAGACCCGTAGGTCTTCGTGACTCCAGTGAGTCGAACGGCATTCATAATGGATGACGGTTAAGAAATGAGTTTGAGCGGATAAGGCGTGGCGTTCATCAAAGAACGGATCCAGCGCTTCCTGCTTGCGAGGATTGTATTCACCCTGCGGGGCTTCGAATGACAGTTTCTATGGAGATACTTAGCTCCAACAAAAATTAGTAAATCCGATTCGCTCCAACCGCATCCGAGTTCGTCGGTCATCGTCAGCCCCTTTCATTGCAGTGTTGCCAGCCTTGTACCCATAGAAGGCATAGAGACACTACCGCGATCCGCTGTAAAAAGGCATCCTAGGGTCGCTCCCGTACACTTTGGTTTACGCGCTCTTTTAGCCCGAAGAATGAGATCATCTGAGGCATGCCGCACACTCAAGACCTGAATAACACTCTCACGTTGATCCTAGCTGGTGGACAAGGCGAGAGGCTGATGCCGCTCACCCGCGACCGCGCCAAACCTGCGGTGCCGTTTGGAGGCATGTATCGAATCATCGATTTCACGCTCACGAACTGCATCCACTCTGGATTGCGCAGCATCTACGTACTGACCCAGTACCAAGCGCGTTCACTAGAAGAGCACATTCGGTTTGGGTGGAACTTCCTACCGCGGCGATTAGGACAGTTCATCAGCGTCCGCCCCCCTCACCACCTGCAATCGGGCAAGTGGTATCAAGGCACGGCCGACGCGATCTACCACAACATCGACACACTCGAGAAGGAACGCCCCGAACGCGTCCTCATTCTCTCTGGCGACCACATCTACAAGATGGACTACGGTCGCATGTTGATCGAGCACGAGGAGAACGGTGCCGCGCTTACCATCGGCGCAATTCCGGTTCGCACGTCCGAAGCTTCGCGCTTTGGCGTTTTCGAAGTCGATCAGGACCAGCGCGTCGTTGGCTTTCAAGAAAAGCCCGATGAGCCGAAGTCCATGCCCGATCGCCCCGGCTGGTCGCTCGCTTCAATGGGCATCTATATGTTCGAAACTAGCAAGCTGATCGAAGTCCTACGCGCCGATGCAGAGCGTGAGGGATCGAGCCATGACTTCGGTAAGGACATCATTCCGCGCATGATCGAAGATTCCAAAGTCTTTGCGCACAACTACGTCGACGTGAGTAACGCGGCAGAACCCTACTGGCGCGACATTGGAACGCTGGATTCGTATTACGAGGCCAACATCGATTTGTGCCGCGTAGAACCCAAGTTCAACCTCTACGACTCGAACTGGCCGATCTACACCTTCACTCGCTACGAACCGCCGGCCAAGACCGTCTTCGGTGATCCCGCAGGTAAAGGCTTACGCGCCGAAGTACTCGACTCTTTACTTTGTCACGGTGCCGTCATCTCTGGCGCTAAAATCAAACGCTCCATCATTTCAGGTCAAGTGCGCGTCGAAAAGCGCGCGACCGTCGATAGCTCAATTCTGTTTACCGGAGTCACGGTCGGCGCGGACTGCCGCATTCGCCGAGCCATCATCGACAAGTGGGTCCAAATCCCCGATGGCACCGAAATCGGTTACGACCTTGAGCTTGATGCCAAGCGTTTCAAAATCACGCCGTCAGGTATCGTTGTAGTCCCGCACGGCTATGACTTTGGGCGCGAGTCGGCAGTGGCCAGCCCCCTTATAGAGAAAGCCAAGAGCTAGCAGGCGGATTGCCGTCGGACCTCGCGGGTCCGGCGCATCCTTCCCCACTACCTTCCCCACTACTGGATCGGAACGAGTTCCGCTAGATACTTCGGAAGCATCTGGCGCCAGGTCGGCCAGTCGTGATCAAAGTCTTCGCCCCAGGCGTCGACGCGATTGGGAATGCCCTTCGATCCAAGCTCCTCGGCCATGTTCCAGGATTGCTTCGGCTCTTCCCAACGCCCATCGCCGTGAGTCAAAAGCACGAAGCGCTTGCGCAACTGCTCGAGATGCTCACCTTCGGGCATTTGACCTAAGAAGTGAATCGGCGAGGCTTCGTAGAAGTCGCTCGTCATTTGGTCTTCGGTGAACTTGGTCAAGTCGTACGTTCCGCTCATGCAAATCGCTTGACTGAACACATCCGGATAACGGCAAAGAACGGCCAGCGCGTGAAAAGCACCGATCGAGGCACCTGCCGTGACGATTTCAATTTCGTCCGAGTTGCAATCCTTCCGAATCGCCGGAACCACTTCATTTCGGATGAAGCTGTGGAACTGCGTCTGCATCTTCGTGACGTATTCGATGCTCGCGTCCTTCTCGAACATTACCTCCCCAGCAACGCTATCTACCGAATAAACCTTGATGCGCCCTTCCTCCAATAGAGGTGCAAGCACATCCAGCATCAGAAAACGCTCGGATTCCTCCGCATCACCCGCGGCCGTCGGAAACAAGAGCAATGGCGTTCCGTGTGTACCCCAACGCACCACGTCTATGTCTCGCCCAAGTCGCTCGGAATACCAATTCGTCTTCTGTTTCATCTTCGTACCTATCCGCGTTCTATTTTGCCGCTTCGGTTTGATTTGTCCGCCACAATTGAACGCGTGACCAGAACATCTCGGTGAACTCATCCCACTCGTGCTCGGGATACATCGAAGCGACTTTATCGCGAATGATGTTTCGAGCTTCGTCACTGCCGAAGAAATCCCAAACGATTTCTTCCAAGTGACCGAGATGCGTCGCGCAGAACTCTTCGAACTTAGCAGTCTCGAAGTGCTCCTCGCCTAATTTGCCGTACTCCACCAACTTCTCCTCGAAGCTGATATCGCGATCGGCAATTTCGAAGTACGGCCTCCAGTCCTGGTTCAGCTTCATTTCGCGATTGGTTGCCGTACAGAACAGCGACCAACGCACTTTGGCCATCACCAACCATGGGAAGTGGTAGTGAAGCGACGTCACCTGCGAGTCGGGGCACGCATTCGCGAAGTCAATCGGATGCCAAACATCTGTTATGGTGTGACGCAACAACTCACACGAGTTGAAGTCCCAGCCGAAGAAACTGTTGATGGTCAATGTCGATGCACGCAGGCTCGTCAAAGTCTCGGCGCTCAATTCGTTTTCGCCAACGACGTAACGATCGTGGAGCGGCGCGGACGGATCGTAGCGCATAATTCGCACTTGCGGACCGATGCCGAGGCAACGCACAAAAACGTCGTAGGGATCGACGGCCTTTTGCAGATGCATGATGTGCTGGCCGCTCTTGTCATAAGCGTCGCGCAATTGGTCCGCATTATCGATCTTGGTTACGCCAACCCAGGCCCCACCGTCGTAGGGTTTCATAAACAGCGGATAACCGATCTTTTCGCCAATATCACCCAGATCAAAGAGACGCGCATAGCGGTCCAAAGTTCGCTGAAGATCGGGATTCTCCTCGTGATCTTTGGGCGGCACCAACCAGGTTTCAGGGATCGGCATACCCAGTCGCATCATCGCGCAATAACTGGTTTGCTTCTCCATCGACTGAAAGGTCCATGGACTATTGAGCACGTAAGTGTCGTCCATGATCGCGATCTTTTTGATCCACTCGCGACTGGTGCGATACCAATACGTGAGTCGATCCATCACCAAGTCGTAGCGCGATGGATCGCGCAAACGATGAGGCTCAATCGACACACGCTCGATCTCAAACGTGACCTTGTTCTTGCCAATTGGCAATTCCAGATCGAGACGCTTGATGATCTCTTCGTAGCAAAATGGCCAACACAGGTCGGCACCGAGTGATAACCCGATGCGCTTCTTAACTTTCGCCAAAGCTTATTCCTCCACCTTACTCATAGACCATCCATAACGGACCCGGGAACAGCCAGGACAACGCTTCGCGCATGCGATCACGCCAGTTGTCCCAGTTATGTCCATCACGGGCTTCAATGTAACGCACGTCCATTCCAGTCCGCTCAAGCAGCGGAACCATGGAACGGTTGTAATAAATCAGCGACTCGTAGGTTCCGCAACTCACGCAGACCTTGTCCACCGGCTTACCGGGGTTCTCTCGAAACGCATTTACGAACTTAACAATCGGGTCGAACATCGGACCGCGATCGTGTTCATTGCCGATGTCGGTAAACGCGAAGGATCCCGACTGCAGCAGTAAGGATGAGAAGAAGCCCGGGTGATTCCAAGCCGCCGAGAGCGACGCAACCGCGCCGAAAGAAGCACCCGCGAGTCCACGGGCTGCAGGCGTTCCGACCAGCGCGTATTTTTCTTCGAGCGCGGGCACCAACTCCTCAACCAGAAAGCGTCCCTGTTTCTCATTCGCCGCATACTCTTCCAGACGCTTCGGGGACTGAGTGAGCGCCACGACCATCGGCGGAATCTCCTGACGATGAATCAGGTTGTCGAGAACGAGCTTCAATCCGGCGAATCGAACGAAATCCTCACCGTCGTGCATCACCAACAAAGGGTAGCGTCGGGTTTCACGATAACGCGCCGGCAAGTAGACCTGGAAGTCTCGCGGCTCGCCAAACACTTCGCTTCCGATGCGGTGTTCAACAATTTCGCCCGGCCGAGCGTCGTCGTCGGGCAGAACCCATTCGGGAATTTCATAGCCCGTGCCATGCACAACCGAATTGGCGCCGTAGGGATCGTGAGCCGTGTGAGGATTGAGCGGATCGCGAATCAACCGCCGCTGCTCACCCTCGACGATTTCGAGTTTGTACTCCACCCGCGAGCAAGCGGGCACGTCCATGGTCAGCGTCCAAAAATCCGTTCCCGGAATGCGCTCGAATGCCTGTGTTGAAGAAAGTCCAAAGATCCAATGTCGAAGCAATACTTCTTGCGCTGCACCGCGATAGAGAAAGGTTGCCTCGTCCCCGTCCACGACGGGAAAAACGTTATCGCTTGCGAAGGCTTCCAACGAGACGCGATCGAAATCAAGGGATTTACGAAGATCGCCGACTGTGATCATCATGCCGCGCTCGCTTCTTCAACGATGCCCGTTTCGGACAATAGTTTCACGCCAGGTTTGCCCTGCAACTCACCAGCAGAAAACGTAACCACCGAGAGATCGTCGAGTACGACGCACGTCGCCGGTCCGAAACGACGAGCGAAGAGCGCTACGCGCGTATTGTCCTTCAAACGCAATCGGCGTGATGCGTGAGGGAGCGGAACAACCTGTTGGCACAATCCGAAGCCGGCCTCAAGGACTTCCGCGTCGCCGGGGCCCTGCGGCGGACTGTCGTGAAATAATACGATGCGATCGCCGAGCACCATTGCGCCAGCGGACCACGCGATGATGGGCAAATCACCAGATAAGCCGCATACATCCAGTAGGCGCATCCGGTTCAGCAGAATTGCGACGTGTCCACCCGCAATACAGAGCGCTTGGCTTCCGTCCATCTCAGCGGCGAGTTCGCTGCGGTGACGAGCGACAGCCTCGCGCTGTTCGGGCTTCCATTTGTCTTCGAATTCGGCATGAACATCGAGGACTCGTCCAAGGTGTTCAGCGTCAAGACTGCGAACCGTTTCGATCGCCGCAGTGCGCTGTGGCCCAAGTAACTCTAGATCAACATCCTCACGAGCGAGAAGCGTTCTCGCCGAATCGAGCGCTCCAGCGAGTCGCAGTCGATAAAACGACTGAATTTTGCGCAGCGTGTCGTGCCGATTGAGCATGCCTTGATACAACTCTGGGTCGCGACGAAAAACATCTTCAACCCGCGCGTATACCGCCAAATTGCGAACGTCCATCCCAACGTGTTCGGCAAGTTCCCGATCTTCACTCTCACGCTCCTCCCAACCCGCTGTGACAAGCGCGATCGGTCCCGTGATTTTTCTGGCCGCCAAAGTCTGCGCCAAAATGGGCTTCAATCTCTGCGGCCCTAAAAGAACAATCTCACGTTCGAAACTCATTCTGCAACAATCCTCAATTCGTTCGCGAAAGCTTCGGACAACTCAAGCGTCGCCTCCAAGTTGGGGTGGCGCACGACGATCCAACCGTCGCCCGTCACTACCTTTTTGTAATCGCGAACCGGCGAACCAATCGGGTTCAAATCGATATGAGCCACGTGCTCGCCATAACGACTGAGCAAACTGCTCAAGCCTTCGTGAGCGGTAATTCGTCCGCCTCCAACAGCGCGCTTAAAAATCACCGAGGCGTTGTACTTCTTTGACGTGTCCGCCGAGATGCGGCCCAACGCAACAGCTTCCCCCCAGGCGTGAAACAAGTCGAGATCACACGAGTAGTTCATCACGTGCGTCAAACGACCGCCCGGAGCACGGGCTCCAATTTCGCCGAAAACGGCCTCGCCATCGGGAGTCAAAAACCACTCCATATGGGTGATACCGGATTCGAAGTTGAGGGCCTTTAGCACCGACAGCCCTAGCTCGCGGCCCTTCTGATACTCCTCGCAATCGGTGTCTCGCAGTGAAACCGCTTGTGGGCTAATCCATGGATTCAAGCGCGCCGTTAGGGGTTTGGGACGATACCAAGAGATGTTGTCAAAGAGCATGTCGCCATTCGAGCACAACGTGTCGTAGGTAAATTCCCGGCCCTCGATGAACTCTTCGACACTGACTTCGGGCACGTGCCCGATCAGCGACAAGGCTTCCTCGAGATCCTCATCTGAACGCACCGGATAAGTGTCGGCAGAACCGGCACCATCGATGGGCTTGATGATCAGCGGATAACCGATCTCCGCAGAGTATTCGCGAATTTGTTCGGATGTACTCGCACGAGCGTGTCGCGGTGTTCGAACGCCAGCTTCGTCCAAGACTGCCTTCATGCGATCTTTGTCACGAAAAGCGTCAGCCTGCTTCACGTTGAGTCCGGGCGCTCCCAATGCTGCACGCAGCTTTGCCGCCAAAACAACGCCTGGTTCCCAAAGGCATTCGACCCGATGGATTTGCCTGCCGCGTAACCATTCTTTGATTTGATCGACAACGGCTTCTTCTTGCCAAAGCGAAGCCACCTGCAGGTAGTCCGTTAGTCCTTGTTGCGCATCTTCGTGCATCGCGCGCAAAGGCTGATCGCCTACACCAAAAACGCGAGCGCCGGTCTGCGCCAATCCGCGCGTAAAGAAAGCCAAGTCTTCCGGGAAGCTCGGGGAAATCATTAAGACATTCATGATGCAGTACTACCCGTTTGGGAATCGGCGTTCGACACCGCTGTGGGATCCCCGAGGTGAATTCTCACCAACTTCAGAAGCTTACGAAGACCCGCTTTGACAACTTCGCTATCGGGATGCCGCAGGATTATGTAGCCCTCACCCTCGTAACTGGATGCCTGAGGGGAGCCCACCTTCGGGATTTTCGCTTCCACGATCAAATCCTTCAATTCCCGCTCTACCTCTTCCATTCCGTGCACACTCACCACTTGACCACTTCCTTGGCCGCGCAAGAAAACGGCACCGCAAGCGAACTTACGCTCGGGCGCTTGAAACTCTTCGTGAATGACAAGTTGTGCCCAGGCCTCATAGAAGTCGATGTTGTGGGCGTACGAGAGCAAGGTCGTAAATTGTGCGCCGGGAGGACGAGCTCCAACTTCGCTGATGGCGAGACTTCCGTCCGTTCGACGAAACCACTCCATGTGAGACAGTCCCGTGACCATGCCAAGTGCATCGAGCGCTTGGCAGCCCGCCGTTTTGATGTCCTCAAATTCAGGGAGGTCGATTTCGCGCGGGAGAAAGACACACCACTGAATCCAGGGAGACTCCATAACCTCTAGGGGCGACGGGTAGT